>NZ_JALJRJ010000001.1:174402-507500 GCF_024519755.1 Micromonospora sp. Mcm103
CCGGCGCCACCCGCCGTGGTCTGCTGGCACTCGGCCGGCGACATCTGACCGTCACCCCAGTGGTTGCGGACCCAGCGGCCGTTCTGCCAGGTACGGGTGGTGCTGCCCTGGCCGTCCGGGGCGGTCGCCCCCGGGCTCGCGGGCACGCAGGACGCCGAGGCGGCGCGGGTGGTCGTCCGCCGGTCCTGGGCGGACGAGATCTGGGTGACGGCGACGATGCCGCCGAAGACCGCGAGCGTGCCGACAACCGCCAGCATCCGCTTGCTCCGCGCGTTACCGGATGACCGGCGCGCCCGTGTGGACCTGCGCATCGAATTGCTCTCCTTCTCGATCCGGTAGTTGACTGGTGATCCCGGCGGACCGACGAATTCGGGGTGTGAGATCACTGCGACGCTCAGTCGCGAGTCAATGGCCGACGATGCCCTTTCCGCACCGTCTCCGCGCCGTCCGGGCGCGGCGGGGAAGATCTGCGTCCATTCCCGATGAGGTACGGAGCGCCGTCGGCGAAGGTTCAACCGGAGATCGGAAAAAAATCGAAAAGTCGCCGTCCGCGCCGGCGGGGACGGTTCAGTCGGCGCAGAGGTGGTCGAAGGCGAAGCCGCCGTCGAAGGAGTCCCGCCGCGCGGCGAGCGCGCGGACCTGCCGGAGAAGCTCGTCCCGGTCCAGCAGGGACGGCGCGGCCCCGTCGAGGTCACGCAGCCGCTCCCCCAGCGCCACCACGGCCAGATCCTCGGCGAGCCGCCCCGCGTCGACGCCGCAGGCGAAGCCGCGCGCGGTCAGCCGGACCCGCTCCAGCAGACAGCGGCCGGGCCGCACCTCGGCCCAGGCCCAGCCCTCCGCCGGCCCGTCGGTCCAGCGCACGTGCAGGCCGCGCACGATCGGGTCGGCGATCCGGCCCGCCACGTACGCCTCGACCGCCTCGACCCGGGCCAGCGCGCCGAGGTCGTTCACCGGTCCACGCCGGCCGTCCGGCAGCCGGCCGATGATGTCCCGGAAGCCCACCGCGTCGCCGGCGTCCGGGTCGGTGCCGTCGGCGTAGGCCCGCGCGTCCAGCACGTACTCGGCGAACCGGCGGACCTGCTCCGCGCCGCCCAGCGCCGGCGACTCGACGCGCACCAGCGGCAGGCCGACGGCGGCGCAGACCGCGTCGGTGAGCCGTTCCTCCCGCCGGGCCGGCGACCCGTCCGGAGCGGGCGCGGTGAACCGCACCGCGAAGCGCGGCAGCCCGGTGTCGGCGGCGCAGACCACCAGGTCGAGCGACGCCCGCCCGGCGGTGCTCCACTGACTGCCGGTGACCCCCGGCGGGCGGCCCTGCACCAGGTCACCGAGCCGCCGGCCGGCGTGACCGAGGTGGCCGGCCCGGACCAGGGACGGCGCGACGCCGGGCGGGACCGGCCGCAGCCAGGAGGCGGTCACGCTGCCTGTGCTCGTCATCTCGCCCCGATCCCCCCTCGTCCGGTCGACGCCCGAGTGTAGGCGGTGCGGCGCAGTCGGTACGGCCGCCCGGTGCGCTACCGCGCCCGTCCCTCTAGGCTCTGCCCGTGCCCAGCGGACGGACCCCGGAACAGTTCACCAAACGCAGTCTCGTCGCCGTCTCCCACGCCATCGAACGCGCCGCGCTCGCCGAGGCCGAGGACGGCCCGCTCGTCGTGCTCGCGCTGTTCCAGCGGCTGCCGTACTTCGCCCGGGAGCGCGAGGTCTACCGGCGCATCGCCGGCCGCGCCGCCGTGACGGTGGTGGCGATGGTCGGCGGACCGCCGCCCGACCTGCCCGAAGGGGCGTACGGCGTGACCCTGGACGAGGCGGAGGCGCTGGCCCGGGAGTGGACGGTGGTGGCGCTGAGCCCGCGTTTCGGCGCCACACTCGTCGCGCACGACCGGGCCGAGGTGGCGCCCGCGCCGACGCTGGAGGCCGGCCGGCTGTTCGAGGGCCGCTGGGGTTTCCGCCGCGACGAGGCGCTGCACGAGGTGATCCGGCTGCGCGAACAGCTCGCCGAACGGCTGCCCGCCGCGGCACGCACCGCGCTGGACGAGGCGATCGCCCGGGTGCGGGACATCCCGGCCGGGCCGGGCGAACCGCGCGCCGAGGCGGCACTGCGGATGCTGGCCCGCCGCGGCGACCGGAACCACCAGCCGGTCGAGCCGGCCGAGACCATGCTGGACGAATCAGGCCTGGCCCGGTGGTCCGGCGCGGACGGGGTGACCGCCTCCGGCACGCTGCCGGTGGCGCTGGTCGGCCTGCGGGTGGAGGCGCCGCCCGGCTCACCGGAACGCTTCGGCCGGCGCGGCGTCGCCCGCGAGGGGCACGCCGTGCTCACCGCGATCACCGGCGTGCTGCGGCCGGTCGACCGCGCGGTGCGCGTCACCGAGAACGAGTTCCAGCTCGTCCTGCCCGGGCTCGACGAACCGGCCGCGCTGGAGGTGGTACGCCGGTTGCACGACGGGATCGGCGCGCTGGCCCGGTCGTACCCGTTCATGGCGTACATCGTGCACGCGGCGGTCGGGGTGACCACCCGGCGGCCGCTGCCCACCGCGGACCTGCGCGCCGCCGTCGACTGGGCGGTACGCAAGGGCCTGCCGGTGGCGGGCCTGCCGCCGGAGAACGCCGACGCCGTGGCCGCGCCGGCCGGCTGACCGGCCGGTCCGGTTCGAGGAGAGGGAGACGCGGTGCGGGTGGTGTCGCTGGTGCCGTCGCTGACCGAGGCGGTCGCGGCCACCCGCCCGGAGGTGCTGGTCGGCGCGACCGACTGGTGCACCCACCCGGCCGGGCTGGACGTCGCCCGGGTCGGTGGGACGAAGTACCCGGACCTGGACCGGGTGCTCGCGCTCGAGCCGGATCTGGTGCTGCTCAACGAGGAGGAGAACCGGCTGGCCGACGCCGAGGCGCTGCGCGCCGCCGGGGTGCCGGTCCGGGTCACCTTCCCGCGTACCGTCCCCGAGGCCCTCGACCAGCTCGGTGAGCTGGTCGACGCGCTCGGCGTGCCGGCCGAGCCGCGGTGGCTGCGGGAGGCCCGCCACGCCTGGGCCGCGCTGCCCGCGCCGGGACATGTCCGCAGCGCCGTGGTGCCGGTGTGGCGGCGCCCGTGGGTGGTGCTGGGGCGGGACACGTTCGCCGGGGACGTGCTGGCCCGGCTGGGTGTGCGCAACGGCTGGGCCGGGGACGCGGAACGCTATCCCCGGCCCAGCCTGGACGAGCTGCGCGCCCGGGCGCCGGAGCTGGTGGTGCTGCCCGACGAGCCGTACCGGTTCACCGCCGACGACGGGCCGGAGGCGTTCCCCGGTGTGCCGGCGGCGCTGGTGTCCGGCCGGCACCTCACCTGGTACGGCCCGTCGCTGGCCGAGGCCCCGGCGCTGCTGGCCGCCCAGCTCGCCGCCGCGGGCCCCACCTGACCGGTGAGGCCCGGGTGCCGGTGCTCAGGCGACCGGGGTGGCGTGCACCGGGTCCAGCTCCATCAGCGTGGTGTCGTCCACGTCGTACCCGATCGCGTTGTGCACCGCGACCACGCCCGCGACCTGCGCGGCGAGACGGCCCGCCAGCTCGACGGCGCTGCGCCGGTCCAGCCGCCCGTCCATGGTGACCTCGCCGCCGCGGACCTGGACCGTGACCAGGCCGTCGCGTACGGACAGCACCCGGCGCAGCACCTCGTGCACGACCTCCTCGCGGATCTCCGCGTCGGTACGCAGGTGCACGCGCAGCAGGTCACCGCGGGTGACGATGCCGGCGAGCCGGCCCAGGTCGTCCAGCACCGGGAGCCGCTTGACGGCCTCGTGGTCCATCAGCCGGGCGGTCGCCGCGAGCGACGCCCGCTCGTGGGTGGTGACCGCGGGCGCGGTCATCAGGTCCCGGGCGACGAGCGCGCCCGCCTTCTCCCGCGCGGTACGGCGGCGCCGTCCCTCGAAGACCCGCCGCTCGTCCGGGTGACCGGACCGCTCCACCTTGTGCAGCAGGTCCGCCTCGGAGATCACCCCGAGCACCCGGCGGAACGAGTCCACCACCGGCACACCGCTGATCCGCTGCCGCACCAGCACGTCGACGACCTCGCGGTACGGGGTCTCCTCCGTCACCGTGGCGACGTCCCTGGTCATCACGTCGGTAACCTGCCACGCCCTCATCACGACCTCCTCGTACCGGGTTTCCACCTGCGACGGTAGGCCGCCGGCGTACGGCCTGGTCAGGGGCGGCGGACCGGCCGCGAGGGGCCGACCGGACCGGGTACGGACGGGACCAAGGACCCGGTCACGAGGGCACCTCTCGGCCCTGCTCCCGGGCGCCGCGCGGCGGTGGAATGAATGTGCCACCGGGAAGCGCGGTGCGAGGCACAGGAAGGGACGTGGACACCATGACCGCGACAATCGAGCGGACCCCCGCCGTCAAGCGGACCCCCGCCGCCACCATCGCTCCGGCGGCGCACACCGAGACCACCCGCCAGAAGGCCACCCGGTACGTCTGGGCCGGGCTGCGGCTCGCCCTGGGCTGGATCTTCCTCTGGGCCTTCCTCGACAAGATGTTCGGCCTCGGCCACGAGACCCCGGCGAAGAACGCCTGGATCAACGGCGGCAGCCCGACCAAGGGCTTCCTGGGCAACGCGGTCGAGGGCCCGTTCGCGGACCTCTACCGGAACATCGCCGGCGCGGCCTGGGCGGACACCCTGTTCATGGTCGGCCTGCTCGGCATCGGTGTCGCGCTGATGCTCGGCATCGGCATCCGGATCGCCGCCGTGGCCGGCGGACTGCTCCTGGTCCTGATGTGGACGGCCGTGCTGCCCCCGGCGAACAACCCCTTCATGGACGACCACCTCATCTACGCGGGCCTGTTGGCCGGTCTCGCCCTGGTGGGCGCCGGCAACACCCTCGGCCTCGGCCGGATCTGGGCGAAGCTCCCCCTGGTCCAGCGTCTCCCCTGGCTGAAGTGAACCAGCCCGCTCCGGGGCGGGCGTCGCCGACAGGCGGCGCCCGCCCTCTTCTCGTGTCCCCGCCACGCCGGTGTGCGGGGACCGGCGCGTATCGGCCGGTCGCGATCCGGCAGGATCGACGGTGACCACACCGTCAGCACCGAGGAGACCCGCTCATGGACAAGCCCCAGATCGGCCCGATCGAGGGCGCGCCGCCCGCCGATCTGGTCGTCGAGGACATCACCGTCGGCGACGGCCCGGAGGCCCGCGCGGGCCAGCTGGTGAGCGTGCACTACGTGGGCGTGGCCCACTCGAACGGCCGCGAGTTCGACGCCTCGTGGAACCGGGGTGAGACGTTCGAGTTCCCGCTCGGCGGCGGCCAGGTCATCGCCGGCTGGGACCAGGGCGTCGTGGGCATGAAGGTCGGCGGCCGGCGCAAGCTCACCATCCCGCCGCACCTGGGCTACGGCGCCCGGGGCGCGGGCGGCGTCATCAAGCCGAACGAGACGCTCGTCTTCGTGGTGGACCTGCTCGGCGTGCGCTGAGCGCGACACCGTCCCGTCGAGCCGCCGGCTTCCGGGCCGGCGGCCCGGCGCATGTTCGGGCCGCCGGCCCGCCTCTGCTCGGGCCGCCGCCTGTTCAGGCCGCGCAGGCCACCAGCTCGCGGGGGCGGCCGGGCAGGTCCGGCGCGCGGTCGGGGAGGTTCTGGGCGCGGTCGGGGAGGTTCTGGGCGCGGTCGGGGAGGTTCTGGGCGCGGTCGGTGCAGCGCACCGGGAGCACCCGGTGCAGGCCGGTCACCCGCAGCACCCGGGCCACCACCGGGTCGGGGTCGGTGAGCACCAGCTCGCCACCCCGGGAGCGGACCCGCAGGTGGGTGGCGACCAGCGCGCGGACGCCGGCGGCGGAGAGCAGCCGGACACCGGCCAGGTCGACCCGCAGCACCGGCCGGGCCGGCGCCGCCCAGAGCGCGGCCCGGAACGCCGTCACGGTGGCGATGTCGATCTCGCCGACCGGTCGCAGCTCGACCACGTGGTCGTGCACGTCCATCGCCACGAAGAAGCGCTCACCGCTGTGTACCATGCGGCCAAACCTACCCGCGCCCTCCGACATTTCCGGACCTCGCGGCGGGGGTTCCGGGTAGTGTCCGGGAACCGACCCCGAGCCGTCTCAGGGTCATCCCGCAGCCGTGCCGCCACGCCGCGCGGGAAGCGGCGAAACGCCGCCGGGGACTGCCCTGCGCGACGCCGCGGGGCCACAATGAGCCGATGGTCGTCCCCCGCCCGCGCGCCCCACTGCTGATCCGGCCGGTCCGCGAGCCGGCGACGGTGCCGCCGCCGCTCACCGGCCCCTGGTCGCCCGCCGACACCCGGCTCGACCGGGCCGACCTGCTGCCGCTGCCGGCCGGCGGGCACGGCCCGGAGGACGTCGTGGTCGACGGCGACGGCCGGGTGGTCAGCGGCGACGAGGACGGCCGGCTCTGGTGGTGGCCGGCCGACTCCCCGCCCGGCACGCCGCCGACGCTGCTGGCCGAGACCGGCGGACGACCGCTGGGCATCGAGCGGGATCCGGTCGACGGCGGGTTACTGGTCTGCGACGCGTACCGGGGGCTGCTGCGCATCGACCCGGCCGGCCGGGTGCACGAGCTGACCGGCACCGCGCCGCCGGTGCACCTGGCCGACAACGCGGCGGTGGCGCGTGACGGCACCGTCTACTTCACCGACTCGTCCGACCGGTTCCCGCTCTCGCACTGGTAACGCGACCTGCTGGAGCACCGGCCCAACGGGCGGGTACTCGCGTACGACAGGCGCACCGGGCGCACCGACGTGGTCGCGGACGGGCTCTACTTCCCCAACGGGCTCGCGCTCACCCCGGACGAGTCGGCGCTGATGCTCGCCGAGACCGCCACCCACCGGCTGCTCCGCGTCGACCTGCCCAGCGGGCGGGCCACTGTGCTCACCGACCTGCCCGCGTACCCGGACAACATCTCCGGCGTCGGCGACGGCACCTACTGGGTGGCGCTGCCCAGCCCGCGGCTGCGGGCCATGGAACGGCTGCTGCCGCATCCCCGGGTCCGGCAGATCGTGGCTCTGCTGCCCGGCGCGGTGCAGCCGCAGCCGCGCCGCTACGGGCTGGTCGCGCTGGTCGACGGCGACGGCCGGGTGCTGCGCACGCTGCACGGCCCGAGCGGGGCGTACCCGATGGTCACCGGCGTGCGGCAGCACGGCCGCGACCTCTGGCTGGGCAGCCTGACCGCGGCCGGGGTGGCCCGGGTCGGCCTGGACTGAGACGACGCAGGGGCCGGCCCGCGCGGACGGCGGGCCGGCCCCGTGGCCGTTCCTCCCCAGGTTCAGCCGCCGCTGTTGCTCCGCGAGGGGGCCGGGGCCGGTGACGACCCGCCGGCCACCGCGCCCGGGTGCGGCGTGGCGCTCTGCGTGGGCTTCAGCCCCGCCGGTACGGGCAGCGCGCTGCCCTTGGCGAACTCGTCCCAGCTGACGTTCCAGGCGGTGAAGCCGTTGCCCTGATCCAGCTTCACCTCGGTGCCCTTGACCGTCACCAGGTCACCGACCTGCGTGAAGCCCATCAGCCAGTCCGCGGCGGTGGCCGAGACGTTCGTGCAGCCGTGCGAGGTGTTGGTGTAGCCCTGCTCCCCCTCCGACCACGGCGCGGAGTGGATGAACTCACCACCCCAGGTCAGCCGCTGAGCGTCGTCCACGTCGACCACGTAGCCGCCGTTCGGCTCGCCCCGGGTGTCGAAGGTGGTGTGCTCGTGCTTCTCCATGATCACCATGGTGCCGCTGGACGTCGGCGTGCTCTCCTTGCCGAGGCTGACCGGGATCTTCTTGACCGCCTTGCCGTCCTCGTAGACGGTCATCTGCTTCGTCCCGTTGTCGATGTCCAGGGTCACCTGCCGGCCGACCTTGGCGCTCGCGACCCGGTCGGAATCGCCGACCGCCTCCTTGCCGATGGGCAGCCCCTCCAGCGCGCTGCGCACGCTGATCTTCGTGCCCGGCTTCCAGCGGTCCGGCGCCCGGTACTCGGCCTGCTTGCCGTCGGCCACCCAGGACCAGGTGCCCGGCTGCGGCGGGTCGGTCTTCACGAAGAGCCGGCGCTGGACGTCCGCACGCGCCTCCTTCGGAATCGGCGGGTCGAATCCGAGCACGACCGGCATCGCCGTCCCGTACGTCTGATTCGGCCGGAAATACAATTCGCTGGTGACTGCCGGTTTGGTGGATTTGGCCATCGTCGTGAACGTCGTCTTCTGCGTGGCGGTCTTGCCGGAATCGCCGGTCGCGGTCACCTCCGCGGTGTACGTCCGGGAATTGGCGAGCGGCCGGTCCGGCACCCAGCCGGAACCGTCCTCCCGCGGCTGGGCCGGCACCGCGTTGCCCTTGTCGTCGGTCAGCTTGACGGCTGTCACCTTGCCGTTGCTCACCTTCGTGCCCACCTCCGCGCTGATCGGCACGCCCCGGGTACTGTCGGCCGGCGTCACGGAGACCGACGGCGGCGCCGCCTCGGCCCGCTTCGCCACCGACTTCGGGCCGGCGGTACACGCGCCGACCGCCAGCGGCGCGGCTGCGACGGTCATCGCGAAAAGCGTCAGTCGGCGCCTCGCAAACATATTTCGCCCCCCATTTCCGAACCCTCTCGCCCACATTCTGTAGGCCCGGGATCGCGCCGTGGCACCTTCGGCGGAATTACTCGGAAACGGTTGCGGAGAATCGTGCCGGACAGGTAATTCCCGTACCGTCTTGCGCCCTAAGCGCCCTCCGCCCGGTTCCCCACCCCCTCACCCGCCGCTCAGCTACCCCGGTCCGTCGATCATGAAGTTGACGGCGGATGGCGTCCGTTTTGTCCCCGCCAACCTCATGATCGACGGACGAGAACGAGATGCGCTGGACGCGATCGCCCACGCCACTCGCATCGCCGCCGCGATCTTGCAGTTGCGGTCCTGGAGAAAGGTGCGAATCGGGCACATCAAGGGCCGCAAGTGCAAGATCGCGGGCGGGCTGCGGAGGACGGAGCGACCCCGGCCCCTCGTGAGGAGAGGCCGGGGCCGGGGGGCGGACGGGTCAGACGTTGGCTACCAGGAGGGCCGGCTGCTCGACGCAGTCCGCCACGTGGCGCAGGAAGCCGCCGGCCACGCCGCCGTCGCAGACGCGGTGGTCGAAGGTGAGGCTGATCTGGGTCACCTTGCGGACGGCGAGCTGCCCGTCCACCACCCACGGCTTGTCCACGATCCGGCCGACGCCGAGCAGCGCCGCCTCCGGGTGGTTGATGATCGGCGTGGAGCCGTCCACGCCGAACACGCCGTAGTTGTTGAGCGTGAACGTCCCGCCGGTCAGCCGCGCCGGCGGCAGCGTGCCGGCCCGGGCCGCCGCAGTGGTCTCGGCGAGCGCGGCGGCCAGCTCCCGGGTGGTGAGCCGCTGTGCGTCGCGCAGCACCGGCACGACCAGGCCCCGGTCGGTCTGCGCGGCGATGCCCAGGTGCACGCCCGCGGACTGGATGATCCGCTGGCCCTCGGTGTCGACGTGCGCGTTGAGCTGCGGGTACCTCCGCAGGCCACTGAGGCAGATCCGGGCCAGCAGCGCCAGGATGCTCACCGGCGTGTCCGGGGTGGCCGCGTTTATCGCGGCGCGCGTCTCCAGCAGGCCGGTCGCGTCCACGTCGACCCAGATGGTCACCTCGGGGATCTCCCGCCGGCTGCGGGAGAGCTTGTCGGCGATCACCTTGCGGATACCGGTGAGCGGGATGACCGTGTCCCCGTCGCCCGCCGGGGCGAGCCCGACGTGGGCGGCCGGGGCGTCCGGCACCGCGGCCAGCCGGGCCGCCGGAGCAGCGGGGGCGGCCACGGCGGCGTCCAGGTCGGCCCGGCGGATCACGCCGCCCGGCCCGGTGCCGCGCAGCGACGCCAGGTCGATACCGTGCTCCTTGGCCAGCCGCCGCACGATCGGCGAGATGACCAGCGGCGCCGACTGCACGCCGTTCGTTGCCGGCTCAGCCGAGCGCTCCGCCGAGGCAGCCGTGCCGTTCGGAGCCGACAAGCCCGCCGGAACCGAGCCCGCCGGAACCGACGAACCGGCCGGAACCGGAGAGCCCGCCGCCGGACCGGACGCGGGGTCCGCCGCGACCGGCGTACCGGGCTCGGGGGCCAGCGCCAGCCGCGGACGGCGCCGCCGACGGCCCGTGCCACCGTGGCCGGTGCCGTAGCCGATCAGGACGTTGCCGGACCCGGCCCGCTCCTCCTCACGGTAGGTGGCGTGCGGGTCGGGGGCGTCGTCGAGCGGGGCGATGGTGATGAGTGGCTGGCCGACCGGGCGTACCTCACCGGCCGTGCCGTGCAGGGCCACGACCCGTCCGGCGTACGGGCACGGCACGTCGACGACGGCCTTGGCGGTCTCCACCTCCACCACCGTCTGGTCCACGGTGACGACGTCGCCGACGGCGACCCGCCACTCGACGATCTCCGCCTCGCTCAGCCCTTCCCCGAGGTCAGGCAGAAGGAAGTCCCGGGTTCCGATCGCCGCTGTCATGCCGCGCTGACCGGGCATGCCCTCACGGCCCTCGCTCCGCTCGGTGCGTTCGGTCATGGTGTGCTGACCGGGCATGCCCTCACGGCCCTCGCTCCGCTCGGTGCGTTCGGTCATGCCGCCACCCACCTCGTGTCGGGCTGGTCGTCCCACTGGAGCCGCGCCACGGCGTCCAGCACCCGGTCGACCGAGGGCAGGTGGGTGTGCTCCAGCATCGGCGCCGGGTACGGGATGTCCAGCCCGGACACCCGCAGCACCGGCGCGTGCAGCGCGTGGAAGCAGCGCTCCTGCACCCGGGCGGCGATCTCCGCGCCGACGCCGGCGAAGCCCTGCGCCTCCTGGATCACCACGCACCGGCCGGTACGGCGGACCGAGGCGGTGACGGTGGCGTCGTCGAACGGCACGATGCTGCGGACGTCGACGACCTCCAGGTCCCAGCCCTCCTCGCGGGCGGCCTCGGCGGCGGCCAGCGCCACCGGCACCGCCGGCCCGTACGCGATCAGCGTCGCGTCGGTGCCGGGGCGGCGCACGACGGCGCTGCCGATCGGTGCGGTACGGGCCGGCAGGTCCGCCTCGGCGCTGGTGAAGTAGAGCTTCTTGGGCTCCAGGAACACCACCGGGTCGGGGTCGTCGATGGCGGCGCGCAGCAGCGAGTACGCGTCGTCCACAGTCGCGGGCGTGACCACCTTCAGGCCGGGGGTGTGCGCGTAGTACGCCTCGGACGAGTCGCAGTGGTGCTCCACGCCGCCGATGCCACCGGCGTACGGCACCCGGATGACGATCGGCACGCTCAGCGCGCCGCGGGTGCGGTTGCGCAGTTTCGCCACGTGCGAGGCGATCTGCTCGAACGCCGGGTACGCGAACGCGTCGAACTGCATCTCCACGACCGGCCGCAGCCCGGACATGGCGAGGCCGACCGCGAACCCGACGATGCCGGCCTCGGCGAGCGGGGTGTCGAAGCAGCGCTTGTCGCCGAAGCGGGCCTGCAGCCCGTCGGTGATCCGGAAGACGCCGCCGAGCTGGCCGACGTCCTCACCGAAGACGAGCACGCGGTCGTCGTCGAGCATCGCGTCGGCGAGCGCCGCGTTGAGCGCCTTCGCCATGGTCATGGTGGCCATCAGGCGTCCCCCTCCGCGTCGGCGGCCAGCTCGGCCCGGACCATCTCGCGCTGCTCGACGAGTTGCGGCGTCGGCTCGGCGTACACGTGGTCGAACAGGCTCAGCGGGTCCACTGTCGGCTGGGAGTCCATCCGGCGGCGCAGCGTCGCGGCGTACTCCTCGGCCTCCTCGGCGACCGCCGCGACGGCGGCGTCGTCGAGGACGCCCTTGGCCCGCAGGTACGCCTCGAGCCGGGCGATCGGGTCGCGGTCGCGCCACGCCTCGACCTCGTCGGCGTCGCGGTAGCGGGTCTGGTCGTCGGCGTTCGTGTGCGGTTCCATCCGGTACGTGTGGGCCTCGACCAGGTAGGGGCCCTTGCCGGCGCGGGCGTGCGCGACGGCGCGCTCCAGCACCACCAGGACCGCCACCGGGTCGTTGCCGTCGACCTGCTCGCTGGGTACGCCGTAGCCGACACCCTTGTAGGCGAGGCTGGGCGCGGCGGTCTGCCGGGACAGCGGCACGCTGATCGCGTACTTGTTGTTCTGCACGAGGTAGACGACGGGCGCCTTGAACACGGCGGCGAAGTTGATGCCCTCGTGGAAGTCGCCCTCGCTGGTGGCGCCGTCGCCGATGAACGCCAGCGCCACGGTGTCGCGGCCCTGGTACGACTCGCCGTAGGCCAGCCCGGCGGCGTGCACGCACTGGGTGGCGAGCGGGGTGCACTGCGGCGCGGTGTGGGTGGCGGCGGGGTCGTACCCGCAGTGCCAGTCGCCGCGCAGCAGCGTGAGCACCTCGACCGGGTCGAGGCCGCGCGCGGTCAGCGCCATCGACTCGCGGTACGTGGGGAACACCCAGTCGGTGTCGCGCAGCGCGAGGACGCCGCCGATCTGGCACGCCTCCTGGCCACGCGCGGACGGGTAGACGGCGAGGCGGCCCTGCTTGGTGAGCGCGGTGGCCTGCACGTCGAAGCGGCGGCCGACGACCATCCGCCGGTACATCTCGCGCAGCGTCTCGACCGGCGGCTCCGGGTAGTCGTCGCGGGCCGGCAGCGGGGTCCCGTCGGGTTCGAGCAGCCGGACCGGTTCCCGCTGCGGCATGAAGCCGGCCGACGGGTCGGGTGCGGCCGGGGTGGTCTTCCGGCGGGTGCGCGGGGATGCCCTGCGGACCGCCTGGGGTGTGGTCGTCACGGCGGGGACCTCCTGGACGTGTGGTGGCCCTATGCTCCCGGTCGTGGATGATTGACTCAACATCCGGGATGAACGCGGGACGAATGGCACAGGAGGGCGGCTGAGGTGAGCCAGGAGACCGGCGCCACACCGGGCGCGGCGGGCGGAACGGGACGTTCGGCCGGGCCGCTGGACGAGGTGGACCGGCGGATCCTGCGCGAACTGGTCCGCGACGCCCGCACGTCCATCCGTACGCTCGCCGAACGGGTGCACGTGTCCCGCACCAACGCGTACGCCCGGGTGGAGCGGCTGCTGCGCGACGGAGTGCTGACCGGGTTCACCGCGCGGATCGCGCCGGAGCCGGCCGGGCTGGGCACGTCGGCGTACATCGCGCTCACCATCGAGCAGAACACCTGGCGGGAGGTCTCCGCCGAGCTGGCCCGGGTGCGCTACATCGAGCACGCGGCGCTGCTCAGCGGCGAGCACGACGTCCTCGCCCTGGTCCGGGCACCCGACAACGCGACGTTGCGGGACGTGGTGCTGGACCGGGTGCAGAGCATCGCCGGGGTGCTGTCCACACGTACCTGGCTGGTGTTCGAGGAGTTCGACGGCACGCAGAGCCCCTGGGACTGACCGGTCAGCGTTCCGGCGGCGACTCCAGCCCCTCGGCGTCGGCCCGCTCCAGCAGCGCTTCCAGCGAGTACCGCCGCCCGTCCAGCCCGGCGTGCGGGTCGCCACGCCCGGCGAACCGCGCGGGCATGCTGAGCACGTCGAAGTCCTCCGGCCGGGCGTCGTCCAGCTCGGACCAGTCCAGCGGCGCCGAGACCAGCGCCGCCGGGGCCGGCCGGATCGAGTACGCCGACGTCATGGTGTGGTCGCGGGCCATCTGGTTGTAGTCGACGAAGACCGGCCGGTCCCGCTGGTCGCGCCACCAGGTGGTGGTGACCAGGTCGGGCAGGCGGCGCTGCATCTCCCGGCCCAGCGCGAGCACCGCCCGCCGGCACTCGCCGAAGCTCCAGCGCGGCTCGATCGAGACGTACACGTGGATGCCGCGCCCGCCGGTGGTCTTCGGGAAGCCCTCCAGCCCCAGCTCCGTCAGGAACGCGCGCACCTCGTGCGCCACCGGCACCACCTGCGCGAAGTCGACCCCCGGCATCGGGTCGAGGTCGATGCGCAGCTGGTCGGGGTGCTCCACGTCGTCCTTCGACACCGGCCACGGGTGGAACCGCAGCGTGCCCAGGTTCGCCGCCCAGATCACCACCGCCAGTTCGCTCGGGGCGACCTCGTCGGCGGTACGCCCACTGGGGAACGTGATGTGCGCGGTGCGGACCCAGTCGGGCGCGCCCGCCGGGAGCCGCTTCTGGTAGAACGCGTCGCCCTTGTTGGTCTGCCGGGTGGCGACCTTCGCGCCCTCGAACACGCCGCGCGGCCAGCGTTCCAGCATGGTCGGCCGGTCCCGCAGCGCGCGCAGGATGCCGCCGCCGACGGACAGGAAGTAGCTGATCACGTCCAGCTTGGTCAGCCCGCGCTCCGGGAAGTAGGGCTTGTCGGGGCTGGAGACGCGGACCAGCCGCTCCCCCACCTGGATCTCCTGCGCCGCCGTGGTCGCCACCGTCACACCGTAGCGACCCGGCCCCGCCGTGGGGACCGGCTCACCGGGACTCCGCCGTCACCGACAGGCGGATCCAGGCGTCCACCCAGGCCCGTACCGCCGGTTCACCGGCGTCGGCGCCGAGCGCACCGGCCAGGCCGGCCACTGTCGCGCCGCAGCGGTCCAGGCCGACCGCGGCGAGCCCGGCCGCCGTCGCGCGCAGCCGCTCCGGGAAGCCGGCCGGCAGGTGCCGCAGGCCGGTGTGCGCCGCCTGCGCGAGCAGCGCCGACGCCGCACCCAGCGCCGCGGCGACCGGGTCGGGCCGGGCGTCTATCGCGCCGGCCAGCCGGCCGTCGCCCACCCCGGGTGCCAGATCGGGTACGACCACCGCGTCGGCGACCACCGCCAGCGGCTCGATCACGAGTCCGTCGGCACCCCGGCGCACCGTCCCGCTGACGTAGCGCGGCGGCCCGTGTGCGCCGTCCAGCGCTGCCGCGAGCGCGTCGAGTGCGCCCGGTGCGGCGGCGTGGTGGGTCGCGGTGACGGTAGCCGTGCCCCCGTCGGCCCCGGTCACCGTGGCGTGCAGGCGCTGCTCGCCGGCCGCGTACCCGATGGCACGCACCTCGCCGAGCGCGAGCACCCGCACCGACTCGGCGGCGGTGCGGGGACGCAGCAGCCGGGGTGGCCGCCCGGCCAGCTCGGCGGCGAGCGCGTCCGGGTCGCGGGCGAGCAGACCGGACGGCAGGCCGGACCACTCCCCCGCGCCGGGGGTGACAGTGGTGCGGGCCAGCCGGCCGGCGGCGATCCGGAGCCGGTGCGCGGCGCTGCGCACCGCCGACTCGGAGACCACGTTGCCGGTGGCGAGCGCGCCGAGCGTGGCGCCGGTGACGCGCCGACCGGCCAGCTCGTGCCCGGTGGGCGGGTCGTCGTCGGTGACCGGGTAGGCGCGGCGCAGCACCAGCACCGAGACGGCCGCCGGGTGGGCGAGCACCACGTCCACGCCCACCTCGCCGCCACTCTCCCGGACCCGGGCGCCCAGGCCGGTCAGCCGTACCCGCCGTAGCGGCGTCTCCGCCGGCTCGTGCGTACCGAGTACCCGCTCCACCGGGGTGGCGCCGGCGTTCACCACCGCGCGCCGCCGGGCGGGCAACTCGGCGAGCAGGTCGGCGAACGTCTCCGGCCGGTACCGGGCGCCGCGCGCGGCGTACGCCTCCATCTGCCCGGCCAGGTCCTCCACGGCGAGCAGCGGCCAGCGCAGACCGGCCGCGTCGAGGTCACGCCGGGCGGCGGCGAGCCGGCCGTCCACGCCGGAGCCCAGGTGCGCGGCCCCGGTCAGCAGCACGTCGGCGGCCAGCGCCACCGCCGCGTCCAGCGCCGGATGCTCCGTCACGGTGGCGGTTCCGCCGACGCGTACCTGCGCCTCGGGCCGGTCCGGCTGCTCCCGGTCGGCCGTCCGGCACGCCCACACCGCGAGGGCGATCGCTTCGCCGCCGTCGTCGGCCGCGTCGCCGCGCGCGTACCCGATCTGGCGCGGCACCAGGAAGCGGACCGTGCCGGTGGGCAGCTCCACGCGCGGAACCGGGTCGGCGGCGTCCGGCCGGTGGACCACTGCGGCGTAGCCGCGACGCAGCCGCCGTCGCGCGGCGGTGAGCGCGGGCGCGCCGATCGCGGCGGCCAGTTCCTCGTCGGTGACGTCGCCCGGCGACCACCGCCACGGCTCGCTCCCGGCTGAGGCGTCCTCCCCGTCCGGCGCCGCGTCCCGGCCCGGCGCGGCCTCCCAGTCCGAAGCGGCCTTGCCGTCCGACGCGGCCTTCCGGTCCGGTGCGGCGTCGTGATCCGGCGCGGCGTGCCGGTTCGACGCGGCCTCCCCGTCGGGCGCGGCCTCGCGGTCCGGGGCGTCGGCGTGCGTGCGCTGGTAGGTCAGCACGACGGCGAGCAGGTGCCGGCACACGCCGGGCGCCGGACAGGAGCAGATCCCGGCCGCGAGGCCGCCGCCCCCGGGCAGCGTCACCGTCACCCCGTCCGGGTACGCCGCGCGCACCTCGCCGTCGGCGTCCTCGGTGAGCATCGGCCGCTCACCGGCGTCGACCTCCTTCGTGGCGCGCTTCACCAGGCCCCTGTTGCTCAGCGCGGCCAGCACGTCCGGGGTGAGCGCGATCAGGTCGTCACGGGTCATCCGGTCCCCCTACCGGCCCACGTGCTCGGCCACGAACGCGGCCAGCTCGCCCGGCGTCATCGCGCCCACCGCCGCGCCCACGTCGGCCAGCCGCTGGGCGGTGGCCCGGTCGTACGCCGGGTCGGCCTCCTCGTCCAGCGCGGCCAGCGCGAGCACGTGCGTGCCCTGCTCCACGAGCTGCTTCACCGACCGGACCAGACGCCCGGCGTCCCCGCCCTCGTAGAAGTCGGACACCAACGCGACGATCGCCCGGCGCGGGTTCTCCACGAGCTGCGCGCCGTACGCGACCGCGCGAGCGATGTCGGTGCCGCCGCCGAGCTGCACCTTCATCAGCAGCTCCACCGGGTCGTCCACGTCGGAGGTCAGGTCGACCACATCGGTGTCGAAGGCGACCAGGTGGGTGCGTACGCCCGGCAGCCCCCACAGGCAGGCGGCGGTCACCGCGGCGTGGATCACCGAGCCGAGCATCGAGCCGGACTGGTCCACCAGCAGGATCACCTGCCAGCGGTCCAGGTGGCGGCGGGTACGGGAGAAGAAGTGCGGCTGCCGGACGTGCAGGCGGCGCTCGTCCGGCCGCCAGTGCGCCAGGTTCGCCCGGATGGTCCGGCGTACGTCGAAGTTGCGGGCCTGCCGGAACCGGCTGGGGCGGCGCGCCCGGGGCCCGGAGAACGACTGCCGCACGTCGGCGGCCAGCCGCTCGACCAGTTGCCGCACCACCGCCTCGACCAGCTTGCGGGCCAGCCGCAGCACCTGCGGGTCCATCAGGTGCTTGGTGCGCAGCACCGCGCGCAGCAGCGCCGGGTTCGGCTCGACCCGGGCCAGCACTGCCGGGTCGGTGACGACCTCGTGGATGCCGTACCGCTCGACCGCGTCGCGTTCCAGCCGCTGCACCGTCTCCTTGGGGAACAGCCGGGTGATCCCGTCCAGCCAGTCCACAGTGGTCAGCGCGGACGGGCCGGACCCGCCTCGCCGCACGTCGCGGCGGCCGAGTTCGGCGTCCCGGCCGTAGAGCCAGTCCAGCGCGGCGTCCCGGCCGGCCGCCTCGGCCGACAGGCCGCCCAGGCTGTCCTGCGCGGCGTCGCCGAGCACCAGCCGCCAGCGTTCCCGCATCGGGTCGGTCACGTCCGGTCCCCTTCCCACAGCCCCTCCCGGGTCAGCACCGCGTCGACCCGCTCCTCCACCGCGCGGGCGGCGGCCACCAGCAGCGGGTCGGCGTCCAGGCGCAGCAGGTCACTGGGCGGCGCGTCGCCGCCGTGCAGCGCCTGCACGTGCCGGGCCACCTCCGCCCGCTCCCGGGGCGGGAACCAGCCGAACGCCTGCCGCAGCGCGGGCAGCGCCACCAGGAAGTCGTACGCGCCCATCGCGGCGAGCAGTTCGTCCACCACTGTGAGCAGCGCCGCGTCGCCGCTGACCACCTCCTCCCGGGCCAGCGCGAACAGCCCGGACAGCCAGTCGCCGAGCGTGTCCGGCGCGGCCACGGCCCGGACCGCGCGGGCCGCGTCCGGCACGTCCCCCAGCGACCAGGCCAGGCCCAGCGCCGCGCCGCGCAGGTCCGGCGGGGCCGCCGGGTCGGCCGCCACCCGCCCGGCCACTGCGAGCGCGCCGTCCCGGTCGAGCCCGAGCGCCGGGCCGGCGTGGCGGACCGCGTCCCGGACCGCGACGAGCGCGGTGAGCCGGCCCGGGTCGGCCGGTGCGGCCGTGGCACGCACGCCCTCGACGAGCCAGAGCGCGCGGCGTACGGCGGCGGTGATCAGCGCGCCGAGCGGGGCGGTCCCGGCGCTGCCCAGCAGCCGGTCGTGCCGCCACAGCGCCAGTGCGACTGCGAGCGCCCGGCCCAGCGCCCGCAGGTCGGTGACCGAGCCGGTGGCGCGGGCGATCGCGGTGAGCGTCCGGGTGGAGTGCTCGGGCAGCCCGGCCAGCGCGGTGTCGAACAGCGTCGTGGCGAGCGCGTCGACGTCCGCGCCGAGCAGCGTCACCCGCTCCTCGATCCGGGCGGTGACGGCGTCCAGGACGGTCGGCCCGTACCCGCCCGCCTCGATCACCCGGGCGAGCCGGTCTGCCGACGGCGCGGGTGACCAGCGTTCGGTGAGCAGCGCGTCCGCGCCCACCCGGGGGCCGCGTTCGCGGACGTGACCGGGTACGTCGAGCAGCCGCAGCCGGTGCAGCAGGCGGCTGCGGGTCAGGTCGCCGGCGACTGTCAGGTCCAGTTCGACCGCCTCGTGCGGATCGATCCGATGCCGTGCCAGCTCGGCGTCGACGTCGTGTACGAGCGGCGGCAGCGGCGTGTCCGGGTGCAGGCGGCCCACCCGGTCGCCGCTGAGCGCGGCCACCATCTCCACCACCACCGGGTGGGCGCCGGGTGCCAGCGTGCCCCGGGTCGCCCACGGCAGCGGCTGGTCGAGCGCGTCGGTGACCAGCGCGGACACCAGGCCGTCGAGCACGTCGACGCGGCCCGGGTGGGCGTGGCCGCGCAGCCGGGCCAGGCCGCCGGCCATGCTCCGGGCGGCGATCAGGTCGGCGGTGGAGACGTGCTGCCGCCGGGTGCGCAGCCGGGCCGCCACCGCCTCGGTGAGCGCCTCGGCGGCCCGGCGCGGCCCGTCCTCCCAGACCCGCTGGTAGTACGCCGGTGACGGCATCCCGGACTGGTAGCCGACGAACGCGTCCAGGCGCCGGAACGAGTACGGCACGAGGTAGCTGCCCGCCACCGCGTCCGGTGCGGGAGCGGGGACCTCCGGCCAGTCGTCGTCCGCTCCGTCGTCGCCGGCGGTCAGCCGGACCAGGGCGGGACGGTGGAAGCCGCCGGTCACCACCAGCACCGGCCGGCCGGCGGCCCGGCGCCGGGCGGCGCGTACCCAGCGGGCCATGTACGCCTCCCGGGCCGTGTCGTCCTCCCCGGCCGCCGACTCGCCCCGCAGCACGTCGAAGTACGTGTCGAGGCGCTCGGCCAGCCCGTCGTCCGGGCCGATCTCGAACAGGTGGTCCCAGAGCGCGTCCACGTTGTCCACGGCGAGCGTGGCGCAGAGCCGGCGGACCGCCTCGGCGTACCGCTGGTCGGCGTCGGCGTACCGGTTGGCGCGGCCGGACAGCGCGGGATGCCACGCGGGCAGGTCGATGAAGCGCAGCTGCGCGCCCACCTGGCGCCCGGCGGTCAGCGCCACCCACTCCGGCGAGTACGCGCAGAACGGGCTCCAGGAGGCGTGCCGCCGGGTCCCGTCGCGGTGCGCGGTGAACACGGCGATCGGCAGCTCGTGGTCTCCCAGCAGCTCGTCCATCCGCCCGTTCAGGTCCGCCGGGCCCTCCACCAGCACGTACGCCGGACGCAGCCGGGCCACCGTGGCGGCGACCAGCCGGGCGCAGGCCGGGCTGTGGTGCCGGACGCCGAGGAAGGTGACGCCGCCGGGCGCCTCGACGGTGCTCACCCGGGCAGCAGGTGCCGGGCGTCGTGCACCGCCCGCCACTGCGCGCCGGAACGGCGGGACACCTGCTGTTCCAGGTAGCGCCGCAGCCGTGCCAGGTCCTCCGCGTCGTCCTTCGCGGCGGTGCCGGCCAGGCAGGCGACCAGGTCGGCGGCGTCGCCGGGTTCCCCGCGCAGGAACCAGCCGCGCAGCCCGACCGCGTGCGCCACCGACACCGCCTCGGCAGTGCTCATCACCGCCGACAACCGCTCCATCGCGTCGCCGCGTTCGGTGATCCCGGTCCGCAGCTCCCGGAACGTGGTGACCAGCACCTCCAGCAGGTCGCGCCGGGGCGGCGCGGCCACGCCGGAGCGGCGCAGCAACTCGCCCGCCTCGGCCTCGACCAGTTCCAGCTCGGTGCCGAGGTCGGGGATCGGGAAGACGGTCTCGAAGTTGAACCGCCGCTTCAGCGCGGCGCTCATCTCGTTGACGCCCCGGTCCCTGGTGTTCGCGGTGGCGATCACGTTGAAGCCCTCGCGGGCGAACACCATGGCGTCGGCGCCCGGCAGCTCCGAAATGGCGAGCACGCGGTCCGACAGCGGGGACAGCAGGCAGTCCTGCACCTCCAGCGGACAGCGGGTGATCTCCTCGAAGCGGACCACCCGCCCCTCGGCCATGCCGCGCAGCAGCGGCGCCGGCACCAGGGCGCGCGGCGACGGGCCGTCGGCGACGAGCAGCGCGTAGTTCCACGAGTAGCGGATCTGGTCCTCGGTGGTGGCCGCGCCGCCCTGGATGGTGAGCGTGGAGTCGCCGCTGACCGCGGCGGCGAGCAGCTCCGACAGCAGCGACTTGGCGGTGCCGGGCTCGCCGACGAGCATCAGGCCGCGGCTGGTCGCCAGCGCCACCAGCGCCCGGTCGATCAGCGACGGGTCGCCGACGAACTTGCGCCGGATCCCGGCGGCCTGGTCGCCGAGGATGAACCGGCGCGCGGCGCGCAGGCTCAGCCGCCAGCCGGGCGGACGCGGGTCGCTGTCGTTCGCGGCCAGCGCGGCCAGCTCGTCTGCGTACCGCACCTCGGCCGGAGGCCGCTGCGCTCGCTCGACGGCCGGAGGCCGCCGGGCCCGCTCGGCGGTCGGGTCGAGCGCGGTCACCGGGTCACCTCCGCCAGGTCGCGCAGCACCTCGGAGACGGTGACGTCGTCCAGGTCGCGCAGGCGGACCTTGCCGCCGCGCGGGAACCAGTCGCCGTACGGCACGTCGTTCACCCAGATCGCCTCGATCTTCTGGTCGGGGAACATGTCCACCACGCCGACAGCGATGCCGGGGTCGAGGTCGAGCACCACGGCCCGGCCCCCGGGGACCTCGCGGTCCAACCAGCTCTGGATGCCGGCGTCCTGCGGGGTGCCGCGCCGCCAGCCCCGCCGTTCCAGGCTCAGCAGCCGCCCGGCCGGGACCGTCACGCCCATGTGCCGCTGCAGCAGCGTCTCCCCGCGCTCGGCCTCGTCCAGCCGGTGCACCTCGCGGCCGAGCTGCGGGAAGGGCTGCAGGATCTCGTAGTCGGCGAAGACCTCCGCCCAGGCCGGCACCACCGTGCCGAGGTGCAGCGGGTGCGCGATGGTGACAGTGGCGTCGTCCAGCAGGACGTACGTCTCGTCGTCGACGTCGGCGAGCGTGCGGTCCTCGGCCACCCGGAACGCGGCGCCCACCCGGCCGGTGTCGTCCACTGTGGCCCAGACCAGCCGGCGCACGACGTGCCACAGCAGTGGGTGGGACAGGAAGTAGCGGCGGAAGTCCGCGGCGGGCCACTGCCGCCCGGTCACCATGGCCGCCTCGAACCGGCGGATCTGGTCGGCGGCGAGCGTACGCACGTCCTTCTTCAGGCCGGCGAAACGCTTGTACGCGGCGGGCGCCAGCGTGGCGTCGTCCCGGGCGCCGGGCTTGGGCAGGTCCTTGCGGCGGGCGCCCGTGCCGTCCACCACGTACGGCTTGAGCTGCTCGTCGAAGCCGACTGTGAACCGGCGCGGCCCGTAGTCGAGGACCAGGCTGCCGTCGGCGTCCAGCCCGAGGTCGGGCACCAGCCGGTCGCCGAGCTGCTCGGGCGTCAGGCCCAGCCCGTCGGCGACCTCGGTGACCTTGCGTGCCGCCTGTTCCCGCAGGCCCCGGAACTTCACCTTCTGCGAGATGCCGTACAGGTGCATCAGCGCCACGTCGGTGCCGATCTGCGCCAGCACCTCCAGGCCGGTCACCGCCCGCGCGTGCTGGCTCTCGCCCGGCCAGGCCCGGACCAGCGGCGCGAGCCGCCGGGCGGTCGAGTCGTCGCCGAGCAGCCCCAGCGCGGTGAACGCCCAGCCGTCCTTCGACGGCGCGCCGGCGGCCTGCCAACTCTCGAACAGCGCCCAGGCGAACTCCGCCAGGGAGTCGGTGTCACACGCCGCGCGGACGACCTCCACGCCCGGGTACGGCTCGCCGGGCGAGGAGATGGCAAGCATCGTGCAGAGGTGGCGTACCGCGTCGGCGGGCAGCGCCGCCGAACGGTCCCGCAGCAGCACCTGCGGCAGAACCGCCGGGTCCAGCCAGGCCGGCAGGCTCGGCATCCGGGCCGGAAGCTGGGCCAGCGGGTCCGCGTCGAGCATCACCGTCGCGGCGGCGAGCGCCGCCTCGCCGTGCTCCCCGGCCACGCCGAGGAGCACCGCACGGTGCTCCGCGGCGACCAGGCGCAGCGCGCGCTCGGCGGCGCGGCGGCGCGGGCCGGGAGTGCCCAGGGCCGCCGGCAGCAGCGCCCGCACGGCGTAATCCGGGTGCCGCCGCAGCCAGGCCCGGGCGATCGGGCGGACCGTCTTGAGCCGGTCGAGCCAGTCGGCCATCAGGTCGGCGACCTCACCGTCGGCGTACGGCAGCAGCACCTCGCCGACGCTCTTCGGCGCGGTGCGAGCCAGGTGCAGCGCGGTGGGTAGCGCGTCCAGCTCGTACCGGCCGGCGAGGCGCAGCATCCAGCGGTCGGCGCCCCAGGACTCGTCGGGCCGCCAGGACGGCAGCAGCGGCCGGGCGAGCTCCTCGGTGGCCCGCACGAAGAAGTGGATCGCCGCGTACGATCCGGCCCGCCCGGCGGCGACCTCGGTGGCGAGCGCGCCCAGGTCGTTCCCGTGCCAGTGACCGGCCCAGCCGGGCACGATCGCGGCCCATCGTTCCCGCTCCCCCGGCAGCCAGGCCACGGTGGACCCGGCGGGCCGCTCCAGCCCGTCCACCACAGGCGGGGTGGCTCGTGGGCGCCGGACCGACCAGGGCGGCGTCACCAGCACCGGCGGCAGCCGGTCCGGCCCGGCGACCGGCAGCGCGGACGCGTCGTCGCGGATCCGCTCGACCCGCTCCCGCTGCGCCGGGTTCAGCGCCGGCAGCGCCGCCTCGACGGCGGCCGGGTTGGCCAGCACGTGCGCGCGCAGCAACGTGGCGGCCTCCCGCGCGGCCGGGCTGCGCCCCTCGGCGGCGGCGGACAGCAGGCGCACGCCGCGCACCGGGAAGCGGCGCAGCATCTCGGTCACCGCGGGCGGGACGTACCTGCGGTCCAGCCGGTCCAGCAGCGCCGTCATCGGCTCGTCGCCGGGCAGGGCCGCCAGCAGCGACACCAGACGCTGCCGCCCGTCCGCGCCGGTGTGTTCGTGGTCGAACCACCCGGCCAGCACCGGCGCGACGGGTGGCCCGACCGCGGTGGTGGCGGTGACGATCGGCGCCTGGTCGTACATCAGCCGGTAGACCTGCAGGTGCCCGGCGAGGGCGTGGATGGCGTCCACGTCGTCGACCGCGGCGAGCAGCAACTCGGCGAGGAACGGGCCCCCGTCGCGCGCCACGTCGGCGACGTCCTGGGCCACCCACTCCCGCTCGGTCGGCAGCAGGAACGAGGTGACCGCCCGCGTCGCCAGCGGCCCGGACCGGTACGGGACCAGCGCGGTGCGGGCGGCGGCGTAGTCGGCGTCACCGGCCGCCGCGAGGTGCGCCCGGACCCGGCGCAGCACGGACTGGCGCAGACGCCAGTGGCCGTAGTTGTGTGACTTCTCCGCCTCGGTGCGGTTCAGCAGAAGCGGGGACGCCGACCCGGTGGCCGCCACGGTGATCTGCCCGGTCGCGGCGACCGCCGCGCCGACCGGGCCGAGATCGGCGACCAGCAGGTCGGCGAGGGCCACCCCCTGCTGGTCGCGCCCGTGATAGCCGAGCGCCACCGCCACCGCCGCCACCAGCGCGGCACCGCCCAGCGGGCCGGGCTCGCCGTCCAGGTAGCCGCGCAGCGCCGGGCCCAGCTCGGGATCGTCGGTGGCCCGCGCGGTGGCGGCGACCTGGGCGGCCACCGAGTCCAGCACCTTCCGCCCGGCGGCCCGGCCCTTCGCGGCGCTCGGCAGGGCCGGGCCCGGTGCGCCACCCCGGCGCGGGACCAGCATCCGTCGCCAGCCGGCCGGAACCTCGAACGCCTCCTCGTCCGGCAGCTCGCCGGCGGGCGGCGCCGCCGGTAGCGCCCCGGCCGGGGCGCTACCGGCCGGATCGGCGCCGGCCGCTTCCGGGTCGTGGCTCGGCGCGGCCGGCCCGGCGGCGGGCGCTGCGGTGTGCCCGGCGGACGGCGCGACTGTCGTCTCGGCGTACCCCTTGCGCAGTTTCTCCGCGATCAGCCGGTCGGCGTGCGCGGCGGCCTCGGCCGGCGAACCCAGTTCCTTGACCTGGGTGCGGCCCTGCGCGCCGATCGATCCATAGCGGACCGTCACCGTCGCGTCGCTCTGCCCGACCTCCCAGAACTTGGCCGAACCGCCACCCACGAACTCGAATCTGCGCACACCGTCTCCTTGATCGCCCGCAGTGTGCGGGGACCATAACCGGCCCCACCGACACCAGCGACGCCGCCGGGCGCGCTACTCGCTCCGCAGTGCCGTCGCGGTCCGGGTCCGGGCCGCCAACCCGGCCGGCAGCAGCGCTCCGAGCAGTGCTGTCAGCGGCCCGCCCAGCGCCAGCGCCGCCAGGAGGACCGGCCCGTACACGTCGAGCAGGCGCTCCGGCAGGTGCAGTCCGCCGCTGGCGGCCATCGCCGGGACGACGAGCCGTTGCATCGCCACACCCGCCGGTACGCCGAGCAGCCCGCCGACCAGACCGACGGCGGCGACCGAGGCGACCACCATCGCGATCGTCTGGCCCGGCGTCATGCCGAGCGCCTTGTGCACACCGAGATCGTGCACCCGGTCGCGCAGGTCGAGGACGAGCATGTTGAGCACACCCAGCGCGGCCACCGCGAGCAGCAGCAGGGTCAGCGTGGCGGTCAGCCCCTCCACGACCAGCAGGAGCGGGTCGGTCTCCGCGCCGCTCGGCCGCGCGGTGAGGCCCCGGCCGGCGAGTGCGCCGGTCAGCGCCTGCGCGTAGGTGCCGGCGTCGGTGTCCGGGGCGAGCGCGATCCGGTACTCGGACGGGTTCCGGCCGGTGGGCGTGGCGGTACCGGTGAACACCGCCATGGCGGACTCGAACACCTCGCCGACGATGCGCAGGCGTACCGGCTCGCCCTCGATCCGGACCGTCACGGTGTCACCGATCCGGGTTCCGGTCGCGGTCAGCAGGGGTCCGCCGACGACGGCCTCGCCGGGAGCGGTGAACCAGCGTCCGGACACCATCTCGAAGCCGTCCCACGCCGCGTCGCCGGTGATCGTCGTGACGGAGACCGGGTCGGCGACGCCCGCGACGGCGCCCGGCGCCTGCGTGAGGCCGTACCTGGCGCGGGTGCCCGGCTGGGCGTCGATCGCCGCCAGCACCGCGGCCGGATCGGCGGTGGGAGCGGCGGCCGGTCCGGCGTCCGGGTCGCCGTTCACCGTGACGTCAGCGACGTCCTGGGTGAGCGCGGTCTGGATGCGCAGCAGCGACGCGGCGAGCCCGGTCGCGAACGTCACGGCCGCCGCGCCCGTCGCGACCGCCAGCAGGATCGCGACAGTGCGTGCCGGCCGGGCGAACGGGCGGGCCAGGCCGAGGCCCACCGGCCTGGCCACCGGCAGCCGCGCCGCCAGGCGCGACGCCCACCGGCCCCGCGCCGGACCGGACGCCCGTCCGACCGCGATGGCGTCCACGGTACGGAGCCGGCCCGCCCTCAGCGCGGCCGTCCACGCGGTCAGCGTCACCACCGCCAGCACCCCGCCGGTGGCCAGGACCGTCACCCACCAGGCGATGGTGGTGTTCGCCGAGCCGTAGACCTGCTCGGTCTCGGCCAGTACGGGCAGCGCGATCAGGTTCCCGGTGACCGTTCCGGCGGCCGCACCCACGGCGGCCGGGACCAGCGTCTGCGCGACGAAGGCGCGGACGATGCCCGCGGGGGTGCAGCCGAGCGCCTTGAGGATGCCGATCCGGCGGGTGGCGGCGCCGACCGTCCCGGCGACCACGGTGCCGACCACCAGCAGCGCCATCACGATGCCGAGCAGCGCGAACGCGACGAGGAACGGCACGAAGACGGCCGCGTCCTCGACTGCCTGCTGCCGCACGTCGAGCCAGGATCGGGCGCCGGTGACCGCGCCGGCGGGCAGCGCCGCGACCACGGCGTCCCGTCCGGTGCCGACCTCGGTCGCCGTGCGCGCGTCCGCGAACCGGTAGAGCATCTGGTACCCGTCCGCCGTGTCCGGCCCGTCGAGTACGCCGACGGCCGACGGCAGCACCCAGGCGCCGGCGGTGTCGCTGATCGACCGGGCCGTACCGACCACCGTGAACTCGGCGCCGCTCGGCGTGGTCAGGCGGGAGCCGGGCGGCAGGCGGACGGCGCCGCCGCTGAGCACGATCTCGTCCGGCCCGGCCGGCCACCGCCCGCCGGCCAGCTCGATCCGGTCGACGGGACCGCCGGGATCGGTGCGGGCGACGACTGTCAGCGGCGGCGTCCGCATCCCGCCGCCCTCCGTGAAGGCGACCACGAGCACCCGGTACGGACCGGCGGCGGCCACCACGCCCGGCGCCGAGGCCGACGCGGCGAGCTGCGGTTCCGTCACCGCACCGGAGTCCGCCCGCACGGTCAGGTGCGCTCCCCGCTGGGTGGTGAACGCGTCGTCGAAGGGTGCCTGCGACGCGACGAGCAGCCCGGCGCCGAGCACCGTGGCGGTCACGGCGGCGGCGGTGACCAGGCCGACGACTATTGTCTGCACGCGGCGGCGCCGTACGCCGGACCGGACGACCCGGCGCAGCCCGCTCACCGTCGCACCTCGACCCGGCCGTCGCGCAGGCGGATCGTCCGGCCGGCGGACGCCTCGGCCAGCCGCAGGTCGTGGGTGACGAGCACGATGGTCTGGCCGCTGCGGTGAAGGTCGTCGAGCAGGCGCCGGACGTCCTCACCGGAGGCGGTGTCCAGCGCGCCGGTCGGCTCGTCGGCCAGCAGGAGCGCGGGCCGGTTGACCAGGGCGCGGGCGACGGCGACGCGCTGGCGCTCACCCCCGGAGAGACGTCCCGGGTACGCGTGCGCGTGCCGGGCGATGCCGAGCGAGTCCAGCAGGGAGGCCGCGTGTTCACGCGACGCGCGGGCCGGTGCGCCGGCGAGTTGGGCGGGCAGCAGGACGTTGTCCAGCACGGTCAGGTCGTCGAGCAGGTTGAAGAACTGGAAGACCAGGCCCACGTGTGCGCGCCGGAACCGGGCCGACGCGGCCTCGCCGAGCTTCTCCAGCCGGGTGCCCGCGACGGTCACCGTGCCGACGTCCGGCCGGTCGAGCGCGGCGAGCAGGTTGAGCAGTGTGGACTTCCCGCTGCCGGAGGGGCCGAGTACCGCCACGCACTCGCCGGGCCGGACGGTCAGCGACACGTCGTGCAGCGCGGGCGGCCCCTCGCCGTAGCGGCGGGTCACCCCGCGTACGTCGATCACCGGATCGGTCATGTGTCGCCCCTTGCGGTCAGGCCGTCGACTGGACGCCGTGACGTTAGGGGCGGATCCGGAGGCCGGGCATCGGTCCCGCGACGCATCGCCGTACCGCCGGAGGTGGATCTTCGCCCGGGGTCATCCCTGCGATGTAGTCGCACTGCACACCGGGGCCGATGCCCCGGCCGGGCACCGGCGGCGAGAATGGACGCGTGAGAGGCATCGTGGCGACCGGGCCGCTGCCGAGGCCGGGCTGGCGGGCGCTGCTGCTCGACGCGGCGCTGGCGGGTGTGCTCGGGCTGGTGTGCTTCCAGGCCGCCACCGACGACGTCGGCGTCCCGCCCCCGCCGTTGCCGCCGCCGCTGCCGCTGCCCCCGTTGGCGGTCCCGCCGGAGGCGCAGCCGGCACAGCCCGGGTCGACGCTCGGGGCGCTGCTGCTGGTCTTCGTCATGTGCGCGCCGCTGGTGCTGCGCCGCCGGTATCCGCTCGCGGTGCTCTGGGCGACCATGGGCGCCGCGTCACTGGTGCTGGTGACCGACGGGGACCGGCAACCGGCCCTGTACCCGTGCGTGGTGCTGACCTGCCTCGTCGCCGTCTACAGCGCGGCGGCGCACAGCCCGTACCGGCTGCCGGCGCTGGCATCGGTCCCGGCGGTGGCGCTGCTCGCCCTGGGCCTGCGGGAGCTGATGCCGGTCACGGTGCCCGCGGCCAACCTGCCGTTCGTCGTGCTGGCCCCGCTGGTGGCCGCCGCGGGCGGCCATCACGTGTGGCGGCGACGAGCAGGTGAGGACCGGCGGCGGCTCACCGCCGAGGCCCGCGCCCACGAGCAGGCGCTGCGCGACGCGGTCGCCGGTGAACGGGCCCGCATCGCCCGGGAACTGCACGACGTCGTGACGCACCACGTCAGCGTGATGGTCATCCAGGCCGGCGCCGCCCGGACGGTGCTCGCCGCCGCTCCGGATCAGGCGCGGGAGGCGCTGCTCGCCGTCGAGTCGACCGGCCGGTCCGCGCTCACCGAGCTGCGGCACGTCATGGGCCTGCTGGCGGATTCCGAACCGGACGACCCGGAGGACCCGCAGCCCGGGATCGAGGGCCTGCCCGAGCTGATCGAACGCGTGCGTGACGCCGGCGTGCCGGTACGGCTGACCATCTCCGGCGAGCGCCGGCCGGTCACCTCCGGTGTCGGGCTGACCGCCTACCGGGTGGTGCAGGAGGCGTTGACGAACATGGTCCGGCACGCACCCGGCGCCGCGGGCACCGTCGTCGTCGAGTACGCGCCGGAGAGCCTGCGGATCGAGGTCGGCAACACCGAGCCCGGCGTCCCGGCCGCCATAGTGGGCTCGGGCGGGCGCGGCCTGATCGGGTTGCGGGAGCGCCTCGCCGTCTACGGTGGGACGTTGCGCGCCGGCGCCCGGCCGGGCGCCGGCTACCACGTCGAGGCGCTGATCCCGTGGGAGGCGACATGACGGTACGTGTGGTGGTCGCCGACGACCAGGCACTGGTCCGTACCGGATTCCGCATGATCCTCACGGCCGGTGGGGTGGACGTGGTGGCCGAGGCGGCGACGGGCGCGGAGGCGGTGGACGCGGTCCGCCGCACCAGGCCCGACGTGGTGCTCATGGACGTGCGCATGCCCGAGCTCGACGGTCTCGAGGCCACCCGCCGCATCCTCACCGGGGCCGTCGCGGCGCCCCGGATCATCATCCTCACCACGTTCGACCTGGACCAGTACGTCTACGCCGCGCTCGCCGCCGGGGCGAGCGGCTTCCTGCTCAAGGACGTGACGCCGGAACACCTGGTCGCGGCCGTACGCATGGTGCAGGACGGTGACGCACTGCTCGCACCGGCCATCACCCGCCGGCTGGTGCGGCGCTTCGCCCGCCGCGACCCGGAGACGGCGGCGGTGCACCGCGACCTGGCCACGCTGACCCGTCGCGAGACGGAGGTCCTGCGCCTGCTGGCCGGCGGCCTGAGCAACGCCGAACTCGCGGAGGCGCTGCACCTGTCCGAGGCGACGGTGAAGACCCACGTCGCCCGCATCCTCGCCAAGCTCCGCCTGCGCGACCGGGTCCAGGCGGTGGTGGTCGCCTACGAGACGGGCCTCGTGAGTCCCGGTTCGCCGGAGGACTGACCGGTCCGGCGACGGCCGTCACGTGCTCAGGTGATCAGCAGCGCACCGACGACGATCAGCGGCACCGAGACGAACAGGAAGATGCCGACGCCGGTGAGCACCCGCCCGCCGCCGCCGTCCTCCCGCTCGGGCGCCAGCCCGAACGCCGACCGGGCCGGCAGCATGCCGATGCGGCTCAGCGTGAGGTCGCCGGTCATCCCGATCACGGCGCCGACGATCATGAACGCCACGCCCAGCCGGTGCGTGAAGTCGCCGCCGCCGACCGCCACCCAGATGCCGACCGCCGCCGCGATCACCACGGCGGCGATCAGGAAGAGCACCAGCGCCTCCCGCAGACCCCGCACCACAGTCGCCATGTGCGCCTCCCTCGGACCCGGGCCGTCCGTCCCGCGTCGTGGGACATTGTGCCGGGTCGATGCACTGCGGCGCAGTCCCCCGCCCCTCCGGTCCGGCACGGTTATCCCCGGTCGAGCCCGGGTACCGGGAGCCGCATGGCGGAGTTGGGATCGCTCTGGATCGTCCGGCACGGCGAGAGCACGGCGAACGTGGCGGCCACGGCGGCCGAGACGTCCGGCGCCGAGCTGATCGACCTCACCCACCGGGACGCGGACGTCCCGCTGTCGCCGACCGGCGAGGAGCAGGCGCGGGCGACCGCCCGCTGGCTGGCCGGGCTGCCGGAGCCGAGGCGGCCGGACGTGGCGGTGGTGTCGCCGTACCTGCGGGCGGTGCGCACGGCCGAGCTGGCGCTCGGCGGCACCGGGATCCCGGCGAGCGTCGACGAGCGGCTGCGCGACCGGGAGCTGGGCGTCCTCGACGGGCTCACCGGCCACGGCGTGACCCGGCGCTACCCGGAGGAGGCGCAGCGGCGTACCCGGCTCGGCAAGTTCTACTACCGCCCGCCCGGCGGCGAGTCCTGGACCGACGTGGCGCTGCGGCTGCGGGCGCTGCTCGGCGACCTGCGCCGCGACCAAGAGGGGGGCCGGGTGCTGCTGTTCGGCCACGACGCGCTGGTCTTCCTGCTGCGCTACCTGGTGGAGGGGCTCACCGAGGCGGAGCTGATGGCGCTGACCCGCGAGCACGTGATCGCCAACTGCTCGGTCACCGCCTGGCACGCCGACGACGCCGGCCGGCTCGTGCCGGAGGTGTTCAACGACGTCGCCCACCTGCACCGGCAGGGAGCGAAGCCCACCAGGGAGGACGAGGTCAATGCCGAGCCGGTCTGACGTGATCACCCCCGCGCTGCTGCGGGACTGGGCGCTGCCGGTGCCCACCGGCGGCAAGGAGGCGCGCGGCACCGTGCTGGTGGTCGGCGGCTCCCGGTTCACCCCCGGCGCGGTGCTGCTGGCCGGGGTGGCAGCGCTGCGGGCCGGCGCCGGAGTGCTCCAGCTCGCCGCGGCCGAGTCGACTGCGGCGTCGCTGAGCATCCAGGTGCCCGAGGCGCTCGTGATCGGCCTGCCGGAGACCGGCGACGGCGCGGTCCGCGGCGACCCGGGCGACCTGCTCCGCGGCCTGGTCACGGAGGCCGACGTGGTGGCGGTCGGACCCGGCCTGACGGACATCGAGGCCACCGGGGAGCTGCTGCGCCTGGTCCTGGACGCGGCCGGCCGGGAGACCGCGCTGGTGCTCGACGCGTACGCGCTCGGCGCGCTCAGCCACGCGCCGGAGCTGCTGGCCGGGTCCGGCCGCAAGGCGGTGCTCACCCCCAACCTGACCGAGGCGCGGCACCTGCTGGGCCGCGATCCGGGCGACGACCTGGACGCCGAGGCGGTGGAACTGGCCGGCCGGTACGACGCGGTCGTCTCGCTGTACGGGCACATCGCGACGCCGGACGGCCGGGCCTGGCGGGAGGAGAGCGGGGACGCCGGGCTGGGCACCTCGGGCAGCGGCGACGTGCGGGCCGGGCTGCTCGCGGGTCTGCTCTCCCGGGGCGCCGACCCGGCGCAGGCGGCCTGCTGGGCGGCGTTCGCGCACGCGGTGAGCGGGCAGCGGCTGGTCCCCCGGTACGGGCGGATCGGCTTCCTCGCCCGGGAACTGCTCGACGAGATCCCCTACACGATCGCCACCGTCTGACGATCCACTTCACCGGGCTTGCGGCACGTGTAACACGCCGGGAGGCGGTGGCGCTGGTCCGGGCGAGGCCGGTACTTCGCCGTGCCTCCGCCCGGACCGCAGCCCGCTCAGGGGTGCGGTCCACCCGCACGAACCCCTGGGAGTCTGTGTGAACAACCTCCGTCGCAAGACACTCGCCGCGGCGTCGGCAGTGACGCTCGGCGCCGGGCTCGCCCTCGTCGGCGCCACGGCACCGGCCGCGGCCGTCGGACCGGAAACCTCTTACATCGTGCTCGCCCCGCAGGGCAACAGCACCGCCAAGGCCGCCGCCCGCGTGGCGGCCGCCGACGGCACCGTGGTGGCCGCGTACGACAAGATCGGTGTGCTCGTCGTGCGCTCGTCCGCCCCGGACTTCGCCACCCGGGTGGCGGGCGCCGGCGTCGAGTCGGTCGCCTCCACCGCCGGCCTGGGCACCGCCCTGGACGAGGGCGAGACGGTCGAGGTGCCGGCCGCCGCCGTCGCCGCGGCCACCGGCGACCCGACCGCCGAGCCGCTCTACAACCTGCAGTGGGACATGCCCCAGATCCGCGTCCCGCAGGCGCACGCCGTGACCGGCGGCAGCCCGTCGGTCGTGGTGGGTGTGCTGGACAGCGGCATCTCCAGCAGCCACCCGGACCTGGCGACCCAGATCGCCAAGGACAAGAGCGCCTCCTGTGTGGGCGGCGTCCCGAACACCGCCGAGACCGCGTGGAACCCCACCACCAGCGACCACGGCACCCACGTGGCCGGCACCATCGCCGCCGCCGTCAACGGCGTCGGTGTCACCGGTGTCGCGCCGGGCGTGAAGGTCGCCGCCGTCAAGGTGGTGAACGACGACGGCTACATCTTCCCGGAGGCGGCCGTCTGCGGGTTCATGTGGGCCGCCGAGCACGGCATGCAGCTGACCAACAACAGCTACTACATCGACCCGTGGGAGCTGAACTGCCGCAACGACGCGCGTCAGCGCCCGGTGTGGAAGGCCGTGCAGCGGGCCCTGCGCTACTCGCAGTCCCAGGGCGTGCTGCACGTCGCGTCGGCAGGTAACTCGAACTACGACCTGGCCCACAAGATCACCGACACCGGCAGCCCGAACAACGGCACGCCGGAGGAGCGCGAGAACCTCACCAACGCCTGCCTCGACCTGCCGGCCGAGGCGCCGGGCGTGGTGACCGTCGCGGCCGTCGGCCCGACCGGGGAGAAGAGCTACTACTCCTCGTACGGCCAGGGCGTGATCGACGTGACCGCGCCGGGCGGCGACACCCGGTTCCGGACCCAGGGCGCCCGCTCGACGTCCGCCGACGGCATCCTGTCCACCACCTTCAACACCGCCACCCGCACCAACGGGTGGGGCTACAAGCAGGGCACCTCGATGTCCAGCCCGCACGCCACCGGCGTCGCGGCGCTGGCGCTGTCCGCGCACCCGGGCATGACCCCGGGCCAGCTGTCCTCGTTCCTGGAGCGCACGGCGGTCGCGAAGTCCTGCCCGTCGGGCGTCTACAACCCGGTTCCGCTGATCCCGGCGGGCCCGAACGCGTACGACGCGACCTGCTCCGGCGGGAACCGCAACGGGTTCTACGGCGCCGGCGTCGTGGACGCGTACAACGCGGTGAAGTAACCGGTATCCGCGTGGACCGGGCCCGGCGATCACGCTGGGCCCGGTCTGTTTGTCCTGGTGGGGCGCCGGGTAGGGGGGCACCGTCAGCCGACCTAGGAGGTAACCGGTGTCCACCGACGCGATCGTCCTGCTCAAGGAGGACCACAAGGAGATCCGCCGCCTGTTCAAGGCCTTCCAGGAGGCCGAGGAGGGACCGGCGAGCAAGCGCGGGAAGATCGTCGGGCAGATCCTCGAAGCCCTCACGGTGCACACCTACCTCGAGAACGAGGTGATGTACCCGGAGGTCCGCGAGCTGGTGCCCGACGTCGAGGACGACGTCCTGGAGTCGTACGAGGAGCACCACGTCGCGGACGTGCTCTGCTTCGAGCTGTTCACGATGGACGCCGGCGACGAGCGGTACAACGCCAAGACGACGGTGCTGATCGAGAACGTGCTGCACCACATCGAGGAGGAGGAGCAGGAGTGGTTCCCGAAGGTCCGCGAGGCGCTCGGCCGTAACCAGCTCCAGGAGATCGGCCAGCGGATGCTCGACCTGCGCCCCAAGGCGCCGAAGACGCCGACCGCCCCGAAGGCGCTGAAGAAGTCCCTCGATGCCGTGGTCGCCTGAGACCGGCACCGCGACGCGAGCGGGACCGCCCCTCCCTCGGGGCGGTCCCGTTCGCGTCGCGGGGTTCAGTCGCCGGGACGGGCGGCCCAACCTCGCAGGTCCCGGCCGGGCCGGTAGGATCGGCACGGGCCGTGACTGGCGCGTGGAGATGGAGCACCATCGGGGAGCGGCCTCGTCATGAGGACGCATGCCGAGCGCCTGGGCCTTCCGCACGTCACCTGGAGGTCGCATGTCGCGCAACGCCGAGTCCACCGCCTTCCGCAGCGCGCTGGAGGTCGTCCGCGGCGTCGAGCCGCGCGTGGCCGACGCCATCGCCGCGGAACTGGCCGACCAGCGCGAGTCGCTCAAGCTCATCGCCAGCGAGAACTACGCGTCCCCGGCGACGCTGCTGGCGATGGGCAACTGGTTCAGCGACAAGTACGCCGAGGGCACGGTCGGGCGCCGGTTCTACGCCGGCTGCCAGAACGTCGACACCGTCGAGGCGCTCGCCGCCGAGCACGCCCGGGAGCTGTTCGGCGCGTCCCACGCGTACGTGCAGCCGCACTCGGGCATCGACGCCAACCTGGTCGCGTTCTGGGCGATCCTGGCCGACCGGGTCGAGTCCCCCGCGCTGCGCAAGGCGCAGGCGCGGCAGGTGAACGACCTGACCGAGGCGGACTGGTTCGCGCTGCGCCGTGAGCTGGGCAACCAGCGGATGCTGGGCATGTCGCTTGACGCCGGCGGGCACCTCACCCACGGTTTCCGGCCGAACATCTCCGGCAAGATGTTCGACCAGCGCAGCTACGGCACCGACCCGGCCACCGGCCTGATCGACTACGACCGGGTGGCCGAGGCGGCCCGCGAGTTCAAGCCGCTGATCCTGGTCGCCGGTTACTCCGCGTACCCGCGGAAGGTCAACTTCCGGATCATGCGGGAGATCGCCGACTCGGTCGGCGCCACCTTCATGGTCGACATGGCCCACTTCGCCGGGCTGGTCGCCGGCAAGGTCTTCACCGGCGACTTCGACCCGGTGCCGCACGCGCACATCGTCACCACCACCACGCACAAGTCGCTGCGCGGCCCGCGCGGCGGCATGGTGCTCTGCGGCCCGGAGCTGGCCGACCAGGTCGACCGGGGCTGCCCGATGGTGCTCGGCGGGCCGCTGCCGCACGTGATGGCCGCCAAGGCGGTCGCGCTGGCCGAGGCGCGCCGCCCCGACTTCGCCGACTACGCCCAGCGGATCGTGGACAACGCGCAGGCGCTCGCCGACGGGCTGCTGCGCCGGGGCGCGACGCTGGTCACCGGCGGCACCGACAACCACCTGGTGCTCATCGACGTGTCCGGGTACGGCCTGACCGGCCGGCAGGCCGAGCAGGCGCTGCTGGACTCGGGCATCGTCACCAACCGCAACTCGGTGCCGCAGGACCCGAACGGCGCGTGGTACACCTCCGGCATCCGCATCGGCACCCCGGCGCTCACCACCCGCGGCCTCGGCGCAGCCGAGATGGACGCCACCGCCGAGCTGATCCACACCGTGCTCAGCCAGACCACGCCCGGCACCGGCCCGGACGGCGCCCCGTCGAAGGCGAAGTACGTGCTGGACCCGGCCGTCGCCGAGTCCGTCGGCAAGCAGGCCGCCGACCTGCTCACGCCGTTCCCGCTCTACCCCGCCGTGGACCTGACCTGACCTGATATGACGGCGGCGCCCCGGGAGAACGAGTCTCCCGGGGCGCCGGTGTGAACGGGGTCAGCGCAGCGGGCGCTTCAGGTGGTAGCGGTGGACCTCGGTGCTGCCCTGCACGTTGTTCACGTCCTCGGCGGCGGAGACCAGTTCCCAGCCCTCCCGGCCGACCCGGTTGAGGTGCGCGATCGCGGTGTCGCCGTACGCGGTCACGTCGGTGCGTGACCCGTCCGGGCCGTACCACACGAACGAGACGTGGAAATTGCGACCCTGACCCTGATACCGACGAACGAGCAACGCGTACTCCCAGGCAACCATTCGTCCATTATCAACAGACGAAACGGCGTCAGGAAACACGCACGGTGCCGGAACCCTGACACTCCGGTATCGCACCACCGGCCATGGTGTCCGTGACCAGCGCGGCCAGCCGGTCCAGGCCCACATCGATCGACTCCGGTGTGACGGCGCTCACCGACAGCCGCAGCGCGTTGACCGGTGTGCCCGCGTCGTAGAAGTGCGCCATCGGCGTCCAGAGCACGCCGTACTCGCGCGCCGAACGGTGCAGCAGCGCGTCGTCGACGGCGAACGGCACGCTCACCACCACGAAGAACCCGCCCGCCGGCACCGTCCAGGTGACCGGCCCGCCGGCCGGGAAGCGCCGGGCCAGGCCGTCGGCGAGGTGGCGCAGGTTACGGGCGTACGCGGCCCGCTCCCTGGTGTTCGCGGCCACCAGCGAGCAGTCGTGCGCCAGCAGCGCGCCGCCGATCACCGCCTGGCTGATCGGCGACGTGTTCACCGTGACCATGCTCTTGATCTTCGCGAGGTGGTCGGCGAACGGAACCACGGTGCCGTCCGCCTCCCCCACCCGCTGATCGGCGACCACGTAGCCGACCCGGGCGCCTGGCAGGACGGTCTTGGCGAACGAGCCGAGGTAGACCACCCGGCGCGCGGTGTCAAGCGCCTTGAGGGTGGGCCGCCGCTCGGTGCCGTCGGCGGGGAACAGGCCGTACGGGTTGTCCTCGATCAGCAGCAGGTCCTCCTCGGCGGCCAGTTCCAGCAGCCGCCGCCGCTGCGCGGTGTCCATGCTGACGCCGGACGGGTTGGCGAAGTCGGGCATCACGTAGCAGCCCCGGGGCCGCAGCCCCTCGGCGCGGGCCCGGCGCACCCCGGCGCGCAGGTCGGCCAGGTCGACGCCGTCCGGTCCGCCGGCCACCGGGCGCACCGGCAGGTCGACCAGGCGGGCCGCGCCGGTGAGCCCGACGTACGTGGGCGCGACAGCGAACAGCACGTCGGCCGGGCCGGTCCGCAGCGCGCGCAGCACCAGGAACATCGCCTCCTGGCAGCCGACCGTCACCACCATCGACTCCGGGTCGACGGTGAGCCCCTCGTCCACGGCGAGGTGCCGGGCGATCAGGTGGTGCACGATCCCCTTGGTGCGCCCGTACTGCAACAGGGTCCGGTCCACGCCGGCCCGGTCCAGCCCGACGTCCTCGGCCAGATACCGGCGGAAGCGGTCCAGGTGCGTGTGCAGCACCGCGGAGTCGAAGAACTCCTCGTACGGCCGCCCGGCCGCCAGCGACACCGCGTCCGGGTAGTGCTGCGCCACCTCGTTGAGGAAGTTCATCGAGTTCAGCGCCGGGTCGCCGACGCTGCCGTGCAGCGCCGAGACGGCCAGGTCGACGGGTTCCACGTCAGCCTCCGATCCGGGTACGCAGCCGCCGGGCCGAGGCCGGGTCGGGGCAGCCGCTGAGGATGAGGGCGTCACGCAGTTCCGCCGCGAGCAGCGCCAGTGCCGCCTCGGCGCCGGCCCGGCCGCCCGCCGCGAGCGCCCAGAGCAGCGGCCGGCCCACCAGCACGCCGTCCGCGCCGAGCGCCAGCGCGCGCAGCACGTCGACACCGCCGCGGACGCCGCTGTCCAGCAGCACCACGCACCGCTCGTCGACCGCCTCGACCACCTCAGGCAGCACGGCCGCGCTGGCCGGGGCGGCGTCGAGCTGCCGTCCGCCGTGGTTGGAGACCACCACGGCGTCGACGCCGGCGTCCGCCGCGCGGACCGCGTCGCGCGGGTCCAGGATGCCCTTGACGAGCAACGGCACCCGGGTACGCTCCCGCAACCACTCCAGGTCCGCCCAGCTCAGCGCCGGGGCGAACACCGCGCCGGTGTGCACCGCCACCGCCGAGACGCCGGGGGTGCCCTGGTGCGCCAGGTCGTCCCGGCCGCCGGGCAGGTTCGCGGCGGTGACGTGCGGCGGCAGCGCGAACCCGTTGCGGGCGTCGCGCAGGCGCCGCCCGAGCACCGGCACGTCCACAGTCACCATCACCGCTGCGCAGCCGGCCGCCTCCGCCCGGTCGAGCAGGTCGGCCACCAGCGCCCGGTCGCGCAGCCAGTAGAGCTGGAACCACACCGTCGCGCCGGTCGCCGCGATCTCCTCGATCGGCGTGCTGGACAGCGTGCTCGCCACGTACGGCACGCCCGCCGCCCGGGCCGCCGCCGCGAGCGCCGGCTCGCCGTCGGGGTGCAGCAGCCGCTGGTACGCCATCGGCGCGACAGCCACCGGCAACGCGGCCCGGCCGCCGGGCAGCGCCGCCTCGGTGGACGGGTCGTCCACCCCGGCCAGCATCCGGGGCAGCACCGCCACCCGGTCCAGCGCGGCCCGGTTCGCGGCCAGGGCGGTCTCGGTGCCGCTGCCGCCGTCGACGAAGTCCCACACGTCGGCCGGCAGGACCGCCCGGGCGAGCGCGGCGAACTCGGCCAGGCTGGCCGGCGGCACGAACCCGTCCGCCGGGTCAGCCATGGTCGGCACCCGTCGCCGCCCGGGCGTGCGCCGGGTCGAGCCCGAAGGCGCGGCGCAGGAAGGCGGCGGCACGTTCCTGGGCCTGCCGTCCGGCGTCGAACACGCCGGGCATGGCGAAGAACCCGTGCACCATGCCCGGGTAGTCGTCCGTCTCGGTGGGCACGCCGGACTCGCGCAGCCGCTCGGCGTACCGCAGGCCCTCGTCGCGCAGCGGATCGTGCCCGGCGGTGACCACGAACGCCGGCGGCAGGCCGGACAGGTCCTCGGCGAGCAGCGGCGACGCGAGCGGGTGGGCGGCGTCGCCGGGGTCGGTGAGGTAGTGGCCGCGGTACCAGCCGACCGAGTGCCTGTTGAACAGCATCGGGTCCTCGTCGTCGCCCGGCCGGTGCCCGGGCCGCTGGTCGGTGTTCGGGTAGACGAGCAGCTGGGCGGCGAGCCGGGGACCGCCGTCGGCGCGGGCCAGCAGCGTGACCGCGGCGGCCAGGTTCCCGCCCGCGCTGTCCCCGCCCACCGCCAGCCGGTCGGCGTCGACGCGGAACTCGGCGGCGTGCGCGGCGAGGTGCCGCAACGCGGCGTGGCAGTCCTCCACCGCCGCCGGGAACGGATGCTCCGGGGCGAGCCGGTAGCCGACGGTCACGGTCTGGACGGCGGCCAGGTTGACCAGCCGCCGGCAGATCCCGTCGGCCGTGTCGACGCTGCCGAGCGTCCAGCCGCCACCGAAGTAGTAGACGAGCGTGGGCAGCGGACCGTCGCCGTCCGGCCGGTGGATCCGCACCGGCAGCGGCCCGGCCGGGCCGGGCACCGTCGTGTCGCGTACCTCGGCGACCGGCTCGACCGCGCCGGACCCGGCGCGGATCGCGGCGAGGTCGGCGGCGCGGGCCTGCGCGAGGGTCTGGGTGTAGAGCGGCGCGGTGCCGGCGGCGGCGCGCGCGGCCCGCCACGCGACCACCTGCGGATCGAGTGTCATCCGGCCTCCCCGGTGGTGACGAAGAGTTTGTCGATTCCACGCAGGAACAGGCTCCCGCTGTACGTGTAGGGCTGGGTGACGGCGAGCCGGGGAAAGCGCGCGAACAGGCGCGGCAGCGCCAGGCGGCCCTCCAGCCGGGACACCGCCGAGCCGAGGCAGAAGTGCAGCCCGACGCCGAAGGCCAGCGACGGCGGGCCGGCGCGGCGCGGGTCGAAGCGGTCCGGGTCGGGGAACCTCGCCGGGTCACGGTTGGCGGCGGCGATCAGCAGCAGCACGTTGTCGTCGCGGCTGACCGGCACGCCGCCGAGGTCGGCGCCGGCGGGCGCGGATCGGGCCAGGAAGTGCACCGGGCTCTCCATCCGCAGCACCTCCTCGACGCAGCCGCGTGCCAGTTCGTCGTCGCCTGGTAGCGCGGCGGTGACGTCCGGGTGGTCCAGCAGCAGCGGCAGGCCGTTGCTGAACATGTAGACGGTGGTGACGAAGCTGGCGTTGAACAGCACGATCAGGTTGCTGATCAACTCCTCCTCGGTGAGGTCCACGCCGCCCGCGTCGAGCACCTCGACCAGCCCGCTGATCAGGTCGTGACCGGGCGTGCGGCGGCGGTGGGCGATCAGGTCCCGGTAGTAGACGCGCAGCTCCTCGGCGGCCTGGTTGGCCCGGGCCAGCCGCTCCGGCGTCTTGCCGGAGACGTCCATGTACTCGTCGATCCAGTCGACCCGCTGCCGGTACCAGGTCAGGTCGGCCGCGGGCAGGCCGATGAACTCGGCCATCACCAGCGCCGGGACCGGGTACGCGAAGTCGGCCACGAAGTCCACCTCGTGCCCGTCCGCGCCCGCCTCGGCCAGGTGGTCCAGGCGTTCGGCGACGATCCGCTCGATCACCGGTTCCAGCGCGCCGAGGCGGCGCGGGGTGAACGTCCTGGCGAACACCGCGCGCATCCGGGTGTGGTCCGGCGGGTTGACGAACATCATCGAGGTGAGGAACGTGCGCAGGATCTCCTGCTCCTCCCAGCCGGGCGGGAAGCCCTTGTACCAGCCGGGATCGCGCAGGATCTGGTCCACCACGTCGTATCCGCCGGCGACCGCGCTCACGGTGCTGTGCTCGGCCCGGGCCGGTACGGCGTTTATCGGCCCGTGCTCGTGCAGGGCCGCGTAGAAGGGATAGGGGTTCTGCCGGCCCTGTTCGCTGTACAGGCCGGTCAGGATCTCGCTGACGTCCACTGTCTCTTCCTCCCCAGGAAAACGGTGGCGGGGGCGGCGTCGTGTCGACCGCCGCCCCCGCCCGGTGTCACAGTCCGAGCAACTTCAGTGGTACGGCGTTCGCCATGACCGCGGCGCCCGTGTCGTTCGGGTGGATGTGGTCACCCGAGTCGTACGCCGGCAGCAGCCGGCTCGGCTGGGCCGGATCCCGCATCACCGCGTCGAAGTCGACGATGCCGTCGAACTCGGCCCGGCCGGGCCCGCGCAGCCAGGTGTTCACCGCCTGGCGGGTGGCGTCCTTCTCCGGGGTCCACACGCCCGGCCCGCCGTTGCCCTCGTACGGCATGAGCGTGCCGGCGATGCTGGTCAGGCCCCGCGCCTGGACCTGCCGGTTGAGCTGGCGCAGCGCGGCGATGATCGCCTCGGGGCTGTCGCCGTTCATCCAGATGTCGTTGATGCCCAGGTGGGTGATGACGGTCCGCACCCCGGTCTGCGGGAACACGTCCTCGTTGAGCCGGGCCAGCGCGTTCGGGCCCAGCTCGTAGTAGCCGGGGAAGTTGTCCGCGCCGGGCTCGGGGCCCTCGTGGTTGAGCCGGTTGCCGGCCAGGCTGAGGTTGAGCACACCCGGCGTACGCGGCTCCGGGCGGGCGTCGATCAGCCGCTTGGCCAGCAGGTCGGACCAGCGCTGATCGGCGTTGACGGTGCTGCCGTTGCCGTCGCTGATGGAGTCACCCAGCACCACCACCGAGCCGGGCGTGGCCTTGCGTTCCACGTCGATGCCGGACAGGAACATCCAGCAGCAGTTGGGCCGGATGGTGAAGCCGGTGCCCTCGGCCGCCGAGGTGAGGTCGGTGGCGCCGATGAAGTTGGTGACCCGGGACTGGCCGTGGAACGTGACCGGCCCGGTGAGCACCGGGAAGTACAGGGTGACGACCAGGTCCTCCTGCTCGGCCACCGGGAAGGCCACCGGGTCGCTGAGCAGTTCGGCGCCCTTGTTGATGGTCGCCGAGCCGGCGCCGGAGAACGTCAGCTGGCGGACGCTCGACCCGACGATGTCGGACAGGTCGTCGGGGGTGGCGGTGTTCGGCCGGGCGATGGTGGCGCGGCCGACCTGGACGGCCTGCTCGCCGTACAGGTTGGTCAGCCGCACCCGCAGGCGCGGGCCGCCCACCGAGGTCTGCACTGTCATCCGGATGCTCTGGTTGTTCAGGCCGGTGTTGGTCAGGCCCACTGTGTTCCCGCGGGTCACCGCGGCGGCCCAGGTTCCGGCCCACTCGGCGCGCCCGTGCCCGGCGCGGTCGTTCCCGGTCGGGCCGGCGCTCGCCGTGACCGCCGGGGTGGCGGCGATCAGCAGCGTGACGGCGGAAGCTATGACGTGCCATCTCTTCGGGGTCGGCATCGATCCTCCATGGTCGGCAGCCCCGGGCGTGACGCGGTCGGCGGCACCGGCCCGGGCGATGGACCGGAAACTAGCTTCCGGCTGTGACGAGCGTCAATCAACCTGATCGACATGATCAAATGCCCGCGGGACGGGACGCAGCGACGATCGGCTCTGTCCGCCGTGGACCGTGGCTGCCTAGGCTCGGGGCTGGCGGCGGTGCGGTCGCCGACCCTGGCACCTGCCGTCCTGTCCCGGCCCTGACCTGGCCGGACGCCGCTCGCGGACCATGATGGGGGCTGCCCGATGACCGACCGGCCGAACTATGTGCACGAGGCGCTGGAGCTGTTCGCCGGGTTCGGCGACCGGGAGGCGCTCGTCGGCGGCGGACGCCGCCTCACCTACCCCCAGGTCGCCGCGCAGGTGCGCGGCCTGGCCGCCGCGTTGCACCACCACGGGGTACGCCCGGGCGCCGCGGTGCTGGTGATGCTCGGCAACACGGTCGAGGGGCCGCTGCTGCAACTGGCCCTGCACCTGCTCGGCTGCCGGAGCATGTGGGTCGCGCCGGTGACCTCGCGGCGGGAGGTCGACGAGTTCGTCGCGCTGTCCGCGCCGGAGGCGTTCGTCCACGACCCGCGCGACGCGCAGGCGGTGGAGATCGCGGCGGGCCTGTCCGGCGTACCGGTGCTCTGCCTCGGTCCCGGCGGCGCCGGACCGGACCTGACCGCCCAGGCCGCCGGACCGGCGGTCCATCTGCCCGCCGCGGTGCCCGCGCCGGAGTCGTTCCTGCAGACCAGCGGCACCACCGGCACGCCGAAGCTGGTGCACCACCGGGAGAGCTTCTACCGGCAGGTGCTCGCGCTGGCCGCCGACTTCCGGGGCGCCGGGTTCCCGCTGCTGCGGCACCTGTCGCACTCCCCGATGTGGCTCGCGAGCGGCCAGATCACCACGTTGTTCAACCTGTTCACCGGCGGCGTGCTGTTCCTGCGCGAGCAGTGGGACCCGGCCGCGTTCATCGCCACCGTGGACGCCGAGCGGCTCACCTCCACGTTCGTCACCCCGCCGATGCTCTACGAGGTGCTCGACCATCCCGACCTGCCGGGCGCCGACTTCTCCGCCATGTTCATGTTCAACGTGGGCGCCGGGCCCGCCGCGCCGGCCCGGCTACGCCAGGCCATCGCCCGCTTCGGCCCGTGCCTGCGCATCGTGTACGGGCTCAGCGAGGCGGTCGTCATCTGCGCGCTGCCCGGACTCACCGAGGACCCGGAGCATCCGGAGCGACTGCGGTCCTGCGGCCGCCCGTACGGCGACGTGACGGTGGAGATCCGCGACGCGGACGGGCGGGTGCTGCCGGCCGGTTCCGACGGCGAGGTGTGGGTGCGCACCAAGCTGAGCTTCGCCGGCTACCACGGCCGGCCGGAGCTGACCGCCGAGACGCTCGTCGACGGCTGGGTGCGCACCCGCGACATCGGGCACCTCGACGCCGACGGCTACCTCTACCTGGTCGACCGGTTACAGGACCGCATCCTCACCCGGCAGCGCAGCTGGCCGATCTACTCCCGCCCGATCGAGGACGTGCTCGCCGGCCACCCCGAGGTACGCGCCGCCGCTGTCATCGGCGTACCGGACCCGGTGGCCGGGGAGCTGCCGCACGCGTACGTGGTGCCCGCCCCGGACGCGTCGGTGACCGGCGAGGAGCTGATCGCGCTCGTGGTCCGGGAACTGAGCGAGACGTGGGCGCCCGGCGCCGTCGAGTTCGTCGACGCGCTGCCGCTGAACCGGTCCGCGAAGGTGGACAAGCGCGCGTTGCGGGCCCGGTACGCGGCGGCCCACCCGGCCGGCGCCGACCCGATCGGCAGTCCGGCGTGAACCCGCGCCGGGAGTTGTACACCCTGGTCGGCGCCGACCTGCTGTCCAACCTCGGCACGCGGATCTCGGTGGTCGCCATCCCCTGGCTGGTGCTGGAGACCACCGGCAGTCCCACCAAGATGGGACTCGTCGCGGCGGCGGAGACGCTTCCGTACATGCTCTCCAGCGCGCTCGCGACGCCGTGGGCGGACCGGTTCGGGGTACGCCGTACCTCGGTGTTCGTGGACGCGGCGAGCGCCGTCGCGATGGCCGTGGTGGCGCTGGCGCCCTGGCTCGGCTTCGGCACGCTGCTGGTGCTGGTGGCGATCGCCGGCGGGCTGCGCGGCATCGGCGACCGGGTCAAGCACGTGCTGTTCAAACCGGCGGCCGAGCGGGCCGGGGTGCCGCTGATCCGGCTCACCAGCGCCTACGACGGCCTCGCCCGGGGCATGACGCTGTTCGGCGCGGTACTCGGCGGACTGCTCATCGACTGGGTCGGGCTGACCCGCGCCATCTGGATCGACGCGGCCACGTTCGCGGTCTGCGCGCTGCTGATCGGCGTGCTGGTCCGGCCACCCGCACCGGCGCAACCGGCGCCCCGGGAGCCCTACCTGCGGGCGCTGCGCGGCGGCTTCGCGTACCTGCGCACCGACCGGACGCTGATGATCATGCTGATCGTGGTCTCGGTGTCGAACATGTTCGCCAACGCCAGCGTCGCGGTCTGGATCCCGCTCTGGGTCAACCAGGTGCTCGGCGACCCGGCCGGGTTCGGTCTGCTGCTGGGCGTCTTCTCGGCCGGCGCACTGCTGGGCAACCTGCTGTTCACGATGTTCGGCACCCGGCTGCCGGCCGGGACGACGTTCGCGCTCGGGCTGACGCTCAGCGGCGCACCCCGGCTGCTCGCGCTGGCGCTCAGCGACGACCTGGTCGTGGTGCTCGTGGTGACCTTCCTGTCCGGCATCGGCATCGCGGCGGTCAACCCGCTGCTCGGCGCCGCCCTCTACCAGCGGGTGCCGGGCGAGCTGCAGACCCGGGTGCTGGGCATCTCCGGATCGGTGGCGTTCCTCGGCCTGCCCGTCGGCGCGCTGCTCGGCGGCTGGTCGGTGGCGCTGCTCGACCTGACCCCGGCGCTGCTGGTGATGTCTGTGGTCTGCCTGGTGCTGACCGTCGGACCGCTGCTGCTGAACCGGGCGTCCCGGCGCCCGGCCGCGGAACCGGCCACGCCCACCCCGGTCTGAGCCCGCCGGCCCGGTCCCGAGCCTGCGGGTCCGCTCTGAGCCTGCGGGTCCGGTCTGAGCCTGCCGGTCCGGGCCGCGGTGTCGGGGGGCGGCGGTAGGGTCGGGGCCATGGCGACCTGGGACGACGTGCGGCGCATCGCGCTGGCACTGCCGGAGACCACCGAACGACCCACGTACGACCAGGCGCCCGCCTGGCGCGTCCGCGACAAGTCGTTCGTCTGGGAACGGCCGCTGCGGCGCGGCGAACTAGAGTCGCTCGGCGACGCCGCGCCGGACGGCCCGATCCTCGGCGCGCGGGTGCCCGACCTGGGCGCCAAGGAGGCGCTGATCGCCGACGACCCGGCGGTCTACTTCACCACGCCGCACTTCGACGGCTATCCGGCGGTGCTGGTCCGGCTCGACCGCATCGACGTGGACGAGCTGACCGAACTGGTCACCGAGGCGTGGCACGCGCGCGCCCCGAAGCGGCTCGCCACCGCGCACCGGGCGGAGACCGCGTGACCGGCCCGGTGGAGGCGATCGTCTTCGACATGGACGGCACGCTCGTCGAGTCGCACGCGGTCGTGCCGGCGGCGTACCGGGCGGCGGTGCGGGCCGGCGGCGGCCCGTCGTACACCGACGCCGAGGTCATCGCCGGCTACTCGATCGGCTCCCCCATCGACCTGCTGACGCACCTGCTGCGACGGCCGGCCTCCGGCGACGACCTGGACCGCTACCACGCCGAGCTGGACGCGCTCGCCGGGCGGGTACGCGTCTACCCCGGCGTCGCGGACGCGCTGGCCGAGATCGCCGCCCGGGTGCCGGTGGGCGTGTTCACCGGCGCGAGCCACCGGGCCGCCGAGATCCTGCTCGACCGGGCGGGCCTGCTCGGCCACTTCCAGGTCGTCCTCGGCGGCGACCAGGTCGACCGCCCGAAACCGGCGCCCGACGGGGTGGAGGCGGCCTGCCGGCACCTCGGCGTGCCGCCCGGCCGCGCCGCGTACGTGGGTGACTCACCACTGGACGTACGCGCCGCCCGGCACAGCGGCGCGGTAGCGGTGGCCGCCGCGTGGGGCCACCAGTACGACCCCGACGAGCCGGCCGACCTCAGCCTGTCCCGGCCCGGGGAGCTGCTGGCCCTGCTGCCCTGAGCCTCTTTCCCCGCGTGGGACGCTCGGCTAGCCTGCCGGTCATGCCATCGACGTTGACCGAGGCGACCGACCCGTGGTGCCTGCGTCCCGGGGAGGCCACCGAGTTGCTGCGCGGGCACCCCTGGCGCCGGTTCGTGGTGCTGGGCGACAGCGTCGCGGAAGGACTGTGCGAGCCGGCCGACGGCTACCCCGACCTCCAGTGGGCCGACCGGATCGCGGCCGAGCTACGCGCGATCCGGCCGGAGCTGGCCTACCTGAACCTGGGCCGGCGCGGGCTGCGCGCGCACGAGGTCCGGGCCACCCAGCTCGCCGACGCGCTGGCCTTCGAGCCGGACCTGGCCCTGGTGGTGTGTGGCGGCAACGACGCGTTCCGGTCCGCCTACGACCCGGACGCGGTCGACGCCGAGCTGACCGCCATGATCACCGCGTTGCGGGAGGCGGGGGCGGACGTCATCACTGTGGGCATGTTCGACGTGTCGCACAGCCCTGCGGTGCCGGACGCGCTGCGCGCGGGCCTGGGCGAGCGGATGCGCCGGCTGTCGCGGCACACCCGGGGCGTGGCCGAGCGCCTGGGCACGCTGCACGTCCACCTGACCGACCATCCGCTGGTGGCCGATGCGTCGCTGTACAGCAGCGACGGCCGGCACGGAAGTGCCCGCAGCGACGCCATAGCCACCGCCGAAACCCTGAAGGTCCTCGCCACCCACCTCCCCCACCCCTGACCCCTCCCCTAGCGGGCCCGCCCGAGCACCCTGCCCGACCCAACCCGACGATCATGAAGTTGGCGGCAGTGGGCGTCCCTTTTGTCCCCGCTAACTTCATGATCGACGCTGCGAGGGGCGCCGGCGGGTCGACCTGCGGGTCGGATCTGATCGGTGATCAAGGAGTTTGTGTCGGGAATACGCCTTGGTGAGGACACAAACTCCTTGATCGACGCGCTGGGGTGGGTGGGCGGAGGGGACGGGGCGGGTCAGTCGGTTAGGAGGATGCCGGTCAGGAGGACGCCTCTCGCCAGGTTGAGGACCTCGTCGCAACCCGGGTAACCGACCCGCGCGAGCGCGCCGGACCCGGTGCGGTCGAACAGGTACGGGGCGAGGCTGTACGGGACGTCGGCGGTGACCGTCTCACCGGTCTCGATCTGCACGAAGTCCATCGCCACCCGGTCCGCCTCGTGGTAGCGCTGCAGGATGTTGCCGCCCTCGGCGACGGCCGCGCGTACCCCGTCCGCCCACGCCACAGGTGTCATCTCCCGGCCGATGAGCACGCCGTGTCCGGCCGAGCCACCGGCCGGCTTGGCGACCAGGTCGGCCTGTTCGGCGAGCGCCCGGTCGAGCTGGTCGGCGGTGAGCGCCACGGTGTGCGGCACGTACCGGCGGATCAGCGTCCGGTCGTCCTCCGGCAGCAGGTCCAGGTCGTCCCAGAGCCAGGCGTAGTTCAGCTTGTTGCTGAGCAGCCAGGCTGCGCTGCTGACGAACATCGGCAGCGTGCCCGCGGCGAGCGCGTCGGCCACCGCGTCCAGCCCGGCGCTCGGGGTGACCCGGTTGGGCACGAACAACCGGAACAGTGCGTCCACCGGGGCGCCGCCGACGACCAGCCGGCTCTGCGCGTCCAGGGTGGCGGTGGCGACCGGGGCGATGACCAGGTCGATGCCGAACGGGCGGGCCTGGTCGATCAGCGGGGACAGGATGCGGATGAACGTCTCCGGGTCGTCAAGTCCCGGGTAGTCGGCGTCGAAGTCCATCAGCAGCGCCACCCGGGCGCCGTCGGGCAGGCCGAGTGTGTCCCGGATGGCCACGAACCGCTGGTCCAGCAGGGACGGTGCGGGTCGCGCGCCGTCGAGCAGGTCATGGGTACGGTACAGCTCGGCGTACCGCTGGATCACGGTGTCGGCGTCGAAGCCGCCGCCGAGGCTGCTGTCGATGTTGTACTCGACGATGCACGGCACGCCACCGGAGAACAGCACGTCCGGCCGGTACGCGGCGAGCAGCCCTTCGTGCAGTTCCTCGTCCGGGTCGAGCAGCCGGGTCTCGCCGTCCGGCACGTCGAGCAGCAGGCGCAGCTCACCGGCGGTGCGGGCGCGGCGCCGGCAGGCCTCGAGGATGAGCTGGGCGATGCGGTCGCAGACCTCGTTCAGCTCGCGGAACGCGTCGGCGGTGAACACGGGCGGGCGGGCCAGCCGCCACTGCTTGTTGTAGGTGGCCCGGCCGTGGAAGATCTTCTCCCAGGCCGCGGCGCCGGCGGTCACCATCGCGGTACGGGTGGACTCGGGCAGGTCGGTCCACGCCTGGCCGAGCGGCGGCCACGTGTAGTTCGGGTCCATCGTTCATCCGTCCTTGAGGGTCAGTTGGATGGCGGCGGTGAGCTGGTCGCGGCCGGGTTGCACGGCCCGGTCGAGGGCGGGCGCGAAGGGCAGCACCGCGCCGTCGGGGCGGGTCACGCGGCGGGGTGGCGCGGCCAGCCGGACCCGCTCGACCACCGTGGCGATGATCTCCCCGGCGATGCCGCAGGAGCGGTTGCCGTCGTCGACGACGACAAGCCGCCCGGTGCGGCTCACCGACTCGACGAGGCCGTCCCAGTCGAACGGGTAGAGCGTGCGGGGGTCGAAGACCTCCACCGACGCCTGGCCGGCGAGTTCCTCGGCGACGGCGAGCGCGTCGTGCACCAGGTGCCCGACCGCCACCACCGTCACGTCGGTGCCGGCGCGGCGGACGATCCCGCGACCCAGCGGCACCGGCGCCGGGTCGGTCACGTCGTCGCGCAGGTCCAGGGCGCCGGCCGGGGCGAAGACCACCACCGGGTCGTCGCAGCGGATCGCGGAGACCAGCAGCCCGTACGCGTCGGCCGGGGTGGCCGGTACGACTGTGGTCACGCCGACGTGGGCGAACAACGCGTACGGGTGGTCGGAGTGCTGCCCGGCCCAGCCGGTGCGGGAGCCGGAGCCGGGCACCACGTAGGTGACCGGCACCGCGCACTGGCCGCCGGTCATCAGCGGGAACTTGTGCGCGTGGTTGACGATCTGCTCGAAGACCAGGAACAGCAGCGACGGGATCTGGAACTCCACCACCGGGCGGGCCCCGGCCAGCGCCGCGCCGGTGGCGAAGCTGGTGAACGCCTGCTCGGACAGGGGCGTGTCGCGGACCCGTTCCGGGCCGAACTTCTTCAGCAGGCCGGTGGTGACGTTCGCGGCGGCCACCCGGATGTCCTCGCCGAGCACCACTACGGACTCGTCGCGGGCCATCTCGTCGGCGAGGGCCCGGGTGAGCGCCCTGCGGTAGGAGAGCCGGGGCATTCAGCCACCTCCGGTCCGGGCGGTGAGCCCGCTGGCGTACAGGTGGTCCAGGGCGGTCGCCGGGTCGGGGTGCGGCCCGGCGAGCGCGAAGTCGACGGCGGCGTCCAGTTCCGCCTCGACCGCGGCGTCCACCTCGGCGCGTACCGCCGGGTCCAGCCGTGCTCCGGCGATGTCCACCGGATCGCGGGACCGGCCCTCGGCCACCTCCTCCGGCGGCCGGTAGTCGAGGCGTACCTGATGTTCGAAGGTGTGGTGGGCGTCGAAGCGGTAGGTGCGGGCCTCGATCAGCTCGGGGCCGCCGCCAGCACGCATCCGCGCGACGGCGGCGGCGGTGACCTCGCGTACCGCCTCGGGGTCCTGCCCGTCGACGACGGCCGCCGGCATGCCGAACGCGGCGGCCCGCCCGGCGATGGTGCCGGCGACCGCGCCGTCGACCGGCATGGTGGTGGCGTAGCCGTTGTTCTCGCAGACGAACAGCACCGGTATCCGCCAGAGCGCGGCCAGGTTGAACGCCTCCAGCAGCATGCCCTCGTTCACCGCGCCGTCGCCGAAGAAGGTGGCGCCGACGATGTCGGCGCCGCGCCGCCGGCGTTCCCACACCGCTCCGGTGAGGATCGCGCCGGCGGCTCCGACGATGGCGTTGGCGCCGAGGACGCCGACGCCGAAGTCGGCGGCGTGCATCGACCCGCCCCGGCCCCGGTTGAGCCCGGTGACCCGGCCGCACAGTTCGGCCAGCATCCGGGCCGGGTCGGCGCCCTTCGCGAGCACGTGCCCGTGCCCGCGGTGGGTGCCGGTGACCAGGTCATCGGCGGACAGCGCCGCGCAGACGCCGGCGGCGATCCCCTCCTGACCGAGGTACGGGTGGATGCCGCCGACGATCTCCCCGGCGCGGACCAGCTCGATCGCGCGTTCCTCGAAGCGGCGGATCAGCCGGACCGTCCGGTAGAGCCGGAGCGGGTCGGAGCCGGTCACGCCGGACGGCCCTCCTTGACGGCGGCGAGGATGTCGTCCCAGAGGCGGGCGCGGGCGGCCAGCGCGGCGTTCACCGTGTCGGCGCACTCCTGCCACTTGGTGTCGTCGTCGCCGCACAGGTCGGCCAGCATCTGCATGGCCATCGGGGTGTGCTGCTCGCCGTCGACCTCGATGTGCCGCTCCAGGTAGTCGACGAACTTGTTCAGCCGGTTGCTGCGTTCGTTGACGGCGACGACCTGGGTGAACATCTCCGGGATGAGGTCCTCGCGGCCGAACGCGAACGCCGCGGCCTGGCAGTGCACCGGGGTGGTCTCGATGATCCGCCAGGTGGTGCCGGCGAACGCGGCGGACGCCGCGGGGACGCCGGCGCCGCCGAGCGCCTCGGTGACCGGGGTGCCGTCGCGGAGCAGGTCGACGAGCTTGTTGACGGCCGTGGTGTCGGCGCCGGCCTCGGTCATGCCCTGCACGTACAGCTCGAAGTGGCTGATGTAGCCGTCGCCGAGTTCGTCGCTCTCCTCGACCATGACGATGTCGTTGATCAGGCGGCGGCTGCCGGTCGGGCCGGTCGGGATCCACGGCACCGTGACGCAGGTGAGCTGCCGCTGCAGCGACTTCAGCAGCGACATGAAGTCCCAGACGGCGAAGACGTGGTGCTCCATGAACGTGACGAGCGCGTCGTGGGTGTCGAGGTTGGCGTAGAGGGGGTGCTTGACCACCACGTCGCGGCGCTCGGTCACCGCCCGCTCCAGCCGCTCGATGCCCGGGTGCGTCTTACCCCAGTCGTACCGTGACATTGTCAGCCTCCCTGCTGGGCGCGGTCGCGCCAGATGACCGGGCAGTAATCGGGGTCCGCGTAGTCCGGCCGGCCCTCGTGGGTGCGGCGGACCAGCACGTCGTGGTTGTACGCGGCGAGCGTGCCGTCGGAGAGCGGATACTCCCGCCAGGCGTTGTCGCCGTCCTGCAGGTGCAGCGAGATGGCCCGGCGGGGCCGCCCGCTGACGTTCGCACCGCTGCCGTGGTAGGTGCGGCAGTGGTGGAAACTCATGTGTCCCTTGGGGATCACCATGGGGATCTTGCGGATCTGCGCGCCGTTGTACGCCGCGTTCTCGGCGAGCATCACCTCGAGCTGGTCGCGGTCCCGGTCGGCGAAGTGCCGGACCACCGTGTCGTCGGCGCCGATCTCCCGCCAGCGGTGGGAGCCGTCGACCATGGTGATCGTGCCCATCTCCTCGCCGCAGTCGTGGAACGGGATGAACGCGGTGAGCATGTTCTCCGACGACGAGGACGCCCAGTAGTGCTTGTCGAAGTGCCAGGGCACGATGTTCGACGGCTCACCGGCGATCGGCGGCTTCCAGATCAGCGTGGACTGGAAGATCCGGATCTCGGCGGCGCGGGCCAGCCGGGCGGCGACCGCACCGATCAGCGGCTTGCGCAGGATGCGGGCGATGCCGTCGTGCTCGTGGTGGACGTAGTCGTTGTGCCGCTGCACGTCACCCTTGGAGGGCTCCCAGTAGGCCAGCTTCGGCGGGCGTACCGGCAGGCGGCGGTCACGTTCCCCGGCGTAGTAGCCGTCGGTGGCGGCGACGAGTTCGTCCACCTCGTCGTCGGTGAGCAGCTTCTTCGACAGGTACCAGCCGTGCTCGGCGTAGTGCCGGACGTCCTCGTCGGAGGGAAGCAGCGCCTCCTCCTCGGCGGTCAGCCCGGGATCGATGGTGGTCATGCCCCTACCCCTCCGGCCGCGACGCCGGGGGTCGCCCCCGCCGCGGCCAGCTCGCGTTCCTTCGCTTCGTAGAGCGCCTTGATGTTGCCGCTGCCGAAGGTGCGCGCCCCGCGCCGCTCGATGAGTTCGAGGAAGAGCGTGCGGCGCACGTGCATCGACTCCGTGAAGATCTGCAGCAGCTGCCCGTCGTGGTCGGAGTCGACCAGGATGCTCAGCTCGCGCAGCCGGTCCACCGGCGCGTCCAGCCGGCCGACCCGCTGCTCCAGCCCGTCGTAGTAGGCACCGGGCGTGCTGGCGAACCGCACCCCGCGCCCGGCGAGCGCGCCGACGGCGGTGACGATGTCGTCGGTACGCAGACCCAGGTGCTGCACCCCGGCGCCGGCGTGCCAGCGCAGGAAGTCCTCGATCTGCCCCGGCCGGGCGCCGGTGTCCGGCTCCAGCAGCACGAACGTGACGGTCCCGGACGGGCTCTGCACCACCTTGGAGTTCATCGCCTGACCGGCGACCTCGATGTGCTCGGTGAAGATGTCGGCGAAGCCGAACACCTTCTCGTAGTGCGCGACGGTCTCGCCGAGCTGCCCCGGTGGCACGCAGATCGCCAGGTGGTCCACCTCGGCGAGCAGCGTGTCCGCGCCGTCCGGCACGGACACCGGCTCGATCGCGCCGGGCAGGAACACACCCGCGTCGCCGCGCCGCTCGACGAGGCGGTGCACCACGTCGCCGAAGCCGCCGACCTCGGCCACCACCACCTCGGCGTCCGCGCCGGTGAAGGTGCGCGGCGGGCTCAGCGCCGTCGCGCCCCGGTCCACCAGTTCCGCGTACGCCCCGGCGGCGTCGTCCACGGCGAGCGCCACCACGGCGATGCCGTCGCCGTGCCGGTGCACGTACGTGGCCGCCGGGTGCTCCGCGGACAGTCCGGTGGTCAGCAGCAGCCGGATGCCGGCCTGGGCCAGCAGCAGTGACCGCTGCCCGTCCAGCCCGGTCTCCGGACCGCCCTGCCCGCACAGCCGGAAACCGACGGCGTTGTCGAAGTAGAAGGCCGCCTGCCGGGCGTCCCCCACGTACAGTTCGAGATGATCTATCCCGTTGATGGTCATGGGCTTCCCCTGTTCCCCCCGTGATCGCGACCCGGACGGACGCCCGGGACTGGAGTCCGGTCAGCCGGCGGCCGGGGTGGCGGCCCGGCGGGCCGGCCCGGAGAGCCGGCGCAGGAGCAGACTGACGTTCTGGCCGCCGAACCCGAACGAGTTCGTCAGCGCGTGGCCGGCCCGGGTGGGCCGGGGCACGGCGCGGACGTGGTCCGCCTCGCACTCCGGGTCCGGGTCGTCCAGGTGGTAGGTGGGTGGCAGCAGGCCACTGTCGAGCGCCAGCGCGGTGGCGGCGGCCTCCAGCACCCCTGACGCGCCGAGCAGGTGCCCGGTGAGCGCCTTGGTGGAGCTGACCGGCACACCGCCGGTGCCGAACACCTCGGCCAGCGCGATCGTCTCGGCGACGTCACCGAGCTTGGTGCCGGTGCCGTGCGCGTTGACGTACCCGACGTCGGCGGGCTCGACCCCGCCTGCCGCGAGGGCCCGGCGCATGCAGGCCGCCGCGCCGGCGCCGTCCGGCCGGGGCGCGGTCGGGTGGTACGCGTCGGTGTTCGCCCCGAAACCGGCGACCTCGGCGTAGCCGCGCACACCCCGGCCGTCGGCGTGCCCGGCGCGCTCCAGCACCAGCAGCGCCGCGCCCTCGGCCAGGACGAAACCGTTGCGCCGCTTGTCGAACGGGCGGCTCGCCTCGGTGGGTTCGTCCCAGCCCCGGGCCAGCGCCCGGGCGTTGCCGAACGTGTCGGCGAACGTGCCGAACAGCGGCGCCTCGCTCGCCCCGCACACCACCACGTCGGCCTCGCCGGAGCGGATGAGGCGTACCCCGTCGGCGACCGCCTGGGCGCCGGAGGCGCAGGCCGTGCCGACCGACGAGCTGTAGCCGCGGATGCCGTGCGCGATGGCGATCCGCGCCGAGGGCATGTTCGGCAGGATGCCGGTGAGCAGGTACGGGCTGACCGCCGCCCGGCCCCGGGCGGCCCGCGCCAGAACCTGACCCTCCAGGGTGGACATGCCGCCCACACCGCCGACGATCACCGCGATGCGCTCCGGGTCGACGTCGCGCCCCACCTCGATGCCGGCGTCGGCGAGCGCCTCGGCGGCGGTGATCAGGGCGAGCAGCACCACCCGGTCGAGCACCTTCGTCTCCGGTCCGGAGGCGACGCTGCGCGGGTCGATGTCCGGCAGCACCCCGGCCACCTCCAGGCTGCCCGCCGCCGGGTGTCCCTCGGGCGGGCGGCGCAGCCCGGACCGGCCGGTGAGGAGGGCGTCGAACGTGTCCGCCGCGCCGCGCCCGGCCGGGGTGAACAGGCCCATGCCGGTGATGACGGCGGTCACGACGGCGCCTCGGTCAGGTAGCGCTCGCGCAGCGCCACCTTGCGGACCTTGCCGGTGACGGTGACCGGGATGTCGTCGGCGCGTACCGGGACGATCCGGCGCAGCGTGGCGGCCACGTCCGGGCCGAGCGCGGTACGGATCCGCTCGGCGCGGTCCGCGTCCGGGTCGGCGCCGGCGGCCAGTTCCAGCAGCACGTCGGTGGTGACCGTGCCGTCGTCCGCCTTGACTATCACCACTGTGCAGTCGGTGACGTCGGGGCTGGCGGCGAGGATGCGTTCCTCGGACAGCGCGGTGAAGAACCGCTTCCCGTCGCCTGCCTCGACCGAGTCGACCGCCCGGTCCAGGTGGTAGTAGCGGCCGTCGTCGTCGGCGTACACCAGGTCGCCGGTGAGGTACCAGCCCCGCAGCCGGAACCGGTACGTGGTGACCGAGTCGTTCCAGTAGCCGCGGAACAGCGACGGCGAGTCGATGCCGAGCCAGCCGACCTGCCCGGCCGGCAGTTCGTTGCCCTCGGCGTCGAGCACGGCGACCTTGGTGAACCGGTACGGGCGGCCGACGCAGCGGCCGTACCGGTCGGTGTCGACGGTGTGGGTGATGTGGAACATCGAGTGGCCCATCTCGCTGGAGCCGAGCCCGTCGATGAACACCGACCCGGGTACCCGGGTCACACCCTCGCGGGTCATCACGTCCCGGGAGCCGACGGCGACCAGCCGCCGTACGTGCGGCTCGTGCGAGCAGTCGCCGGTGTTGAACCACAGCCGCACCGAGTCCAGGTCGTAGCCGGACAGGTCGAAGCGGGCCAGCTCGGCCCAGGTGACGGAGAAGCCGAACACGCCGTCCGGGCGCCAGCGCTGGATCGCGTCGAGCACCCGTTCGCCGCCCTGCTCGGAGAGCAGGAACATCTCCGCCCGGTTGCCGAGGGCCTGGTTGACCATGAGCACGGTGGCGGTGTGCGGGGCGGGCAGCGCGTTGAGGATGCGTGTGGTGCCCTGCGCCTGCGGCATGGACAGCAGGTGGCGGGTGGCGGCGAACAGGCTGGCGTGCGAGTGCAGCACCGCCTTCGGCACGCCTGTGGTGCCGGAGGTGTGGGTGATGACGATCGGGTCGTCCGGGTGGTGCCGGTAGTGCGCCGGTGCCGCGTCCGGGTCGCCGGTGCCCGCCTGCGCGGGTTCGCCGATCATCGGGGCGCCCAGGTCGTGCCCGGCCAGCGCCTGCGCGTGCGCGGCGTCGGCGAGCACCCCGGCGGCGCGCAGCCGGCGGATGTACTCGGCGGCGATCTCGGGGCGCAGCCTGCCGTTCATCAGCGCCGGGATGGCGCCGAGGCGGGTCAGCGCCAGGAACGACAGCACCATGTCGGCGGCCGTGCCGGCCCAGACCGCGACCGGGTCGCGTGGTTTCACCCCCTGTTCGTGCAGCCAGGCCGCCCGGGCGGCGACCATCCGGTCGAGCCGGCCCAGGGTCAGCGGGGTCTCGGCCGGGTGGCCGTCGATCTCGGTGTCGAACGTGAGTCCCGGCCCGTCCGGGTCGGCGCCGTGGGCCAGCACCCGGGCGAGCACGTTGCCCGCGCCCAGTTCCGCGTCGGCCGCGAGCGCGCCGCGCAGTCCCTTCGTCCTCATTGACGTGTTCCCTCCCCCAGCAGCACCGCGGTCGCCTCGCCCGGCGTACCGTCCGGTGCCAGTTCGATCAGGATCAGCAACGCCTGTGCGGCGTCGCCGTCGTACAGCAGCAGGTCCGCTTCCGCCTCCCCGTCGGCCCGAGGGTCGCCGGTCGGGCTCAGGCACACCACCGGGCCGTCCAGTCCCCAGCGCGCCGCGACGTGCCCGGCCACGCTGTTCGGCACCGACTGGAAGAAGAACAGCGGCCCGATCCGCCCGCCCGCGTCCACAGTGGCGCGGACGTGCGCCGCCCCGGCGGTGTCCCCACCGGCGCTGACCAGCACCACGGCGGTGCGGTTGCCCGGCGGCAGCGGCCCGTCGCCGTACCGCCGCGCGAGGCACCGCTGCGCCACCGCCGCCACCAGCGGATGGAACGGCGAGTGCACGAACCCCGCCACCCCGGCAGGCCCCGCACCCTCATCCCCGTCCTCGGGCCACCGCGCCTCCGCGAGCACCACCACCCCTGCGCGCGATCTTGCGGTTGGTGCCCCCTCGGCGGGCGTTGTGCCCGATTCGCCGGGGCCGGAAGTGCAAGATCGCGGAGGGCTAGGCACGGAGGCGGTCATGAGGCGCTCACCAGGAGGGCCGTGTTGGCGCCGCCGAAGGCGGCGTTGAGGGTCAGGGCGTGCGCGGTGCGCGCGGGGCGCGGGGCGTCGCGGATGACGTCCAGCGGGCACTGCGGGTCGGGGCCGAGCCAGCCGGCGGTGACCGGCAGCTTGCCGTGCCGCAGGGCCAGCACGGTGACCAGCAGTTCCAGCAGCCCGGACGCCTCCAGCGCGTGCCCGTGCACCGACTTCGTGGAGCTGACCGGCAGCCGCCCGGCGTCCTCGCCGAACACCCGGACCAGCGCCGCCGCCTCGGAGGCGTCGCTGAACGGGGTGCCGGTGGCGTTGGCGTTGACGTAGCCGATCGCGTCCGGTGGCAGCCCGCTGCGGCGCAGCGCCGCCTCGACCGCCCGGGCCAGCCCGAGCCCGTCCGGGTGCGGCTGGCACGGGTGGTACGCGTCCCCCGCCCGGCCCCACCCGGCCACGCTCGCCAGCGTCTCGGCACCGCGCCGGGCGGCAGCGGAGGCCGACTCCAGCACCACGGCGGCCACCCCGTCGCCCAGCAGCAGGCCCTTGCGGCCGGCGCTGAACGGGCGTACCGCGCCGTCGGCGGCGAGCGCCCGCCCGGCGTCGAACAGCGCGTACTGGTCCGGTTCGACCAGGTAACCGGCCGCGACCACGACCCGTTCCAGGTCGCCCCGGCGGATCAGCGCCGCCGCGTCGGCGACCGCGCTGCTCGCCGACACGCAGGCGGTGGTGTAGATCCGGGTCCGCCCGCCCAGGCCGCACCGCGCGGCCAGGTGACCGGCCAGTGCCGGCACCGTCGGCTCGACCCACCCCGCCGGTACGGGCAGCGAGTACGGCCCGCCGTGGGTGGCCAGGAACAGGGCCGACTCCGCCCGCCCGGCCCGGTCCAGTCCGGCGGTCCGGACGGCGGTGTCGATCGCGTCGGCCAGCTCGCCGGCGAGCGTGCCGACGCCCGGCACTGTGGCCGCCACCGTCACCCGGCGGCCGGAGGTGTCGAAACGGCGCACCGGCGCGAACGCCGGGGTGCCGGTGAGCACCCCGGCCAGCAGCGCGTCGGCGCCCCTGCCGAGGGCGCTGAGCGCGTACGTGCCGGTGATCCGTACGGTCTCCCGCTCAGCCATCTGCGGGAGCGGTCAGCGAGCCACGGAACACCGCGAGCGCGTCGTCGACGGTGCGGATGCCGGCGAGTTCGTCGTCGCTCAGGTCCAGCCGGCGGTCGTAGCGCTGCTCGACCATGTGCACGAGCCAGGCCAGCTCCATCGAGCCGAGCCGGTCCGGCACCTGGTCGGCGGGTTTCGCGGTCAGTTCGGCGAGCATGCTCACCAGGTCAGCTCGCCCCAGGTCGGGCTGACCGGACATCAGGACTTGTCGCTGTTCGCGGCCACCCGGTCGGCGACCATCGTGGTGAACTCGCCGACCGTCATCAGCGCCATCTTCTCCGACTCGTCGTCGGCGAACTTCAGGCCGTACCGGTCCTCGACGCGGACCGCCAGGTCGGCCAGGGCCAGCGACTCCAGGTCGATGCCGGAGGGGCCGAGCGTGGTGTCGTCGTCGAGCTCCTCCACGTCGTAGTTCATGTCGGCGAGCTGTTCGACGACGAAGGTGCGGACCTCGTCTCGCATGGGTTCAGACCTCTTCTCCGTGTACCGGCTGACGGTGCCCGGTCGGGACACCGTGTGCGTGGGAACCGGCGGGGTCGGGCGCGCGGGTGGCGCGTTGCCCGGCCGGTCCGGGGCGGGAATCGGGGTGCACGGGACGCCCGGCGGGCGTCCGGTGGGTGTGCGGCTCGTACAGCGGGCCGGTCACGACGCCGCGTCCCGCAGCGCCAGCACGGACCGGACCAGCTTCCCGGTGGTGGTGCGGGGCATCTGGTCGAGCAGCCGCAGGGTGCGGGGCCGCTTGAAGCCGGCCAGCCGCTCGGCGATCAGCTTGTCCAGCGTGTCCTCGGTCAGTGAGCCGTCGGTCTGGACGTACGCGGTGATGCCGTCGTCCCAGACCACCACCGCGGCGACGACGCCGGGCAGCCCGGCGATCGTGGCCTCCACCTCGGTCAGGTCGACCTTCAGGCCGCCCACCGACACCTGCGAGTCCAGCCGGCCCTTGATGGTGACCAGACCGGTGCCCGGGTCGACCACGCCGGCGTCGCGGGTGTGCAGCCAGCCGTCGGCCCACCGGGTCGGGTCGGCCAGTCCGACGTACGGGTTGTCCGGGCAGCTCACCCACAGCTCGCCGTCGCGCTCCCGCACCTCGATGCCGGGGGCGGGCGCGATGGCGGGACGGTGCCGCCCGTACAGGTCGGTGCCGATGACGCCGACCTCGGTCATCCCGTACATGTTGCCCAGCGGCACGCCGTAGCGGTCGGTGAACGCGTTCGCCACGGCGGCGGACACCAGCTCGCCGCCGGTGGTCATGCGCTTGAGCTGCGGCAGCGGCCCGGCCGGTGTGGTGGAGGCGAGCAGACCGATGTGGAACGGGACGCCGAGCACCGTGGCCGGGGTGTCCTGGGCGGCGACGGCGGCGAGGATCGCGTCGCCGCTGAGCCGTTCCGGCGGGCACAGTTCGACGCCGGCGTGCAGCCCGTAGAGCAGGCCGCCGACCAGGCCGAGCACGTGCACCATGCTGGGCAGCAGGATGATCCGCTCACCGGGCAGCGCGACGCCGTCGATGCGGGTGTAGCGGTGCACCTCGCCGATCAGGTCGGCGGCGGTACGGCCGATCACCTTGGACGGCCCGGTGGAGCCGGAGCTGAGCTGGATCACCGCGTGCGGGCTGCCCGCCGGGCGGTCGGAGTACGCGGTGACCCCGGCGGTGACGTCGACGAAGATCCGCAGCGCGCCGCCGCCGGAGCGGACCGGTGCGACCACCACCTGCGGGCTGAGCCGGCGCAGCGCCTGGTCGACCTCGTGGTCGGTGAGCCGGTGGTCGAGCAGCACCGCCTGGGCGCCGGTACGCCAGGTGGCGAGCAGGTGCGCCACGTACGCCAGCGAGGGCGGCAGGCGCAGCGCGGCGGCGCCTCCGGCGCGCAGCCCGGCCCCGGCGAGCCGGTCCTGCGCCTCGCCGACGAGCCGGCGCAGCGTGCCCTTGTCGACCGGTTCGGGCAGGCGCAGGCAGACGTCGGTGTCGCGGCCGGTGAACAGGATGTCGTCCACCCAGTTCACCGTCGTCGAGGCAGGATCTTCCGCCACGGGATGTGCAGTCACGACCAGCCACCGTTCCACTGAGGAACTGGGCGGATCCGCCCAGCGGGTACGTCGTTCGGGGTATGGCGGAACCCTACGACGGCCCTCTTCCGCATCGCCAGATGCAAATGGCTAGATCCAAAACAGCGGCTGGGTGGATTGCTCAGGCTCGATCGGACAGGCAGGATCGAGGCCACGCCGGCAAGGTAGTCCGCCGGCCGCCGGATGCTGTGCGCGCGGGCTCCCACGCGGACGGCCGGCGACTACGCTCCCGGTATGTTCCGTACCGCCCGGCCCGAGGACTTCCCGCAGCTCATCCGCCTCTACCGGCAGCTGAACCCGGACGACCCGCACCTGAGCGACGGCTCCGACGAACGGGCCTTCGCGCGGATCCTGGCCACCGAGGGGCTGCACCTGTTCGTGCTCGACCTGGACGGCGCGGTCGTCGCCACCACGTACCTCAACGTCATCCCCAACCTGAGCCGGTCGGCGTCGCCGTACGCGGTGATCGAGAACGTGGTGGTCGACGAGTCGCGGCGCGGCACCGGCCTGGGCAGGCAGATCATGGCCGGCACGCTGCGGGCCGCCTGGGACGCGGGCTGCTACAAGGCGATGCTCATGACCGGGTCGCGCTCGCCCGCGACCCACGCCTTCTATCTGGCCTGTGGGTTCTCCGGCGACGCCAAGACCGCTTACCTGGCCCGGCCGTCGTGACGGTCAGCGTTCGCCGGCCGGTGGGGGCGCGGCGCCGCGCAGCACCAGCGCGCTGTTGAATCCGTCGAAACCGCGCGCGCCGACCAGCGCGATCCGGCTGCGCGGCGGGCGGGGCTGCCGCAGGAACGTCAGCTCGCAGCCGGGCGCCGGCTCGTCCGGGCCGGCCGAGGCGGGCAGCATCCCACGGCGGAACGCCAGCAGCGCGGTGGCCGCGTCCAGCGCGGACCCGCCCTGGTGGGCCCGGCCGGTCAGCGGCTTCTGCGTGGTCACCGGCGGGGTCCGGTCGCCGAACACGGTACGCAGCGCCGCCGCCTCGGCCCGGTCGTACGCGGGCACCCCGAGCGCGTCCGGCCAGATCACGTCCACGTCGTGCGGGCGTACCCCGGCGCGCTCCAGTGCCAGCCGCAGCGCGCGGGCGTAGTGGGCCGGGTCGGGTCCGGTGGCCGGGTCGGTGGGCGCGGCGTCGTGGGTGGCGGCCCAGCCGGTGATCTCCCCGTAGACGCGGGCGCCCCGGGCCAGCGCGTGGCCGAGTTCCTCCACCACGAAGACCGCGCCGCCCTCGGCCGGCACGTACCCGCTGGCCGCGACGTCGAACGGCCGGTACGCCCGCTCCGGGTCGGACACGTCGCTGAGCAGGCCGGAGCGGAGCTGGCAGGCCAGCGCGTACGGGCTCAGCGGGCACTCGGTCGCCCCGGCGATCACCACCGGTGTGCCCCGGCGGATGGTGCGCACCGCGTGCGCCAGGCTGTCCAGCCCGCCGGCCGACTCGGACACGGTCACCCCGGACGGTCCCTTGAACTGGTGGCGGATCGACAGCTGCCCCACGCTCGCGGCGTAGAACCAGGCGATCGACTGGTACGCCCCGACTGTGCGGCTCGGCCCGCCCCAGAGCCGTTGCAGTTCCCGCTGCCCGAACAGGTTGCCGCCGGAGGAACTGGCGAGCGTGACCGCCCACTGGTACGGGTCGGGCGACACCTCGGGCAGTCCGGCGTCGGCGAGCGCCAGCTTGGTGGCGGCGAAGCCGAGGTGGGTCCACCTGTCGGTCTGCACCCGCTGCCGGGTGTCGCTGAACCCGGCCGGGTCGAAGCCGGCCACCTCCCCGGCCACCCGGGTCGGGTAGCGCTCCGGGTCGAACAGCGTGATCGGCCCGGTGCGCCGGGTGCCGGCGAGCACGGTGTTCCAGTGCGCCTCGGCGCCGATCCCGCTGGGCGCGACCACGCCGATGCCCGTCACCACGGCACGCGCGGTCACGGTGCCGTCACCGCGAGCCGGCGGAACACCATCGCCGACTGGAAGCCGCCGAACCCGCTGCCCACCGACAACGCCACGTCCACCGGCACCTCCCGGGCCTCGTTCGGCACGTAGTCCAGGTCGCACTCCGGGTCGCGGGTGGTCCAGTTCGCCGTCGGCGGGACCACGCCGTACTCGATGGCGAGCGCGCAGGCGGCCATCTCGATCGAGCCGATGGCGCCCAGCGAGTGACCGACCATCGACTTGATCGAGCTGATCGGCACCCGGTACGCCGTCTCCCCCAGCGCCCGCTTGAACGCCGCAGTCTCGTGCCTGTCGTTCTGCCGGGTGCCGGAGCCGTGCGCGCTGACGTACGACACGGCCGTCGGGGCGAGCCGGGCCTGCCGCAGCGCGTCGCTGATCGCCACCGCCATCTCCGCGCCGTCCGGGCGCAGCCCGGTCATGTGGAAGCCGTTGCTGCGGCTGGCGTACCCGGCGACCTCGCAGTAGACGTGCGCGCCCCGGCGGCGGGCGTGCTCGGCCTCCTCCAGCACCAGCACCGCCGCCCCCTCGGCGAGGACGAACCCGTGCCGGTCGGCGTCGAACGGCCGGGAGGCGTGCTCCGGATCGTCGTTGTCCGGGCTGGTCGCGCCGATCGCGTCGAACGAGGCGACGGTCACCGGGGAGATCGGCGAGTCGGCCGCGCCGGCCAGCACCACGTCGGCCTCGCCGTCGGCGACGAGCTGGTGGGCGTACCCGATGGCGTCGATGCCCGAGGTGCAACCGGTGGAGATCACCTGCGCCGGGCCGTGCAGGCCGTGCCGGCAGGCCACGTCGGCGGCCAGGCTGCTGGGCACCAGCGCCTGATAGAGGTACGGCCCGCCGAGCGCGTGGTCGACCAGCCACTGCCGGCCGGAGTCGCTGACCCGCACGTACTCCTGTTCCAGCGCCATGGTCCCGCCGACGGCGGTGCCGAGAACCACCCCGGCGCGTTCCCGCTGGGCGTCGGTGAGGGTGAGGCCGCTGTCCGCGAGCGCCTCGGCGGAGCAGGCGAGCGCGAACTGCACGTACCGGTCGGCGCGCTGCCGTTCGGCGAGCGTGATCCCGGCGGCGTCCGGGTCGAAGTCGCACTCGGCGGCGATCTGCGAGCGGAACGGCGACGGGTCGAAGAAGCTGATCCGCCGCGTCGCGGTGCGTCCCTCGGTGATCGTCTTCCAGAAGCGGTCCCGGGTGGCGCCGCCGGGTGCGACGACGCCGATGCCGGTGACCACGGTGCGCCGGCCGGTCACGACGGCTCCCGTGGCGGCGGTGCCGCGCTCTCGGTGTCGACGTGGCCGAGTTCCGGGCGGGGGGCGAGCGGTCCGAGGTGGAACACCACCTCGGCGGGCTCGGCGCCGGTGTTGCGCAGCCGGTGCCGCACGTCCTTGGGTACGTAGAGCGCCTCCCCGGCGGCCACCGGCACCGGCACGTCGTCCAGGTCGACGGTGATCGCGCCGCGGGCGACGTAGAGGAACTCCTCGCTGTACGGGTGGTAGTGCTCGGCGATCCGCTCCCCCGGCGCGAGCGTGGCGACGCCCATGAATCCGGAGGTGCTGCCGACCGTCTTCGGGCCGAGCAGCACCCGCAGTTCCCCGCCGCGGCGGCGGTCGGCCGGTACGTCGTGGACGGAGACCCGGGCGGTGGTGGTGTCGGTCATCGCGCGCCTCCCGCATGCGCCCGCTCGATCTTCTCCTTGATCACGGCGAGCTGGATCGTGCTGTTGGTGTTGATCCGATCGGTCATGCCGGCGTTGTCGACGGGCGCGTCGGGCTTCATCGCGAAGTCCTGCGTCCAGGTCATCCGGGTGCCGCCGGGCGTCTCGTCGTAGCGCCAGTGGATGCGCATGTACTCGAACGGGCCGGTCTCGACGCGCCGCGCGTGCACCTCGCGGGTGGCCGGGTCGGCGGTGCGTTCGCTGACCCAGCTCCACGCCACGCCGTTGGAGTCCGGGTGCATGGTGAGCCGGAAGCGCACGGTGTCGCCGTCGCGGTGCAGGATCTCGGCGGTCGCGTACTCGGTGAACAGCTCCGGCCACCGGGCCACGTCGTTGGTGATCTCCCAGACCAGCGGCAGCGGCGCGGCGATCTCCACGGCGTTCTCGGTGTGCCCGGGCGGGTCCGCCTTGCGGGCCACCAGGTCGGCGACGCCGGCGATGCTGAGCTGCCCGGCCTGTTCGGGGATCTTCACCCGCCACCTGTCGGCCACCACCGCTGACAGTTCGAGCAGGGCCAGCGAGTCCATGCCCAGTTCCTCCAGGCTCGCGGCGGGCGCGCCGGCGGCGGCGTCCGGGTCCAGGCCGCAGTGCGTGACCAGGATGTCGGTGATCTCGCGGGCGAGCGGGCGGTCGGGGGCGACGGTCATCGTTTCCTCCAGGTGGTCGGGCCGGCGCCGGGCACGGCGCTGACGGGGGTACGGCCGCCCGGCTCGGCAGCGCCGCGCGGATCGGGCACGACGGCCCGCGCCGCCTCGGCCGGTGGGCCGTCACCGGCGGGCGGGACGTCACCGGCGGGCGGGACGTCACCGGCGGGCGGGGCGTCGTCGGCGGGCGGGGCGAGCAGGCGTTCCACCAGGGCGGTGGTGTGCCGGGCGGCGCGGAACGCCGGGTCGCGCAGCACCCGCCGGGCGAACGGGATGGTGGTACGCACACCGGGACCGGCCACGTCGAACTCGGCCAGCGCCCGGTCGAGCCGGTCCAGCGCGGCGTCCCGGTCCGGCGCCCACACCGCCACCTTCGCCAGCAGCGAGTCGTAGTGCGGGCTGACCAGGTAGCCGACGTGCCCGTGGGTGTCGACCCGGGTGAACGGGCCGCCCGGTGGGCGAAACCGGTCCAGCCGGCCCGGCGCGGGCGCGAAGTCGCGGTCCGGGTCCTCCACGTTGACCCGGCACTCGATCGCCACGCCGTCCAGGCGTACGTCGGACTGGCGCAGCCGCAGCGGCGTGCCGTACGCCACGTGCAGCTGTTCCTGCACGAGGTCGATGCCGCTGACCATCTCGGTGACCGGGTGTTCCACCTGGATCCGGCAGTTGATCTCCAGGAAGTGGCAGCGTTCGGCCTCGTCGACCAGGAACTCCACGGTCCCGGCGCCGGTGAAGCCGACCGACAGCGCGCCGCGCAGCGCCACCTCGGCGACGGTGTCCAGGGTGGCCTGCCGCAGCGCGGGCGCGGGCGCCTCCTCGATCAGCTTCTGGTGCCGGCGCTGCACCGAGCAGTCGCGGGTGCCCAGGTGCACGCCGTTGCCGTGGCCGTCGCAGAGCACCTGCACCTCGACGTGGCGGGCGTCGGCGAGGTACCGCTCGACGTACACCCGGTCGTCGCCGAACGCGACCTGGGCGGCGGCGCGGGTCCGGGCGTACGCGCGGGGCAGCTCGGCCGCCGAGCGCACCACAGTCATGCCGCGCCCGCCCCCGCCCGCCGCGGCCTTCACGATCACCGGATAGCCCACTTCGGCGGCCACCTCCTGCGCCTCGCCGACGGTGGGCAGCGTCCGGACGCTGCCCGGCGGCAACGGCAGCCCGGCCTTGCTCATCAGCGCGCGGGCCGTGGACTTGTCCGCGAGCGCGGCCATCACCTGCGGCGGCGGGCCGACGAAGACCAGGCCGTTCTCGGCGCAGATCTCGGCGAAGTCGGCGTCCTCGGACAGGAAGCCGTAGCCGGGGTGGACCGCCTGCGCGCCGGTCTGCCGGGCGGCCTCCACGATCGCCGCCGCGTTCAGGTAGCTGCGGCGGCTGGCCGCCGGGCCGATCCGTACCGCCTCGTCGGCGAGCCGTACCGGCAGCGAGTCGGCGTCGGCGCTGGAGTGCACCATCACCGTGCGCACGCCGAGTTCCCGGCAGGCGCGCAGCACCCGCAGCGCGATCTCGCCCCGGTTGGCGATCAGCACCTTGTCGAACATCAGGAGTCCCGTCCGGTGACCGGTTCCAGGGCGATCAGCGGCTGGTCGTACTCGACGGGCTTGCCGTCGTCGACCAGCACCTCGACCACCCGTCCGGCCTGGCCGGCGGTCACCTCGTTCATCAGCTTCATGGCCTCGACGATGCCGACCACCTGGCCCGGGCGGACCATGTCGCCGACCGCGACGAACGGCATCGCGCCGGGTTCGGGGGCGCGGTAGAACGTGCCGACCACCGGTGAGCGCACGGCCGGCCGGTCGGTCACCGGCGCCGTACGCGCGGCGGGTTCGGCGGCCCGGGCGGAGAGCGCCTCGGCCGGGTCGGCGGTGCGCTGCGCCGGCGCCGCCGGGTCGTGCCACTCGACCTCCAGCACCGACTCGCCGCTGCGCAGCCGCACCCGGCGTACCGGCCCGGCCAGGTCGGCGACGAGCTTGCGGGCCTGCCGGCGCAGCCCGTCGAGCACCTGCTCGGACTCGGCGTCCGCCATCACGCCACCTCCGCCCGGTCACCCGGCGGCGAGGCCGGGGACGGGCCGGCGGCCGAGCGGGCCGCGCCGAAGCGGCGGAACCGCTGCCGGCGGCGGCGGACCAGCGTGGCCGGAGGGACGGTGAGCAGCGGCGCGAGGTTCGCCGCGACCGCCCGGCGCAGCAGCTCGGCCGCGCCGCCCGGGTCGGCGTGGGCGGCCGGGCGCGGCTCCGGCACCAGCTCGTCGACGACGCCGAGGCGGCACAGGTCGGCGCCGGTGAGCCGCAGCGCGCGGGCCGCCTGCGGGGCGGCCGAGCTGTCCGGCCAGAGGATCGCGGCGCAGCCCTCCGGGCTGATCACCGAGTAGACGGCGTGTTCCAGCATGAGCACCCGGTCGGCGACCGCGAGTGCGAGCGCGCCGCCGCTGCCGCCCTCCCCGGTGACCACCGCCACCACCGGCGTGGGCAGCACGGTGAGCGCGAGGATGTTCTCCGCGATCGCCGCCGCCTGACCCTGCTGCTCGGCGCTAACCCCCGGGTCCGCGCCGGGCGTGTCCACGAGCGTCACCACCGGCAGCCGCAGCCGCGCCGCGAGACGCATCAGCCGCAGCGCCTTGCGGTGCCCGGCCGGGCTGGCCATGCCGAAGTTGCGGGTCACCAGCTCGGCGGTGGTGTGCCCCTTCTGGTGACCGATCACCATCACCGGCCGTCCGTCCAGGCGGGCGATGCCGCCGACGACAGCCGGGCAGTCCGCGCCGAGCCGGTCGCCGTGCAACTCCACGAACCCGTCGAACGCGGTCTCCAGGTAGTCCAGTGTGGTCGGCCGGCCCGGGTGCCGCGCCGTGCGTACCGTCTCCCAGGGGTCGCGGTCCGGACGCGCGGTCGCTGTGGGCGCGGTGGCCGGCGGGCGCGGCGCGGGCGGGTTCTCCGGGGCGCGGCGGCCCGCCTCGGCGGCGGCGAGCAGCGCCGCGAGCCGGCCCCGCAGCGCGTGCCGGGGCACCACCATGTCCACCTGGCCGTGCCGCAGCAGGTACTCCGCGGTCTGGAAGCCCTCCGGCAGCGTGGCGCCGGTGACCTGGCGGATCACCCGGGGCCCGGCGAAGCCCAGCCGGGCGCCGCTCTCGGCCAGCACCAGGTCGGTGTTGGTGGCGAAGGAGGCGGCCACCCCGCCGTACGTCGGGTCGGTGACCACGCTGACAGTGAGCAGGCCCGCCTCCCGCATCCCCGCGACGGCCTGGCTGACGGTGGCCATCTGCATCAGCGACAGCGCGCCCTCCTGCATCCGCGCCCCGCCCGACGCGGTAACCAGCACCAGCGGCATCCCGTCGGCGAGCGCCCGCTCGGCGGTCCGGGTGATCAGCTCACCGACCGCGCAGCCGAGGCTGCCGCCGAGGAAGCGGAAGTCCATCACCGCCAGCGCGACCGGGTGCCCGCCCAGCCGGGCGGTGCCGCAGAGCACCGCCTCGTCCAGGCCGGTCGTCGCGCGGGCCGCGCCGAGCCGGTGCGGGTACGGCAGCTCGTCGACGAACTCGATCGGGTCGACGCGTACCGCCCGGTCCGGCAGCGGGACGAACGAGTCCGGGTCGGCCAGCTGCGCCACCCGGTCCGGCGCGTCCAGCCGCGCGTGCGAGCCGCACTCCGGACAGACGTCCAGGTTGCGGCGCAGCCGCTTGCGGTAGAGCAGCGACGCGCACCCGTCGCACCTCGACCAGAGCTGCTCGTCGCGCGGGGCGGTCGTGGTCACCGTGGCCGCCCGGCGGTGTCGTGGGCCGGCGCGTCGTAGCGGTAGAAGCAGTGCGCCATCGCGTCGCGCGGCGACCGCCAGGTCGGCAGGTACGGCGAGACGTACGGCCGCAGCCGCTCGCTGATCCGGATGAACTCCGGATGCCCGCGGTTGTCCTCCACCGCGCCCTGCGCGGGCGTCTCCGTCTCCAGCAGATGGACGTAGAGGTCGTGCAGCCGGTACAGCGAGCGGTGCCGGACCCCGACCAGGCCGGGCAGCTCGGTCGCGTCGGACTCGGCGAAGATCTCGGCCACCCGGTCCTCGGCCGTCGGCACCACCTTGGCGATGATGAGCGAACGGTCCATTCGCGCCTCCTGCACGTCCCGGTGCGCGGCGAACCGGTCGCGCCGCACGGATTGCCACACGGTCGCGCCGGAGGCGTCTACCGGGCGTCAACCGGGCCCCATCGCGCCACAAACATGGTGACGCTGCGTTGACGCAAGCTGTGCACGAGCTATGGGAAGATCGCTCTCCGATTTTCGGGTGACGACACTTCTTCGCAGATCACGGGCGTATTACCAAGCCCACTACGGACAGTCAGGTGACCGACCGACCGTTGACTGAGAGTAACAGGCGTTGATATTCTGCGTCTCGGTCAGCCCGGCCACGGCAGAGGTTCCCGACCGTGGCGGAGGCGTTCCGACACCGGCGTCGCGGGCGGCGGTCCGGGCAACGCGATACGTCGGGACGAGGGTTCCGGTGCTGGGGGTGCGCCGTGGCGGGTGGATCGAGAATGCCGACGGCGGGCGAACCCGCCCCACGGGTGTCACTGCACCTGCTCGGCGGCTTCCAGCTGCTGCACGACGACACGCCCGTGGTCGTACCCCGGGGGTTGCAGCGCGTCATCGCCCTGATCGGCCTGCGCCCGGCCGCGACCCGCAGCCACCTCGCCGGGCTGCTGTGGCCCGAGACGCCTGAAGAGCGGGCGCTGTCGTCGCTGCGGACCGCGCTGTGGCGGCTGCGGCAGGATCCGTGCTGCCCGCTGCGCACCGACGGCGACACCGTCCGCCTCGGACCGACCGTCCGCCTCGACGTGGACGACCTGGTGGAGACCGCGGCGCTGGTCCGCGAGGGCACCGTCCCGCGCGGCGCCGCCGGCGCCGGCCGCCACGACCTGCTCCCCGGCTGGTACGACGACTGGGTGCTGCTGGAACGCGAACGGCTGCGTCAGCTGCGCCTGCACATGCTGGAGGAACTCGCCGGCAACCACCTCACCGCCGGACGGCACGGCGAGGCGCTGGAGGCGGCGCTGGAGGCGATGGCCGCCGAACCGCTGCGGGAGACCCCGCACCGTCTGGTGGTCCGCATCCACCTGGCCGAGGGCAACGCGTTCGAGGCGGTCCACTCCTTCTACGTCTACCGCGATCTGCTGCTGCGCGAACTACGGCTGGAACCGTCCCCGGCGATGACCGCGCTGCTCGACGACACCCTCGCGCCGATCCGCCGGGCCAGCCGCCCGGAGCCGCCGCCGCGCCGCACGGACCGGACCGCCAAACCGGCGCCGCGCGCCCCCACCTCACCGTCGCCACCACCATCAATGCCCCGGGGTACGCGGTGACGGCGAGGTGACAGCGCGACCGGCACCGTGAGGCCAGCACCGCGGCGGCGAGAGGGGTCACGATGAGTCGACTGTTGGTGGTCAGCCGGATCGTGCCGGGCGCACAGGGGCGGGTGGCGCAGATCTTCGCCGAGGCCGACGCCACCGAACTCCCCCACCTCACCGGCGTCCGGCACCGGTCGCTGTACTACCTGCACGACCTGTGCGTCCATCTGATGGAGACCGTCGACGTCGCCCCCGATCTCACCGCGGAACTGCGCGACAACCCGCTCTACGAACAGGTGAACAAGCGGCTGTCCGCGCACACCTCCCCGTACCTGCCGACCTGGCACTCGCCCCGCGAGGCCGTGGCCGGCTGCTTCTACAGCTGGGACTCCGCCGACACCCCTGCGCCCGACCGGATCCACTGACCGGCCACGGGCGACGGACGGGACGCCCCGGAACCACGCACGGCACCCGGGTTCCGGGGCGTCTCCCCGTTCTCCGATCCGCTCGACGCCGCCTTTCGGCACACGCTCGGTCATCCTCCGGGCACCGGCCGACACCGCCGGTCCCACCGTCGTGGCCCGGCCCCGGGCTGCCTGTCGTGCGCCGCGCGCGTGTGCGAAGCTGCCCCGAGTCTTTCGCCACCGTCGTACACGTACATAGAAGGAGGTTGGCCATGCCGTCGAGCTTCGGGCAGTGGCTGTTCGTGATCCTGGCCCTGCTCATCGGATTCGGCGTCGGCTGGGTGGTCGTCGGCCGTCGCCGGTCCGGCGCCCCGGCGACGCCCACGGTGGAGACCGCCCCCGCGGTGACCGCCACCGTCGACGAGCCGCGCCCGGTCGCTGTGGTCGACGAGCCCTCGGCCGCAGCCACCGTGTCCGAGCCCCCCCCCGCCGAGTCCGCGACCGCCGAGCCGGCCGTCGCCACCGCCGCCCGCTCCGACGACGAGCCGGCCGCGTCCTCTCCCGCCGCCTCCGACCCGGTCGTGTCCGAGCCCGCAGTGTCGGAGCCCGTCACCTCCGAGCCGGTCGTGTCCGAGCCGGTCGTGTCCGAGCCGGTGTCGGCGACGTCCGAGACCGAGCCGGTGTCCACCGAACCGGTTGCCACGCCCGTGGCCGACGCCGAGCCGGTGACGGCTCCGACCACCGTCGACGCCGAGCCGGTGACGGCTTCGGCCACCGCCGTCGACGCCGAGCCGGTCGCGGAGAAGGAGCCCGCGGTCGGCGCAACCATCGACACGCCGGCCACCGAGGCCGCGCCGGTCGAGGCCACCGAGCCGGTCGCCGTGCCCGCCCCGCGTACCTCGGTCGAAAACGACGTCCCCGCCGCGGCGGACACCGACGCGCCGGACGACTTCCGGCGGATCCAGGGCATCGGGCCGAAGCTGGCCACCGCCCTGCAGGATGCCGGGATCCGCACCTACCGGCAGCTCGCCGAGCTGGACGAGGCCGCGCTGCGGCAGACCGTGAAGGCCGCCGGCCTGCGCTCCGCGCCGGGCCTCGCCACCTGGCCGCAGCAGGCCAAGGTGCTGGCGGGTGCTGCCGCCGACGCCGAGCGGGTGCTGCCGGCGAGCGCCGAGTAGACAGTCCTCCACATTCCGGGCCGGTGGTGACGATGGTCGCCACCGGCCCGGCGCCTTTCCCCACCCCGTCACCTCCCCGACCTCGCGGCCCGCCCCGCCAGTGCCCCGAAGTGGTGACATCAGCACCCCGCCGACCCCGCCACGACCCCGAACCGGCGGCCGCTCCACCAGCACCAGCACCCGACGTGGTGACATCACCACCGCCGCCCCGGGCCGGTATGCCGGAAAAGTGACCGCGTGCGGGCGGGCATGGCTACGGTCGGTGAAGGGCCGGCCCGGCCGGCCGCACGAACCGCCACCCGCAGGAGCATGTCGTGCCCACCGCAGCGCCGGAGCCCGCCGGCCGGCGACCGCCGGTCCGCGATCCGGAGGCGCCGCGCCGGGTGACGCTGCTCGAACTCTTCTTCGACCTGGTCTACGTGGTGGCGCTCGCGTTGATCTCGCGCAACCTGGTCGGGTCGGTGAGCTGGGAGCGGGCCGCCGAGTCCCTGGTCATGCTGATGGCGATCTGGTGGACGTGGGCGATCACCACCCTGGTCACCGACATCTACGATCCGCGGCGCACCGAGATCAAGCTGCTGATCGTGGCGGTGATGTTCGGCGCGCTGCTGATGACCACCGCCATCCCGGAGGCGTTCGGCGCCCGGGGACTGGTGTTCGCCGGCACGTACGTGGCGATCCATCTCGGACGCGGCCTGTTCCTCATGCCCGCCGTGCGGCGGCACCCGCAGAGCAACCGCCGGGTCCTGCGCATCTTCGCCTGGTTCGCCGTGTCGGCCGTGCCGTGGCTGGTCGGCGCACTGGCCGCGTACGGCACCGCCCGGTTGTGGTTCTGGGCCGGCGCCCTGGCCATCGACTACCTGGGGTTCCGGCTGGCGTACCCGGTGCCGGGTCTGGGCGCGGTGCCGGAGTCCCAGCGCAACGTGACCGCCGAGCACCTGTCCGAGCGGTACCAGCAGTTCTTCATCATCGCGCTCGGCGACGCCGTGCTGGTCGCCGGCACCGTGTTCAGCCTGCACCACTCCGAACTGGAGAACCTGGCCGCCTTCACCGTCGCGTTCGCCACCACGCTGCTGCTCTGGCGCATCTACGTGCACAAGTCCGGTGAGCTGCTGCCGCACGCCATCGCCCGGGCCGCCCAGCCGAGCCGGTTCCTCAACACCGCGCCGTACACCCATCTGCTGATGGTGGCCGGCGTGGTGACCACCGCGGCGGGCTTCGACCTGGTCCTGCTGGAACCGACCGGCCACACGCCGCCGGCCTGGCTGGCGGTGATTCTCGGCGGGCCGGCGCTGTTCCTGATCGGCCGGGGCGCGTTCGAGTACGAGGTGTTCAGCCGGGTGTCGGCGTCCCGGCCCGGCGGGATACTGGCGCTGCTCACGATCGCCCCGGCCGGGTTGTTCCTCGCGCCGGTCTACGCCTCCGCCGGGGCGATGCTGGTGCTGGCCGGGGTGGCGTCCGCCGACTACCGCCGCAGCCGAGGCCGGCCGCCCGAGGAGCCGATGCCACCGCACTGAGGTAATCGGAATCGGCCGTGCCGGCACCGGTGCGCCGTTTGGCGGATCACCCGCACGGGGTACAAGGCCTCCACCTCGAATCCACCACAACCCCAGTGGAGGCAACTGATGCGCGGCACCTCGATAGTCGGCGTCCTGGTCGTCATCTGGCTCATCATCGGCGCCATCGCCGCCGGTCAGCGCGGCTACTACGGCAACGACGAAACCAACTGTGCGGAGGCGGGCACGATCCTGGTCACCATCGTGGCCGGCCCGCTGAACTACATCGGCGCCAACCCGAAGGTGGACTGCAAGCTTCCCGAGCCGTCGAAGTAGGCCACCACCCCCGTACTCCCGGCCCGCGCCCGCCCGGCGAGCGCGGGCCGTTCCGTGCCCGCGGCGCGGGCCGTCACCATCCCTACGGCGTCCTAGGAGGCTGGGCTTCGCCTGGTTTGCCGCCGGGACCGGTGGGAACGGCAGCGGTTCCGCGACGACGGAACGGAGAACCGGGCATGCGCATCGGCTACAAGCTCGCCTCGGAGGCGTTCGGGCCCCAGGAACTCATCCGGCAGGCGGTCCGAGCCGAGGAGGCCGGCTTCGACTTCGTCGAGATGAGCGACCACTACCACCCCTGGCTGGAGGTGCAGGGGCACTCCTGCTTCACCTGGAGCGCGCTCGGCGCGATCGCCGCCCGCACCACCACCCTCGGCCTCGCCACCGGCGTCACCTGCCCGTCGGTCCGCTACCACCCGGCGATCGTCGCGCAGGCCGCCGCCACCATGGCGCTGATCTCCGACGGGCGGTTCACGCTCGGCGTGGGCGCCGGGGAACGGCTCAACGAACACGTCGTCGGGCAGGGGTTCCCCAGCGTCCGGGGGCGGCACGAGCGGCTGCGCGAGGCGCTGGAGATCATCCGGCTGCTCTGGCAGGGCGGCTACCGCTCGTACGGCGGCCGGCACCTGCAACTGGAGGACGCCCGCATCTGGGACCTGCCAAAGCAGCCGCCGGTGATCGCCGTGGCGGCGAGCGGCCGGGAGTCGGCAGGTCTCGCGGCCGAGCTGGGCACCGGCCTGTTCGCCACCGAGCCGAAGTCGTCGATCGTCGACCATTACCGCAACGCCGGCGGCCAGGGCCCGCGCTACGCCGAGGTGCCGATGGCCTGGGCCACCGACGAGGAGACGGCGGTCCGCGCGGCCCGGGAGACCAGCCGCTGGGCGATCACCGGCTGGAAGGTGATGAGCGAGTTGCCCAACCCGGTGAACTTCGACGCCGCCACCGCCTGGGTCGAGGACCACCACATCCGGCAGCAGTTCTCCGTCGGCCCGGACGCCGAGCCGCACGTGGAGAAGGCGCGGACGTACGTCGAGGCCGGCTTCGACCACATCGTGCTGCAGAACGCCGGGCCGGACCCGGACGGCTTCCTGGACTTCTGCGCCCGCGACCTGCTCGCCCGCGTCCGCGCGCTCGGCTAGCGCTCCGCCGATCCCCCGCGCTCGGCCGGCCCGCGCGTCTCAGCCGGCCCTCGCGCCTCCGCCCGCGCACCTCAGCCGCCCACGTGGATGCCGGGACGGCGGGTCGGGTCCGGCTCGGACTTGCGGATGATCTCCCGCACCACCGGCGGGGTGTCGCCCCGGCCGAGGATGAGGTAGCGCAGCAGGTGCGCGATCGGGTTCCCCTCGGACCACTCGAAGTGGCAGTGCGGGCGAACCCCCGTCGCGTCCCGCAACGCGAGCAGGATCGCGGCTATCGCGTTCGGTGCCGCCGGGCTGCTGGCGCGCAGGATCCGGTAGCCGCCGGACTCCACCCCGTGCACCCGCAGCACCTGGCTGAACTGGGACGGGTCGCTCACGTCGATCTCCAGGAACAGCACGTCGGCGGCGCCCGGCACCGGGTTCATCGACCGTTGCGCCCGTTCCTTGACCCGGTACTCCTTCACCGACCCGGTCTGCCGCTTGTTGGCGATCAGGTGCAACCGCCCGTCCCGGGCCACCGACTCGTCGACGAAGCGGCGGGCCGCCTCGTCGAACTCGATCCGCTCGGCGCGCAGCTCGGTGGTCCGGGTGACCCGGGAGATCAGCGACACCGCGACGATCCCGGCGATGAAGAACCCGGAGATGGTGATGCCGTCCGGCTTCTCCACCACGTTCTCCACCAGCGCGTACAGCAGCACGGCGGTGAGCGACGCGAACCCGGCCGCGGCGGCGCGGCTGCGGGCGCGCACCGCCGCGATGGTCACCGCTATCGCGCCGGAGACCATCATCGCGAGGATGCCCGTGGCGTACGCGCCGGCCTGAGCGTTCACGTCGGCGGAGAAGGCGATCGTGATGGCGATGCTGATCGCGGTGTAGACCAGCACCACCGGACGTACCGCCCGCCCCCACTCCGGGGCCATGCCGTACGACGGCAGGTAGCGGGGCACGATGTTGATCAGCCCGGCCATCGCGGAGGCGCCGGCGAACCAGAGGATGAGCACGCTGCTGATGTCGTAGACGGTGCCGAACGCCTCGCCGAGGTGCTCGTGGGCGAGGAACGCCAGCGCCCGGCCGTTCGCCGGCCCGCCGGGCTCGAACGCCTCGGGCGGGATCAGCACGGTGGTCACGAACGTGGTGGCGATCAGGTAGACCGACATGATCAGCGCGGCGGCGGTGAGCAGCCGGCGGGTGTTGCGGATCCGGGCGTCCAGCCGCCGCTGCGCGTCCTCGCCCTCGCCGCGCACCAGCGGCATCATGCTCACCCCGGTCTCGAACCCGGACAGGCCGAGCACCAGCAGCGGGAACGCGAGCACGCTGGTGACCAGGACGTCGCCGGGTCCGCCGGCGTCGGTCAGCCGGCCGGTCCAGTCACCGAGCAGGCCCGGATCGGCGACGACCTCGGCCACCCCGGCGACCACCACCACCGCGTTCAACGCCAGGAACACCGCCACCAGCGGGATGGCCACCTGCACGGCCTCGCTGAACCCGAGCAGGAACACGCCGCCGAGCACGAGCAGCAGCGCCACCGTGACCAGCACCGCCGCGGTGCCGCCGTGCGGGAACGACCCGGGCAGCACCGGGTTCTCCAGCAGGTGCACGCTGGCGTCGGCGGCGGACAGCGTGATCGTGATGATCCACGAGGTGGCGACGAAGCCGAGCAGCACCAGCACGAAGATCTTGCCGCGCCAGAACGGCAGCAGCCGCTCCAGCATGGCCACCGAGCCCTGCCCGTGCGGGCTCTCCCGGGCCACCCGGCGGTACATCGGCAGCATCCCGAGCAGCGTCAGCGCCACGATCAGCAGCGTGGCCAGCGGGCTGAGCGCGCCGGCCGCCACGGCGGCGATGCCGGGCAGGTAGGACAGCGTGGAGAAGTAGTCGACGCCGGTCAGGCACATCACCTGCCACCACGGGTGGGACCGGGTCTGGTGCTCGCGGACCTCCGGGCCGACCGGCTCGACCCGGTGCGCGAACAACCACCGGTGCAGCCGGCCCGCCGGTGCCGCCGGCCGCGTCGGGGCCGCCACCCGTTCCGGCAGCTCCGGCACGGTACGACCGGCCCGCTCGGCGTGGTCGCCGTGCCGCCCGGCCCGGGCCGCCGCGGCCGCGTGCGCCTCCCGGCGCCGCTCCCGCGTACGCCGGGGCTGTTCCGGCTCCCCCGCCTGCCCCATCTGCTCCCCTTCGTCCCTATGACGACGGTAGGGGTTGTCCCGGGCGCGGCCCGGCCGAACCGGTCAAAGATCCGGTCCGCGGGTCAGCGCGTCGCGCACCGCCGCCGGGTCGGCCACGGTGACGGTGACCGCCGGGTGCCGCAGCCACGGGCCGGGGGCCAGCGCCGGCACCGGCTCGGCGAAGCGCAGGCAGAGCCCGCCGGCCACGCTGGCCCCGAAGGTCACCCCGCCGTCGGCCGCCGACAGGTGCGGGCCGATCGCCCGCCACCAGCGGTACGGCCCGCTCAGCTCGGCCCCGGTCACGTTGCCCGGCGTGGTGCGCAGCAGCCACGGCCCGAACCGGACGACGAGCGCGTCCGGGCCCCAGTCGAGCCAGGCCGTGGCGGGCCGGACGCCGAGCAGCGCCAGCGGCAGCCGGAACGCCGGGTCGAAGCGGAACGGGAAGCGGCGGACCGGGCCCGGCGGGAACGCCCCGGGGCCGGCCGGTTCGTCTGGTGGCACGGCGGCGACGTACCCGGTGCGGCGGGCCCGACACCCGCGGGCGGCGTTCCCGCGTCCCGCGCCCGGACGGCGGGACGCGGGAACCCCCCGTCCCGGCTACTGCAGGAACGCCCCGAGGGGCGACAGCAGCAGCCGGCCGAGCAGCGCGGCGTTGTCGTCCAGCCGCGTCCGCTCACACTCGCGGGCGTCCGGGTCGTGCCGGCAGCGCCAGATCTTCTGCGCGTTGCGCCAGGCCACGTTCCGGGTGTACTCCACCAGTTCGCCCTGGTACCAGTCGTCGATCTCGCCGTTCACCATGTCGATCATGAGCTGCCAGTTGTCCAGGTAGCCACGGCGCAGGTCCGGGATCCGCTCGGCGAAGATCTTGTTGATCTCCAGGTAGTCGCGGTGCTGGTCACTGCCGTCGATCGGCTCGGACTCCAGGCTGTCGAACGTGGTCACCAGCGCGAACGGCAGGTCGTAGTTGATGTGCGCGTTGACGCCCGCGGCGGCCGACGGCAGCGGCCGGGCGTCCGGCCCGCGCATCCGCTTGAACAGGCACGACCACGCCTTCGGGGTGCTCGGGCTGGAGTCGGTCCAGAACCGCAGCGCCTCGAAGTAGCGGGCCGCGAACTCCACGTCCAGCCGCGCCAGGAACACCGGGTCGCAGAACCGGTCGTCGTACAGGCCGTCGAGCACGGTGCTGGTGATGACCAGGTAGAGCTTGTTGAAGTCGGCGAGCGGGCAGCTCTCCTCCAGCGGCGGCAGCCGGACCAGCAGGTCCTGCAGCTTGGTCAGATGGTCCACGACCGCCGGCACGTCGGCGGGGTGATCGGCGAGCAACCCGACGATGTCCTGGTGCACAGGACCCCAGACCGGTTCGGTCATCTCTCCTCCACCGCGCCCCCGGCGCCCCCACGACGCCACCACCCCTGTTCCGCGGGACAGCCTGCCAGGCGTCGTCCACCCGGCGGATCCGTCGAACGACGTATTGGCGACGTACGCCTACTCCGCGCCGTTGCGCAGGAAGATGGCGCTGGCCTGCACCCGCGTGCGTACCTGGAGCTTGTCGAAGATGTGCGAGACGTGGACGCCGATGGTCCGCTCGCTGATGAACAGCCGCTGGCCGATCTCCCGGTTGGTCAGACCCTCGGCGACCGCGGCGAGCACCTCCCGCTCCCGCGCGGTGAGCGTCGCCAGCTCGTCCACCGCCGGCCCGGCGGGCGCCGCCGCCCGCTGCCGGGGCACCGGTGCCGGATCCGGCGCGGCGTCCAGGGGCACCCGGGCCCGCGAGGCGATGGTACGGATCTCCGCGGTCAGCGGCACCGCGCCGAGCGACTGGGCCATCGCGTACGCCCGGTGCAGCAGCTTGCCGGCGGTGGCCACCCGGCTGCGGCGGGCCAGCAGCGCCTCGGCCTGCCGCAACCGCGAGTACGCCGCCGGATAGGGGTGGTTGCGCCGGTCCCACTCGGCGGCGGAACGCTCCCACAGCGCCGGGTCGCCGCGGCCGTCGTCGAGCCGGCTCAGCTCGGCGTCGCAGAGCGCGAGGAACCCGTCGGCGACGTACCGCACCGGCGCGCCCGCCTTGGCGCTCTTGCCGGTCACCCGGTCGACCACCTCGCGCAGCCGGCGTACCGCGTTCGGGTCCACCTCGATCGTGCGGCCGGCCGCCGCCTCGGCCTCCGCGCGCAGCCCGTGCCAGGCCAGCGTGGCCAGCACGATCACGTCGTCGGAGCGGCTCTCGGTCAGGCCCCGCTGCACCGCCTGCCGGGCCAGGTCGTGCCGGCCCTGCCACATGGCCAGCCCGGCGCGCAGGATGAGCATCGGCAGCACGTGCCGGGCGCCGCCGCCGGCCAGCACCGTCGCCACCGCCTCCAGGTCACGGTCGGACGCCTCGACGTCGCCGTACCCGACGGAGAGCCGGCACCGGGCCAGCAGCAGCTCGACCGCGTCGGCCCCGGAGGGGCGGTGCCGCAGCGCGACGGCGACCACCTTCTCCGCCTCGGCCCACTGCCCCACCCGGAACAGCCCGTTCGTCGCCACCGCCAGCAGCCGGGTCTCCCAGGTGCGGCCTAGCCCCAGCTCGGCGACCCGGTCGGCGCCCCGGCGTGCCACCACCACCCCCTCCTCGAGGATGTTCAGCGGCCCGGTGAGCAGCTCGGCCAGGTGCAGGTACGCGCAGGCCACGTCCTCCGGCCGGCCGGACCGTTCGGCGGTGTCCAGCGCCCGGCGCATCACCGCCAGCCCGGCGGCCGGATCCTCCAGGAACGCCTCGCTGAACCCGAGCGCGGCGCTGGCCATCACCACCTCGGAGGTGGTGCCGGGCACGTCGGCGGCGAGCGCGAGGGCCTCCCGTGCCTGGTCACCGGCCTCGGCGTAGCGGCCCAGGTGCAGCAGCAGCTCGGCCAGCCGGGCGGCGGCCGTGCACCGCTCCCGCGGCGTGCAGTCGGGCGAGCCCAGCACCTGCCGGTACTCCTGCTCGGCGGGGGCGGACCGGCCGGCCGCGGCCAGGTAGCGGGCCCGGCGGATGCGCAGCGCGCAGACCGGCGGGCCGGACGGGTCGTCGGCCAGCTCCTCCAGCAGCGTCAGGGCGCGGGCGTGCTCCCCGCTGTGGTGCGCGGCCTCGGCGGCGTGGCTGAGCAGCTCGGCCCGGTCCACCTCGACCGGCTCGGGCCGTGCCCCGTCGGGCAGGACGGCGGCCGGCTCGGTGGCCAGGGTCAGCGCTGCCGACCAGTGGCGGTGCGCCTCGGCGTACCCGTGCAGCCGTTCCGCCTCGCGGGCCGCGGCCATCGCGGCGGGCAGCGCCCGGCCCGGCTCCCCGGCGTGCCGCCAGTGGTGGGCCAGCCGGGCCTGGTGCAGCTCGGCCGGTACGGCGGTGAGCGCCTCGGCGTAGCGACGGTGCAGCGCGGCCCGCTCGGCGGGCAGCAGTTCGTGGGCCAGGACCTCGGCGACCAGCCGGTGCCGCAGCCGGTAGCCGTCGTCGGCGCCGACCAGCAGCCGGTGCGCGACCGCCTCCCGGACCGCGTCGAGCAGCTCGTCCTCGGGCAGCCGCACCACCTGGGCCAGCAGCCAGTGCTCGACCGGCTCGACGCCGACCGCCACCGCGTGCACGACCGCGTGCGCCGGCTGCGGCAGCGCGTCGACCCGGTCGAGGAACACCTCGCGCAGCGTGTCGGAGAGACCGTCGCGGCCGTCGCGCCGGTCGCGGGCCAGTTCCTCCACCACGAACGGGTTGCCGCCGCTGCGCTGCCAGAGCTGGTCGGCGGCGTCCGGCGGAAGCGGCGCGCCGACCACGGCGGCGGCCAGCTCGTCGGTGGCGGACCGGTCCAGCGGCAGCAGGTCGATCACCCGTACCGAGCGCAGCCGGCGCAGCTCGGTGAGCACCCGGCGCAGTGGATGCGCGCCGCGCAGCGACTCGGCCCGGATCGCGGCCAGGACGGAGAGCTGGAGGTCGCCGAGGCCGGCCAGCAGGTAGAGCAGGAGCTGGCGGGTGCTGCGGTCGACCCACTGTAGATCGTCGAGGACGAGCACCAGCGGCCGTCCGCCGGCCACCACGTGCAGGCCCTGCGCGACGCGTTCCAGCAGCGCACCGGCGCCGTCCGGGCCGGGGGTCTCCTCGTCGAAGACCTGCAACACCCCGCGGATCGCCGAGGTGGTGCGCGCCTCGGACTGCTCGGCCTCGAGCCGGCGCAGCGCCTGCCGTACCGGGTGCAGCGGCGAGGCGTCTCCGATGTCGAGGCAGGTGCCGGTGAGCACCAGCGCGCCGGTCTGCCGCAGCTGCTCGCCGACCTCGGTCAGCAGGCGGGTCTTGCCCACTCCGCTCTCTCCGGTGAGGAACACCGCGCCGGTCTGCCCGGGCCGCAGGTCGTCGTAGAGCGCCGACCGCAGCGTCGCCATGGTCCCGGTACGGCCGACGAGCGGTGCCGTGTCCACGTCGCTGGCCATGGAACGCAGCCTAGTCACAGGTCCCCGCACCGTTCTACGGCCTCCGGGCCGGACTCGTACCTCTCGCGTCGACTACACGACTAATGGTTGCGGGTGCCCGACATACGTCGTCCTACAGATCCCCCGAGAACCCGGTGGTGAAAGTCTGCGGAGGTCGTCGGGCACCGCTATCGGGGAAAGGGTGGGTGCGATGTTGATCACCACGCCCGTGGGGAGTCGGGAAGCCGTCATCGCGGCGTGCCGGCCGGTGCCCGAGGAACGACGGATCGTGACCGTCCTCTTCGTCGACATCGTGGGCTCGACCCGGCTGGTCGAGCAGCTCGACCCGGAGGACGTGCGGGCCTTGCAGCGCGCCTACTTCGGCACCGTCGCCTCCGTGCTGCGCCGCTGGCGGGGCGTGGTGGAGAAGTACGTCGGCGACGCGGTGATGGCACTGTTCGACGCGTCCGGTTCGGACGGTCTCGACGCGTACCGGGCGGTGCGGGCCGGGCTGGACATCCAGGCCGCGCTGGCGCGGCGGCGCCCGGCCGGCGTCCGGCTGAGCGTGCGGGTCGGCGTGGCGACCGGTGAGGTGCTGCTGGACCTGGCCGGGGTCCGCGACGGCGGCCACGGCGCGGCCAGCGGCGCGGTGATCACCACGGCGGCCCGCCTCCAGGAGCACGCGCCGCCCGGCGGGGTCGTGGTCTGCCCGGCCACCCGGGACGCGGTGGCGGGGCTGGTCGAGCAGCGTCCACTCGCCACCCTGACGCTCGCCGGCAAGACGCTTCCGCTTGACGTGTGGCGGGTGACCGGGCCGGCCGGGAGCCGGCCGGCCCGGCACCGCGTCCCGCTCGTGGGCCGCCGCCGGGAGCTGGCGAGCGCGGCCGACGAGGTGACCCGGGCGCTGCGTGAGCGGCGTCCCCGCTGGATCTCACTGGTCGGCCCGCCGGGCAGTGGCCGCAGCCGGCTGCTGCACGAGGTGACCCGCGCCGTGTCGAGCGTGGACGGCGTGCCGGTGCGCCGGCGGGTGACTGCCTGCCCGCCGTACCCGTGCGGGGAGCTGGCGCCCCTGGCCGACCTGGTGCGGCCCCGGCCGGACGCGACGGGAGTGGACGGCCCGGGCGGCGTGCTGGCGGCGTTCCTGGCCGCGCCGGACGACGACACGGTGGCGCAGCGCGCCGTGGTCGCCTGCCGCGAGGCGCTGCTCGGCTTGGCCGCCGAGGCGCCGGTGGTGGTCGCGGTGGACGACCTGGACCGGGCCGCCCCGGCGCTGCGCCGGTTCCTGCACCAGCTCCACGTGGCGGCCGGTGAGCGGGGACTGCCGCTGGCGGTGGTCACCACCTGCGGATCCGGCTCGGCCGACCCGCTGCCCGCGCCGGCGCGGCGGATCCCGCTGGAGCCGCTGGGCCCGCTGGACACCGGGCGGCTGCTGCGGCACCTGCTCGACCGGGCCGGGCGGCCGGCCGCGCTCGCCGCGCGGCTGGTGACGCTGGTCGGCGGCAACCCGGCGGTCGCGGCGGCGTACGCGGGCGCGGAACCGTCCGGCGTACCCGCCGCCGCGCGCCGCCTGGTGGACGCCCGGCTGGACCGGCTCGACGGTACGCACCGGGCCGTGCTGCTGGCCGCTGCCGCTTCCGGCGGTCCGGCCGGGGCCGCCGCGGTGGAGGCGATGCTCGGCTGGCCCGCCGGCCGGGCCGAGCCGGTGCTGCGGGCGCTGGCCGCGGCGCGGCTTCTCCACCCGGTCGCGGCGGGCCGCTGGGCGGTCGACGCGCTGGTGGCGCGGGTGGCCGCGCTGCGGCTTTCCCGTGCGGTACGGGCGGACTTCGCCCGCCGCCTGCGTGCCGCGAAGGACACCGCTGCCGGCCGTGTGCCGGGAGCGGCGACCGGCGTCCCGTCCCGGGGCGCCGGCGAGCGGGAGGTCTGCCCGCTCGGGGCGGGGCGGTCGCGCCGGTCGGGTGGAGGGGCCCGACCGGCGCCCGTCCCGCCGGACCGGACCGATGCCTGCGACACGGTGCCCGGGCAGCCGGGCCGGGCCGGCGCGCTCCCGGCGGAGCCCGGACGGGCGGGCCAGCCGGTGCGGGCCGGACCGGCGGCCGCCGCGACACGGATCGTCCCGGGTGTCACGGCGTGGCCCGGGCAGCGGAGCAGCCCGTCGTCCGTAGTCGCAGCCTGGCCCGACCCGTCACCAGTGGTCACGGCGGGGCGGGAACGGCGGATCGGTCCGCCCTGGCGGGTGGGCCGGAACCGGCGAAGAACCGAGCCCGGCGGGCACGCGCTCGGGCTGGCGGCATGACGTCCGGGTCGGAGCGGGCACGGGGCCACTCCGGCCCGGACGTCACTCGGCGGGCAGGCCGGTCGGGCGGGCCGGACGGATCAGTCGCGGGCGATGGTGCGGCTGCGGCCCCGGAACTCGGCCACCACCTCGTCGCCGCGCCGTACCGTCACGTCGTAGATGCCGCTGCGGCCCTGCCGGACCCGCTCGGTGGCGTACGCCTCCAGCAGGTCGCCCTCGCGTACCGGGCGCAGGAAGCTGATCTCGCCGCCGGCCGCCACAGTGGCCGGGCCGTGGCTGTTGCACGCCAGCGCGAACGCGGTGTCGGCGAGCAGGAACACGAAGCCGCCGTGCCCGATCGCGTGCCCGTTGAGCATCGACGGGGTGACCCGCATCCGGGCCACCGCCGCGCCGTCGCCGGCCGAGACGAGCTCGATGCCCAGCCCCTTGGACGCCACGTCGGCGTCGAACATGTCGTGCGCCGCGGTACGGCCGCCGTCACCGCTCATCTCAGGACTCCCGCCGCTGGTCGACGATGCGGCGCATCTTGCCCATCGAGCGTTCCACCCCGTCCGGCTCGATGACCCGTACCGCCACCGACACCCCGATCGTGTTCTTCACCTGTTCGACGAGAGCGGCGCCGGCCCGGTCGGCCTCGTCGGCGGCGGCGCCCGCGCGCCGCTCCACGTGCACGGTGAGCGTGTCGAGCCGGCCCCGCCGGTCGAGCACGCACTGGAAGTGCGGCGACAGGGCCGGGGTACGCAGGATCAGTTCCTCGATCTGCGTCGGGAAGACGTTCACCCCCCGGACGATCATCATGTCGTCGGTCCGTCCGGTGATCTTCTCGATCCGCCGCATCGGGCGGGCGGTGCCGGGCAGCAGCCGGGTCAGGTCCCGGGTGCGGTAGCGGACCACGGGCATGGCCTCCTTGGTCAGCGAGGTCAGCACCAGCTCGCCCCGCTCCCCGTCGGGCAGCACCTCCCCGGTCATCGGGTCGATGATCTCCGGGTAGAAGTGGTCCTCCCACAGGTGCAGGCCGTCCTTGGTCTCCACGCACTCGACCGCCACACCCGGGCCCATCACCTCGGACAGGCCGTAGATGTCCAGCGCGTGCATGTCCAGGCGCTGCTCCAGCTCGCGGCGCATGTCCTCGGTCCACGGCTCGGCGCCGAAGACGCCCACCCGCAGGGAGGTGGCGCGCGGGTCGACGCCCTGGCGTTCCATCTCGTCCACGATGGCGAGCATGTAGCTCGGGGTCACCATGATGACCTCCGGTTCGAGGTCGCGGATCAGCATGACCTGGCGCTCGGTCATGCCGCCGGACACCGGGACGACCGTGCAGCCCAGCTCCTCGGCGCCGTAGTGCGCGCCGAGCCCGCCGGTAAACAGCCCGTAGCCGTACGCGACGTGCACCCGGTCGCCGCGGCGGCCTCCGGCGGCGCGGATCGAGCGGGCCATGAGCTTCGCCCAGGTGTCCAGGTCGGCGCGGGTGTAGCCGACCACTGTGGGACGGCCGGTGGTGCCGGAGGAGGCGTGCAGCCGGGCGACCCGCTCGCGGGGCACCGCGAACATGCCGAACGGGTAGTTCTCTCGCAGCTCCGCCTTCGTGGTGAACGGGAAGCGGGCCAGGTCGGCCAGTTCACGCAGGTCGTCGGGGTGCGCGCCGAGGGCGTCGAACACGCGCCGGTAGTGGGGCACGTTGTCGTACGCGTGCCGCAGCGAGTGCCGCAGCCGGTCCAGTTGCCGCGCGCGCAGCTCGTCGACGCCGATCCGCTCGACGGGATCCAGCTCGTCCGGACGGGGCGTGCGCTCCTCCACGGTGACCTCCTGGCACGACGGGCCCCGGACGCCGCGCGCCGGGCGCTGCGCCCACCGTACGCCCGCCACCCCCTCCCCCTCCCCCACCCCCCTCCCCCGCGATCTTGCACTTGCCGCCCCTCGGGTGTCCGCTTCGCCCGCTGTGCCGGGGCCGAAAGTGCAAGATCGCCGAGAGCGGGAGGCGGGGCGGCGGGCGGGGTTATGCTCTCGGGTGCTGGTGGGAGGTGTCGTGTCGGATCCCCGGGTCGATCCGGATGTCGACCTGCGCGTACCGGCCGACCGGTCGGAACTGTCCGCGCACCCGGCGGCCGTGCTCGGCGTGATCGCCGCCGGTGGCGTGATCGGTGCGCTGGCCCGGGCCGGCGCGCAGGCCGCGGTGCCGCACCGGCCCGGCGAGTTCCCGTGGGCCACGTTCGCCATCAACGTCGCCGGGTGCCTGCTCATCGGCGTGCTGATGGCGATGCTCGCCGCCCGCCCGGCCCACCCGCTGACCCGCCCGTTCCTCGGGGTCGGCGTGCTCGGCGGGTTCACCACGTTCTCCGCGTACGCGGTCGACGCGCAGCGGCTGCTGACCGACGGCGCGGCCGGTACGGCGGGCCTCTACCTGGCCGCGACGGTGCTCGGCGCGCTGGCGGCGGTCGCCGCCGGGGACACGGTGACCACCCGGCTGCTGCCCGCCCGGGACGGGAGCCGACGGTGACCGCCTGGGACGGGAGGCGACGGTGAGCGTTCTGCTGATCGCGCTCGGCGCCGCGATCGGCGCGCCGCTGCGCTACCTGACCGACCGGGCGGTGCAGGCCCGGCACGGCTCGCCGTTCCCGTGGGGCACGCTCACCGTCAACGTGGCCGGGTCGTTGCTGCTCGGCGGCCTGCTAGCGGCGCCCGTCGACCCGGGTGTGGCGGCGCTGGTCGGCACGGGCTTCTGCGGCGCGCTGACCACGTGGTCCACGCTCAGCTACGAGACGCTGCGCCTGGCCCGCACCGGGAAGCGCCGCCTCGCGTACGCGAATGTGGCGCTCAGTGTCGTCGCGGGCCTGGGCGCGGCGTTCCTGGGCTACGCCTGCGTCACCGCGCTGACCGGCTGACCGCGCCGGTCAGCGGGCCCGGCGTTCCGGGTGAGCCCGGTTCCATGCCCGCATCCGCTCCGGGTAGCCGGTGCGGGCCGCCTCGTACAGCGGCACCGCGTGCTTCTGGGCGATCCGGCCGGCGACGCGGGGCGAGCCGGTACGGCGGCGGATCCACTCGCCGTCGTGCGCGATGGCGACGACTGTGGTGTCGGTGGCGGTGGTCTCCGGTTCCAGGTAGAACTCGACCCCGCGCCGGCTGGTGACGAACGCCTCCAGCTGCGCCAGGTCCTCCTTGGTCGCCTCGCGGTCGAGCTTCGTGGGCGTCGTCGGGTCGGCGGCCCGGCGGCTGAACCAGCCCATGCCCGCCTCCTCTCCTCGGCGTTCGCTCCAGTGCAGCACGCCCGCCTGGCAGGCGGCTGGGAGCGCGGTGGGAGTCGGCTGGAGCGGCTCAGCCGATCTTCGCCGCCGGGGTTCCGGCATGCGCGTCCGGCGCGGCGCGGCGCTCCCGCAGCACCGGCACCAGCGCGAGCGTGGGCAGCAGGAGCAGCGGCACCACGCCGAGCGCGGACAGCACCCCGAAGTGGTCACCGAGGAAGCCGAGCAGCGGCGGGCCGGCGAGGAAGGCGGTGTAGCCGATCACGGCCACCACGCTCACCCGGGCCGGGGCCTTGTCCTCGTCGTCGGCGGCGGCGCTCATCCCGACCGGGAAGCCGAGCGACGCGCCGATGCCCCACAGCGCCACGCCGGCCACGGCGAGCGGGCCGGAGCCGGCCAGCACGGCGAGCGCGGCGCCGGCGGACGCCATCGCGATGGTCCCGTACAGCACCGGCACCCGCCCCCACCTGTCGATGGCGATCGTGCCGACGGTGCGGCCGAGCGTCATGCCCACCACGAACACGCCGAACACGGCGGCGCCGACGGCCTCGTCGACCTCGTACCCCTCCACGAACGCCACCGCGAGCCAGTCGTTGGCGCTGCCCTCGGTGAATGCCATGACCAGCACGAGCAGCCCGATCAGCAGGGTGCGGGGCTCGCGCCAGGCGGCCAGCAGCGCCCGCCGCCGGGCCGCCGCCTCCCCGTCGCCGGCCGCCTCGGCCGGTGCGGCGAGGAACGCCCGGGCTCCGAGCAGCGTGCCGGCCAGGACCAGCACGGACAGGACCGGCAGATGCACCCCGACGGGTACGCCGAAATGCGCCGCCCCGGCGCCCAGCCCGGCCCCGGCCACCGAGCCGAGGCTCCAGGCGGCGTGGAACCGGGGCAGGATGGTGTACCCGAGGCGCTTCTCCACCGCCGCGCCCTCGACGTTCATCGCCACGTCGCACATGCCGGAGCCGAAGCCGAACGCGGCGAGCCCGAGCCCGACCCCGACGGCCGATCCGGCCAGGCTGGCGGCGAGACCGGCCCCGGTCAGGCCGAGCGCGACGAGCACCACCGAGACGGCCACCGTGCGCGTCGGCCCGAGCCGCTGGGTGACCAGGCCGGCGGTGGGCATGGCCAGCAGCGAGCCCGCGGACACGCAGAACAGCAGCAGGCCGAGCCGGCCCGGGCTGAAGTCGAGCGCCTCCTGGGCCGCCGGGACCCGGGAGAACCAGCTCGCCACCGCGAGCCCGTTGAGGGCGAAGACGACGGCGACGCCGTTGCGGGCGGTCAGCACCGCCCGGGGCGCCGGTGGCCGCTTCCCGGCCGGTGCGTCGATGGTGCTGCTCACGGTGCGGTGGTCCCTTCCCCCGTCTGATCCCGACGACAATCGCACACCTGAGAGCGCTTCCACCACAAGCGCCGTTAAGGCTTCGCCCATCCGCGCCGGAGCAGGCATGATGCGGACATGGGTACGCCGACCGCACGTCCCGCCACGCTCGAAGACGTCGCCCGCGACGCCGGGGTGTCCCGGGCCACCGCCTCCCGGGTGCTCGGCGGCTACGGGTTCGCCTCGGCGGACGCCCGTGCCCGGGTGCGGGCCGCCGCCGAGCGCCTCGACTACGTGCCGGACCTCGCGGCCCGGGCGCTGGTGCGCGGGGCCGGGGTACGCCTGGTGGTGGCCGTGGTGGGCCGCGACGGCACGGTGCTGGACGACCCGTACGTGCACCGGGTGGTGAGCGCGGCGTCACGGGTGTGCGCGCCGCACGGCGTCGGCGTGGCGCTGGAGTGGCTGCCGCTGGCCGACCCGTCGGGGCTGGCCCGGCTCGGCGCGGACCGGGGCGTATGCGGCGTGATCCTGGTCAACACGACCCAGGCCGCGCTGGACGCGGTGCCGCCGAGGCTGCGCGGCCGGGTCGTCTCGATCGGTCGGGGCTCGCCGACGGTGCCCTCGTTCGACGTCGACAACGCCGGTGGCGCGGGCGAGGTGCTGCGTCACCTGTACGCCACCGGCCGGCGCCGCATCGTCATGGTCACCGGGCCGCGCTGGCTGAGCTGCGCCGAACGGTCGGTCACCACGTACCGGGAGCTGATGCGGGAGTCGGGGGCGCCGGAGCGGCTGGTCACCGGCGACTTCACCACGGCGCGGGGCGGCCGGGCGGCGCTGGAGGCGCTGCGCCGGTGGCCGGACGCCGACGCGGTCTACGCGGCCAGCGACGCCACCGCCTTCGGCGTGATCGCGGCGCTGCGCGGGCGCGGCGTGCGGGTGCCGCACGACGTGGCGGTGGCCGGGTTCGACGACCTGCCGTACGCGGCGATCAGTAGCCCGCCGCTGACCACCGCGACCCACCCGGTGGACCGGATCGCGGCCGCCGCGGCCACGGCCGTGCTGACGCGCGCGCCGGCCGCCCCGAGCACCGCGTTCCCGTCGACGCTTGTCGCCCGGGAGAGCGCCTGAGCACCGGTCACTGCCCGGCGAGCGGGACGAGCGGCCGGCGGACGTTGAGGACCTGGCTGGTGACGAGCGCGACCACACCGCCGATGAGCGCGTCGACGAACCGCACCGGCACGAGCGTCTCGTTCGGTGGCGACACCACGGCCAGGTAGAGCGCGGAGAGCGTGGTCGGCACGGTGCTGACCGAGCTGGCGCCGACCGCCACCGCCAGCGTGACGGTGAGCAGGACGACCACGAGGACGGTGCTGGTGGTGCGCGGGCCCAGCGCCTGCACCACCAGCTCGGCCACGAGCACGCCGACGGCCACGCCGAGCACCACCTCGGCGGTACGGCGGATGCGCCGGCCGGGCGCCAGCCGTGCCGGAGCCGCCCGGCCGCCTGCCGGAGCGCCGACGCGACCCGGCTCGCGGTCGCTGTCATCTTCCCTTCCGGTCTGCGTACCTCATCCTGCGGCCCGGCGGGACCGGCCGGTGGCCGGGCGCGCGGCGGTTCACGCTGCGGTGGACGTGTTCGGGCCGGTCGGCCCTGGCCGTCGCCGGGCGGACGTCCGTCAATGGGTACGGGAGAAGGAGGGGTCCGATGGGCGGGGTCATGACGTGGATGTACCGGGGCGGCCGGCCGAACCGGCTGGCCCGGATGATGAACGCGCTGTCGGCCTGGCAGTACGGCGCCGGCCTCGCCCCGCGGCACTGGGTGACGATGGAGGTGCCGGGCCGCCGGACCGGCCGGACCGTCTCGGTGCCGATAGTGGTCGCCGACCTCGACGGCGAGCGGTACGTGGTGTCGATGCTGGGCGCGGGTGCCAACTGGGTGGCGAACGTGCGTGCCGCGGACGGGCGGGTGGTGCTGCGGCGTCGCCGCCGCGAGCCGGTCCGGCTGGTCGAGGTGCCGGTGGCACAGCGGCCGGCGATCCTGCGGCGGCACCTGGCGCTGGCCCCTGGTGCCCGGGCGCACGTGCCGGTGGACCGGCACGCTCCGCTCGCCGAGTTCGCCCGCGTCGCCGCCGGCATCCCGGTGTTCCGGGTCGTGGCGGGCACCGGATGAGAACACCCGGACACAACATTCCAGAATATCGAGCGCGACGGTTTCCCGGGGTCGGCCGAATGGGAGAGACGGCCGGTAAGATCGGCGACACGAAGGCGGCTGATCGCTGACTGTCGCGCCCGCCGCGGGCGCTCACACTTGCCGCATGAATACGAGACTCCGCCGCAGCCGGGCATTCGGACTCGCGGTGTGTCTCGCCCTCGTGGCGATATTGAGCGGCTGCATGCAGCTCAACCTCGGGCTGACCGTGAACGATGACGACACGGTCTCCGGTCAGCTCCTGCTCACCGCGCCGAAGTCCGTGCTCAAGCAGCGGAACCCGGATCCGGCGGTGGCGTTCGCCGAACTGCGGCCGAACATTCCCTCACTTCCGCCCGGAGCGGAGACCCGGTACGAGGACGCCACCTCGTACGGCATTCAGATCACGTACCGGAAAACGCCGCTGGCGCAATTCACGAGCGAAAGCGTGAATCTTGTCCGGGACGAGGATCTCATTCGCTTCTCGCTCCCGCTGGACCCGAAGAAATACGGCGGCAAGTTCGGACAGCAGGATCCGCGCCAGCAACAGGCGTTCATGACCTTGATGGAGTTCGAGATCTCGGTGACGTTCCCCGGCCGGGTGCTCGACACGAACGGCACGATCACCGGACGCTCGGTGAGCTGGAAGGTGGTCGCCAACCAGCCCAAGCCGGCCGAGTTGCGTGCCGTCGCCCAGGCGCCCCCGCCGCCCGCCACCAGCCCGGCGGCAGTGGTGACCGGGGACGGCTCCTTCCCCTGGCTGCCGGTCGTCGCCGGCGCGGTCGTGCTCCTGCTTGTCGTCGCCGTGGTGGTCGTGCTCCTGCTGCGCCGCCGGGGCTCCCGCGGCGGCCCGGACGCGACGGCCACCGCCGGCCCGGGTGCGCCCGCCGGCCCCGCGCCTGCCGCCACCACGGGCTCGGCCGCACCGGCACCACCCGCCGGTCCGCCGGTCTGAGACCCACCGAGCACCGACGGCGTCCGCGCCGGCGGCCCACCAGCACACCGGGCGGAACCCGGGGTTCAGCGAACCCGGACGCCGCCGCACCACTCCACCCCGACCGCACCACCGCACCATCGAAAAGAGGGGGATCGCCGTGAACGATCTCTTCACCTGGGCCGCCCTGGGGAGCCTCACCGGCGCCAGCGCCGCCACCCTGCTCGCCACGAACGTCATCGGCGGGCTGATCGGACCGAGCGGCGACAAGGCGCGCAAGTGGATCGCCCTGGGCGTCGCGCTCCTGCTGTCCTACCTGACCGCCGCCTTCGCCGACGACGCCGGCCCGGAGAAGTGGATCATCGCGTTCTTCAACGGTCTGGTGATCTTCTCGGCCGCGCTCGGCGTCAACCAGCTCCCCCCTGGCAACCGGCAGGCGACGCAGGCGTCGCCGACCCAGCTCGCCCAGGGCCGCGAGCCCCGCTTCGTCCGCTCCTGGGTCTGAGAGAGGTGACCCCATGATCTTCGGCATCGTCAGCGCCGCCGTCCAGATCGTCTTCGGCGCCCTGCTCGGACAGCTCGCCGCCGGCACCGTCGGCCTGCTCGTCGGCGCGGTCGTCGGCCTGCTCGTCGGCGCGCCGTTCGGCTGGGCGTCCGCCTCGGCCGGCACGTACGGCGCCGACCCGAAGGGGATCTTCCTCTTCGTGATCGACCACACCTGGAGCCTGCTCAACACGTTCGCCGGGGCGCTCTACCTGGCGCTGCACCTGGTCTTCGGCCACCAGCTCGACCGGGTCGTCTCGGCCGGCAGCGGCCGGGTCAACGTGATCGAGGGCGTCTCCCCCCGGTACGCCACCACGATCGGCACCGTCTGCGCCGGGTCCAGCCCGGGCATCCAGCGGCACGAGGACGTGCACGTGTTCCAGGCCCGGCTCCTCGGCCCGTTCTACCTGCCGCTGGTGGCGCTCAACTACGTCCTGTTCACCGTGGCGCCGGTGTGGCTGCTCTGGCACGACCACACCAACGCGCCGATCAACCGGTTCACCCGCTACTTCGAGATCGGCGTCTACCCGCACGTGTGGAACGAGGCCATCGCGTACCGCATCCAGGGGACACCACCGCGATGACCGGCGCGATCGAGGCGGCCGTCGCGGACGTCGCGAGCTGGCTGGCCGGGGCCGCGGGTGAACCCGTACCGGTCGGTCCGCCGCGCGACGACCCCGGCGGCGGCCTCACGGTCTGGCCGCTGGAGCTGCGACCGGCCCGGCAGACCGCTACCGGCGGCGCCACGCGCGAGCCGTACCGGTTCGTGGTCCGCCTGCTGGTCTCCGGCGGCGGGCCGGCGGCGCTGCCCGCGCTGGACCGGGTGCTCGCCGCCGCCACCACGGCGGGCCGGCCGGAGCTGGTCCTGGACGCCGGCGACCCGGCGCTGTGGCGGGCGCTGGGCGTGGCGCCCCGGCCCGCGCTGCTGCTGGACGCGCCGGCCCGGGTGGAGCGGCCGGTCCCGGTCGCACCGCCGGTACGCCAGCCGCTGCGACTGCGGCAGCTCGGCATGCGCACGCTCGACGGCCGGGTGGTCGGCCCGCAGGACCAGCCGCTCGCCGCCGTCCGGGTGGAGCTGGTGGGCACCGCCCAGGCCACCGAGACCGACGCCGCCGGCCGGTTCCGGCTGGCCGGCGTGCCGCACGACCCCGCCGCGCCGGACGCCCCGGTGCGGATCCGGCTGGTCGGCGCGGGACGCGTCCACACCGCCGAACTCGATCCGGACGGCGACCACCTGATCGTCGTCCGCGCGCCCGACTGACGTCCGAGGAGGACCGATGCCCACCTACTTCTCCCCCGGCATCTACGTCGAGGAGGTGCCCAGCGGGGCCCGCCCGATCGGGCCGGTCGGCATGAGTACCGCCGCGTTCGTCGGGGTCGCGCCCGACCGCGGCGCCCACGTCGGCGAGGCGCTGGCGGTGAACAGCTGGACCGAGTTCCTGCGGCTGTACGCCGACGGCGAGCAGCTGGAGAGCACCCCGCTGGCCCGCGCCGTGTTCGGCTTCCTGGACAACGGCGGCACCCGCTGCTGGGTCGTCAACGTCGGCGAGGGCGGCCGGCTCACCGGCACCGGCGGGCGGCGCGGCGGCCTGGAACTGCTGGAGGCGATCGACGAGATCTCCATCCTGGCCGCGCCCGGCTACCACGACCCCGTGTCGCACGAGGCCCTGATCAGCATGGCCGAGCGGCTGCGCACCATGGTCGCGATCTGCGACCCGCCGCCGGAGGTCACCGACGTCTCGCGGCTCACCCGCGTCGCCACGCCGGGCAAGCCGCCGAAGCCCGCGTCCGCCGGCGCGGCCGCGTCGTCCGACAAACCCGCCGAGGGTACGCCGGGCGACGGCGACGGCGAACCGCCCGGCACCGGCGGCGACCGGCCCCGGCAGTCGGACTTCGCCACCTTCTACTTCCCGTGGATCCGGGTCCGCGACCCGCTCAGCGGCGACCTCGTGCTCCCCCCGCCGAGCGGCCACGTCGCCGGCATCTGGGCCCGCACCGACGCGCTGCGCGGCGTGCACAAGGCGCCGGCCAACGAGCCGGTACGCGGGGCCGTCGACCTCGCGTACCGGGTGACCCGGCCGGAGCACGACGTGCTCAACCCCAAGGGCGTCAACGTGATCCGGTTCTTCGCCGGGGAGGGCATCCGGCTGTGGGGTGCCCGTACGCTCGCCGCCGAAGCCAGCGAGTGGCGCTACCTGAACGTGCGGCGGCTGTCCATCTCCATCGAGCAGGCCATCGCGGGCGGCACCCGGTGGATGGTGTTCGAGCCGAACGACTTCACGCTGTGGCGCTCGATCCGCCGCGACATCGGGGCGTTCCTCACCCGGGTGTGGCGCGACGGCGCGCTGCTCGGCCGTACGCCCGAGGAGGCGTTCTTCGTGAAGTGCGACGAGGAGACCAACCCGGCCGACGTCCGCGACGCCGGGATGGTGGTGGCGCACATCGGCATAGCCGTGGTCAAGCCCGCGGAGTTCGTGGTGTTCAAGCTGAGCCAGTGGGCCGGCGGCACCGAGACCGAGACGATCGGAGGCTGACATGCCCACCACTGCGACGCCGCAGCCGGGCGCACCCGTCGACCCGTACCGGGCCTACCACTTCAAGCTGCTGATCAACGGCATCACCAACGGGCACTTCACCGAGGTCAGCGGCTTCGAGGTGGCGATACCGGCGCTGTCGTACCGGGAGGCGGGCAACGAACGCATCCGGGCCGTGCCCGGCCAGGTCGAGTACGCCCCGGTCACCCTCCACTTCGGCCTGACCAGCTCGCGGGAGCTGTGGGACTGGGTGAACGCGGCGGCGAAGGGCACCGTCAACCGGCGCAACGTGTCGGTGGTGCTGCTCGACCCGGCCGGCACCGCCGAGGTGCTGCGCTGGAACATGATCAACGCGTGGCCGACCCGGTGGCGGGGCGCGCACCTGAACACGCTGTCGCAGGAGATCGCCATCGAGGCGCTGACCCTGGCGTACGAGGGCCTGGAGCTGGAGGCCGGCGGTGCCGCCGCCCCGGCGACCGCGTGACCGGCTGGCCCGCGCGCTGCGGGCCGCCGCGGATCGCCTGTCCGGACCGGCCCCGGCCGAGGACGCGCCATTCTCCCCCGGACAGCCGCCCGAGCACTGGCGGCTGCTGGTGGCGGCGCACGCCCCCGGCCTGCTGCGCGACCTTCCCCCCTCCGCTCCTCCCCCGCGCTCCGTCGAAGGGCGCCGGAGGGGGCGGTGGCGGAACTGGATGGCACGTGTAATCGACGGAATTGCCGGATCCCGCAACGGCCCGTCGAGATCTTGGTACGAAAGGGCCCCCATAGGGGCCGTTTCCTACCAAGATCTTCTGCAGGTCTTGGAGAGTGGGACGGGGATCTCGGTTGGTGGGGAGGACACGGCGGGGGCGGAGACGTTCCCGCCAGCGGTGGACGCTCGGTGCCGCTCGCACGACGTGGTACGCCCGGGCGGCGCCGGGTCACGTGAGGACGCTCCGGCATGCGAATGCGTAACGTCACCCGGCCCAGCCGGATCGGGGTGCGTCGCCGATCGATCCGGGTCGCGGGACGCCCTCGGCAGTTCAGGCACCCACGGCACCCCGGCCACCAGCACCAGCACCAGCACCAGCACCAGCTTCACAGCGACCGCCGACACCGGACGAGCAACAGGGGCAGGCACCGGCAGCAGCGATCGCAACGGCACCGACAGGTTCAACGACACCGACAGTTCCGCCGGCATCGGTACCAGCGCGCCCACCAGCGCTGACCGGCGCACCGGCCCGGACGGCAGCCGTGACGCGATCGGATCGCGAGGCCGCGTCGCGTCCGGCGACCCGGCCCAGCCGTCAGCCCCGAAGCGATGGCCCGGTCGCAGCCCGGGTCGGGCGGACGCGCTCCGGAACCTCGCACAGGTCCGCCGAGGCCGGGCACGGCACCGGGATGACGACGCCGGGGCGGACCTCTCGCCCGATCGAGGGGATGTGCTCCCGCTCGTCTTCGCGGCTGCGCCACCGTCGTCGCAGGGACCGGCCGCACGCACTAGGGAGGACCGGGCCGGGCCGGCGAACGGTCACGACGGACACGGGCCCGTGAGTGGCCGCGGCCGAACCGGGCCGGCTGACGGTCGCGGCGGAGCCGTCGACCACTACCCGGCCGCGCATTCGCCGTACCCGAACGGACACGACCCGGCCACCGGCGACGAGTTCCGGACGCGACAGTGGCAGCGACCCACGCGACCCCCGTCCGGCAACCCGTGGCCGGTCCTGCCGGACGACGCCGGCCCGGCCCGGACGACGAGCCCGGCCGGCGCGGCCCGGGCGACCGACGGCGGAGCACACGCGGACCCTTGGCCGGTGCTCCCGGCCGAACCGGCGTGGCTTCCGACACGGACCACGCCGTGGGGTGACACGGCCCGGCTGGACCGGGAACAGGCGGGTGACTGATGGAGCGCGTCGCCTTCCTCGTGGACGAGTCCGGTACCCGCGTGGACTGCCTGCTCAACCCGGAGACCGTGCAGGTGACCCGGCTGGCCGGGGTACGCCCGCGCGGCGGGCCGGACGGGCCGCTCATCGGCGCCGGACTGGCCGACGACCCGCTCGTCTTCACCGGCGGCGGACGTACCGAACTGGTCCTGGACCTGCTCTTCGACGTCGACTTCGTGGAGTCCCCGGCCCGGCCGGAGGACGTCCGCGCGCTGACGCGGCCGCTGTGGATGCTGGCCGAGAACTCGGCGGTCGAGCACGGCTGGCTGCGCCCGCCGCTGGTCCGCCTGGTCTGGGGCAAGACCTGGAACGTCCCCGGTGTGATCACGGCGATCGCCGAACGGTTCGACGCGTTCACCCTCACCGGGACGCCCCGGCGGTCCTGGCTGCGGTTGAAGCTGGTCCGCGTCGCGGAGGGCGCGGAGGCGGCGCGCGCCGGGTTCGAGGAGGAACTGGCCGCCGCGAGCACGCCCGCCGTCGCGCCCGGTTCGGCGGTGGTCGCCGCCGCCGACGGCGCGGCCGAGCCGGGCTGGTCCGGGGTGCGCTTCGACCTGCTCGCCCACGACGCGCTGGGCTCGCCGCTGCGCTGGCGGCTGCTCGCCGAGCACAACCGGATCACCGACCCGCTGACCGTGCCGGCCGGCACCGCGCTCGCCGTTCCGCCGGTCGGCGCCGCCGCGTCCCCGCCGGATGCCGTCACCACGGGAGGCACGCCGTGACCCGCCACGCGACCAGCCCGGCGCGGCGAGCGGCCGTCGGGAGCACGCCGTGAGCCGGGCCGCCCTCGTGACTGTGGACGGCCGGCCGCTGGCCGACCCGGCCCGGCTGCGCGGCATCCGCGTCGCCGCCCGCCTGGACCGGCCCGCGCAGTGCGAGCTGACGCTCACCGCCGCTCCCGGCGCAGTCCCGCTCGACCCGCCGGTACGCCCCGGCGCCACAGTCGACGTGCGCCTCGACGGGCAGGCGGAGGCGCTGTTCACCGGCGAGGTGACAGCAGTCGAGCGGGAGTACGCCGGTGACGGTGCCGCGCTGGCCCGGATCCGGGCGTACGACCCGCTGCACCGGCTGCGCAAACGGCAGGAGCTGCGGGTGTTCGAGTCGGTGACGGCCGCCGAACTGGCCGGTGAGCTGTGTGCCGGGCTGGGGTTGAGCGTGACGGCCGAGGAGGACGGGCCGCGCCTGGACCGGCTGCTCCAGCACCGGCACACCGACCTGGACCTGTTGTGCGAGGTGGCCGGCCGGGCCGGGCTGCATCTGGGCATGGACGGGGACCGGTTGCGGCTGTTCACGCTGGACGGCTACGGGGACCCGCTGCCGTTGACGCTCGGCGAGACGGTGCACGCGTTGCGGGTCACCGAGAACCTGGACCGGGCCGGCGCGGAGTGCGCCGTCCTCGGCTGGCATCCGCAACGCGCGGAGCCGTTGGGCCAGCGGGCGGGCGAGGCACGCAGCGGGCGGCGCATCCCGCTGCGCCCGGACCCGGGCGACGTGGGCGCGGACGGTGTGCGTACCGCTGTGGACCAGCCCGGCCGCAGCGACGACGAGCTGGCCGCGCTGGCCCAGGCCGGGCTGGACGCCCGGGTGGCGGCGCTGGTCACCGCCGAGGGCACCGCGGAGGGCGACCCGGCGCTGCGGCCGGGCCGGCGGATCGCCCTGGCCGGCGTCCCGGAGCCGGTCGCCGGGGTGTACGTGCTCACCGAGGTGGTGCACACGGTGGACGCGGACGGGCACCTGACCCGGTTCTCCACGGCGCCGCCCGGCCCGCCGCCGTCGGCCGCGCCCCCGGCGGCCACAGTCACGCTCGGCACCGTCACCGACATCGACGACCCGGACGGGCTGGGCCGGGCCCGGGTGACGCTCCCGGCGTACGGCGATCTGGACGCCGGCTGGCTCGCGGTGCTCTGCCCGGGCGCGGGCCGGGGCAAGGGAATCGTCGCGCTGCCCGACCCGGACGACACCGTGCTCGTGGCGCTGCCCGGCGGCGAACCCGCCTCGGGCGTGGTGCTCGGTTCGCTGTTCGGCGCGGTCGAGCCGTACGACGCGGGGATCGTCTCCGGGCGCTCGCGCCGCTGGTCGATGCGGACCGGCACCGGCCAGTCGATAGTGATCGACGACGACGGGCGCACGCTGCGGCTGGCCACCGACGCGGGCAGCTTCGTCGAGCTGCGTCCCGAGCTGACCACCGTGCACGCCGCCGGTGACCTGGTGCTGTCCGCGCCCGGCCGGGCCGTCGTGGTGCGCGGCCGCACCGTCGACTTCCTGCACGCCCCGGCGGCCGAGGACGCCGAGACCGCCGCCGCGCAGGCCCGTACGCTCGCCCGTTCCGCCGGAGGTGGCTGATGCGCTGGATCCACCGCGACTCGCTGATCACCTGCGGACACGACGGGCGGGTGAGCAACCGCCCGTCCCAGGACTGGGTCACCGTCCAGGCCGTGCCCGTGCTGGTGCGACCCGACCCGGAGGGGCGCGACATCACCGCCTGCCCGAACTACGGCCCGACGATCAAACCGTGCCTGCACACGCTGACCGTGACTGTGGGTTACAGCACGTGGGTGCGGGTGGACCGGCAGCCGGTGGTGCTGTCGCACCTGGACGGCCTGACCGACGGCACCCCGCCGGGCACCGTGCACCACCAGGTCCGCGACGTGCGGCAGGGTTTCCTGGGGGCGGACGCATGAGGGCCTTCCGCTTCGTCGGCGCCGGCTTCGACGCCGGCCGCGCCGGTGGTCTCGCGCTCACCGCCGCCGGCGGGCTCGCCATGACCGACGGCGACGAGACGGTACGCCAGGCGCTGTACCTGCTGCTGTCCACCACGCCCGGGGAACGGCTGATGCGTCCCGGGTACGGGTCGCGGCTGCACCGGCTCGTCTTCGCGCCGAACGACGACACCACGGCCGGGCTGGCGATCCACTACGTGCGGCAGGCGATCCGGCGCTGGGAGCCCCGGGTCGAGGTGCTCGACGTGGACGCCGGTGGAGACCCGGACGACCCGTGGCGCCTGGTGATCCGGCTGGACTACCGGGTGCGGGCCAGCCTTTCCCCCGGCCACCTGGTGTTCTCCGTGGACCTGCTGCCCGCCGACGAGGAGACCGGAGACGAGGAGGGCACGCCATGACGCTGCCGGTGCCGCACCTGGACGACCGCGCCTTCCTCGACCTGGTCACCGAGGCGCGGGAACGCATCGCCCGGTCCTGCCCGGACTGGACCGACCTGTCCGCGCACGACCCGGGCATGGCGCTGGTGGAGGCGTTCGCCTACCTGACCGAGGTGATGATCTACCGGCTGAACCAGTTGCCGGAGAAGGCGTACGTCGCGTTCCTGAACCTGCTCGGCGTCACCCGGCACCCGCCGGCGGCGGCCTGGGCGGACGTGCGGCTGACCCGCACCGGCCCGGACCGCGGCCCGGTGCGGGTGCCGGCCGGCACCCGCGTCGCCGCGGCCCGCGGCGCGGACCCCCGGCCGGTCGTCTTCGTGACCACCGAACCGGCGGTGCTGCCCGCCGGGGAGACCACGGCGACGGTACGCGTGCACCACTGCGAGCCGGTCGAGGCGGAGCTGCTCGGCACCGGCACCGGGCAGGCCGGTCAGGTGTTCCGGGCCGCCCGCGCGCCGCTGACCCGTACCACCGAGGCGCTGGACCTGCTGCTCGGCGTGGAGGTGCCGGCCGGTTCGGTGGAGCTGGGCGCGGCGGCCCGGGAGCACGAGGGGCGCACGTACGAGATCTGGCGGCCGGTGGACAGCTTCGCCGGGGTCGGGGCGCAGGCGAAGGTCTACCTGGTGGACCGGGCCTCCGGGGTGGTCACGTTCGCCCCGGCGCTGGACCTGCGCCCGGACACCGGAGCCGCCCCGGCCGTCGAGGGGGCGGCCGGGGCGACCACGGTGGCGGCGGTGCCGCCGGCCGGGCGGCAGGTGCGGCTCTGGTACCGCTGCGGCGGCGGACCCGCCGGCAACGTGGCGGCGGGTGTGCTGACCAGCCTGCGCGACCCGCTGCCCGGGGTGACAGTGGACAACCCGGAACCGGCCACCGGCGGCCGGGAACTGGAGTCCCTGGAGTCGGTGCTGGCGCGCGGACCGTACGAGTTCTTCGCCCAGCAGCGCGCGGTGACCGCCCGGGACTTCGAGATCCTCGCCACCGGCTCCGGGGCGGTGGCGCGGGCGCGGGCGTTCACCAGGGCCGCCGTCTACAGCTTCGCCCGGCCCGGCGAGGTCGAGGTGGTGCTCGTGCCGTACGTGCCGGAGGCGGCCCGCCCCGGCGGACGACTGCCGGTGGCGGTGCTGCGCGAGCACGAGGTGGAGGAGGCCCGCCGCCGGGTCGAGGCCGACCTGGAACGCCGCCGCGCCCTCGGTACGGCGGTGCGCGCGGGCTGGGCCCGCTACAAGGCGGTGTCCATCCAGGCGCGGGTGGTGGTACGCCGCGAGGAGGACGTGGACGCGGTGCGCCGCCGCATCCACGACCGGCTGCACCAGACGCTCAGCCCGCTGCCGACGCCGCTGAACCCGGCCGGCTGGGCGTTCGGCGAGCCGCTACGCGCCTCCAACGTGTATCGGATGCTGGAGCACGCCGAGCCGGGCGTGCGCTACGTCGAGTCGGTGCGGTTCGTGGTCGACGAGGCACCCGACGCGCGGGTGCGGACCGTGGCGGTGGACCAGTACCAGGCCGACACCTGGTACGCCGGCGGCGGCCAGGTGCTGTTCCGCTCCACGAACGCCGGTGCCGGCTGGGAACCGGCGGGCCGGTTCGACGACGAGACCGTGGTGCGGGTGGTCCCCGCGCCCGCCCCGGTACGCCCCGGCGTCGTCCCCCGGGCCGGCTCGGTGGCGGTGGTGACCGCCCGCGACGCCGGTGGCTCCCGGGTCCGGCTGAGCACCGACCTGGGTGAGACGTGGACGCTGCTGACCGACCTCGACTCCGGCGTACGCGACCTGGCCTGGATCGACCGGGACGGCACCGGCGCGCTGCTGCTGGCCACCGACACCGGCCTGTACGAGGTGCCGCTGCTACCCGGCGCGGTGCCGCTGCAGATCCTGGTCGACCCGGCCGACGCCGACCGGGGCTTCTACGCGGTGCGCGCCTTCGTCTCCGAGCGCGGCGCACCAGGGGTCGCGGTGGCCGCGCAGGCCGGATTCGGCGTCTACCTGTCCACCGCGGCCGGGCGGCCCGGCACGTTCGCCCACGTCGGCCTCGCCAACGTGGACAACCGGGTGCTCGCCGTGCAGTACGACGGCCCGGCCACGCTGCTGTGGTGCGGCGCGGGCGAGCCGGACCCGAAGAAGCCCGGCCAGGGCTGCCACCGAACCCGGCTGTTCGAGTCGGACGTGAAGTGGCAGTCGATGGCGTCAGGCTGGATCGGCGGCACCTGCCGGGATCTGGCGTTCAGCGGCCCGCTCGCGCTCGCCGCGACGCAGAGCGGCGGCGTGGTCCGGCTCGACACGCTCGCCGGGCAGCCGCAGTGGTCGCCGGTGATGGTCAACTGCGGCCTGCCGCTGCGGGACCGGACCCGGTTCGTCCCGGTCGACGCCATCGCCGCCACCGCGCCCACCGGCACGTCGGGCGCCGGGCGGCTGGTGCTGGCGGGCGGCGAGCGCGGCGTGTTCCGCAGCGGCGACGGCGAGGACTGGACGGCGAGCGCCAACCAGGCCACCGCCGACGTGGTCACCGTCCCCGGCACCTGGCTGCTCTGCTCCGGCGAGCACGACATCGAGGTGGTGCGGCAGGATGCGCCGAGCGGCGATTGAGCGGCTGCTGCCGGCCGCGTACCAGCGGGCCGCCGGCCCGGGCAGCGTGCTGGGCGCGCTGCTGGACGTGATGGAGGCGCTGCACGCCCCGGACGAGGCGGTGCTCGCCGACGTCGACGCGCTGTTCGGGCCGTACCGGACGCCGGACGGGTTCGTCGCGTACCTGACCCGCTGGGTGGCGATGGACCACGTGGTCGCCGCGCCCCGCGCCGACGCGCCGCTGCCGTTGCCGGTGGGCCGGCTGCGGGACCTGGTGGCGCACGGCGCGCTGCTGGCCCGGTGGCGCGGCACCCCGTACGGGATGCGGACCGCGCTGGAACTGGCCACCGGCGTGACCGGGTTCGTGCTGGACGAGCCGCCCGACCGGCCGTTCCACCTGGTGGTGCGGGTGCCACCGGCCGCCGCCGACCGGCTCGCGCTGGTCACCCGCATCGTCGAGGCGGAGAAACCGGCCGCGGTCACCGTCGAGGTGCTCGCCTCCCCGCTCGACGCCGAGGAGCCCGAGCCGGACGCCGCCGAGCCCGTCGCCGGGGTGGCGACGGTGCGCGCGGTCGGCCGGGCCCACGTACCCGCACCCCTGCCCCACGATCCGCCCGAGGAGCCGTCATGACCACCGAATGGACAGTCGTCGCCGCCGCCGAACAGTTCACGCTTGATGCCCGCAACGCCGGTGAGCTGACGTTCACCGTGTCGAACCCGGGCACCGCGCCGGACACCGTCGTCTTCGACGTGGCGCCCGGCGAGGGCAGCCAGCGGGCCTGGTTCACGGTGGCCGAGCCGCAGCGGGTGGTGCCGGGGCAGGGGTCGGTGTCGTTCCTGGTGCGGCTCGCCGTACCGCCCGGCACGCCGCCCCGGCGCTACGACATGACCGGGTTCGCGTACTCGGCGAACACCGCACCGGAGGAGAGTTCCCGCTCGAGTGGCCGGGTCACGTACGACGTGCGCGCCGTCGTACCCCCGAAGCGCGCGCCGTGGCCGTGGATCGCGGCCGCCGCGGCGCTGGTGCTGGTCGTGGCCGGGGTGGTGGCCTGGCTGGTGACCCGCGGCCCGGACACCCCGGCCCCGCCGCGCGCGGACGCGGTGACGGTGGAGGCGGAGACGCTCGTCTCCGGTGCCGCGGTGCAGTCCACCACCGGCGCGAAGGCGGAGGTGGTGGCGCAGGAGAACTGCTGCGACGTGGTGTGGTCGGGCGACGCACAACTGTTCTTCCTGGGCCGGGGCGTGGGCGACCGGGTGACGGTGCAGGTGAACGTGCCGGCCGACGGCACCTGGCGGTTCTCCACAGTGCGCACCACCTCGTTCGACTACGCGAACACGATCTGGCTGGTCGACGGCCGGCAGGTCGGGGACACGTTCTTCGGGTTCAGCCCGACGGTGGTCCGCACCGACGAGGTGGACGTGGGCACGGTGGAGCTGACCCGCGGGCCGCACAAGCTGACGCTCGTGGCGGTGAGCAAGACGCAGGGCACCGACAGGTACTTCGCGGGGGTGGACGAGATCCGCTTCACGCCCGTCGTCCGGCCATGACGACCAAGCAGAAGGTGCTGCTGGTGGCGGTGGCCGTGCTGCTGGTGGCGCTGTACGTGGTGGCGGTGGCCGGGCGCCGCGACGACAGGGGCGACCCGGCGGCCGGGCCGGGCGCGCTGGCCCGGCTGGGACGCGGCTCCGGGACGGTGGACCCGGCGACGGTGGCGGTGACCTGCCTGCCGCCGGCCGCCGAACCGGCCACCACCGCCGACGGGGTGACGCTCGCGTTCGGGGCGGTGTGCCGGCTACGGGTGGCCGATCCGGGCGCGCTGCGCACGCTCGTGCTGCGCGGGACGACGCCGTTCGAGGTGACAGCCCGCGCACCCGGCGACGCGGACGTCACAGTCACCGACGAGGTCGCCCCGGACGCGGACGGCCCGGCGGTGGCGAAGGTGGCGGTGGACCGGGAGACCGAGGTGCTCCTGCGCTGTCCGGGAGGTGGCGGATGTTCGGTCACGCTGGCCCGGTCCTGACCGGGACGGAGACGCGGCATGGGTGAGTTGCGCAAGCCGTTCCTGCTGCTGGCCCTGCTCGCGGTGGCGCTGGTGGTCGGCGTGGAGCTGGGCGCGGCGGCGCTGACCGGCGGTGGCGACGCGAGCGGCGCGCTGCGGGACAGCGCCGGCCGGCTCGGCGTCGAGCTGGGCGACGTCGGCGCGGTGTCCGAACCGTCCGGGCGGGGCATCGGCTACCTGGCGCTGATCGACGTGGTGGCGCTCTGGACGACCGGGCTGTTCTGCCTGAGCCTGGTGCTGCCGGACCGGATGCAGGGCCGGGTGCAGGGCGTGGCCACGCTCGTCTTCTCGATCGTGCTGCTGCTGGTGTCGCTGGTCCTGCTGATCGTCGCGTTCGTCGAGCTGACGGTGATGGTCTCGCTGTTCCTGGCCCCGCCGTTCGGCACCCTGGCGTACCTCGCGGTGTGGGGGTTCTTCCCGGTCGGCGACGCGGCGGTGCTGCTCGGGCTGGCGCTGCTGCTCAAACTGGTCTGGGTCGCGCTGCTGCTCGCCGCCCAGCCCCGGTTCCTGCGCAACAAGGGCCTCGTCGCGCTGGCGCTGACCACGCTGCTGTGCACTGTGGTGTTGCAGTTCCTGCACGGCCTGCTGCCGGTGATCCTGGTCAGCATCCTCGACGACCTGGGCGCCGTGGTGTTCGCCGTGGTGGCGCTGATCTGGGCGCTGGTGCTGCTGATCGGGTCGATCCCGGCGATCGTGAAGGCGGTCCGGACCACCGCCACCACGTCCGGCCGTACCGTCACTTGATGGCGCCGCCGGCGGCGAGCGTGGCCAGGCGCGGCAGCTGCTCCGGGTCGGTCAGCGCCGATCCGACCGCCACCACGCGCGCCCCGGCGGCGAGGAAGTCACCCGCGTTGCCGGCGTCGACGCCGCCGGTGGCGACGAAGCGGGCCTCCGGCAGCGGCCCGGCGACCGCCCGGAACCAGGCCGGGCCGAGGCTGACCGCCGGGAACGCCTTGAGCCACACCAGGCCGTGGTCGAGTGCCCGCTGCGCCTCGGTCGGGGTGGCGACGCCGGGCAGGTGCGGCACGCCGAGACCGGCCGCCGCGTCGGCCACCGCCAGGTCCAGGCCCGGCGCCACTGTGAACGCCGCCCCGGCGGCCACCGCGTCGTGGACCTGCGCCGGGGTACGCACGGTGCCCGCGCCCACGATCCGGTCCCGCCGCCGTCCGGCCGTCACGGCGGCGCGCAGCGCCAGCACCGCTTCCGGGGTACGGATGGGCACCTCCACCACGGCGATGCCGAGATCCCAGGCCAGTTCCGCCAGCCGGACCGTCTCACCGGGCGGCAGGTCGCGCAGGATCACCATCACCCGCGCCTCGCCGAACAGGGCCTCGAAGTCGTGTCCGCTCATCCGTCGCTCCCTCCCCTGACCCGCGCTCGCGCATCCTCAGGCCACGCCTCGTCCGGCAGCGCCAGCGCCCGCGCGATCGTCTCCGGATCCGGTGGCGGCGCGGTGTCGCCCGGCACGGCCAGCACCGGCGCGGCGGTCAGGTGCCCCAGCCGCAGGCAGGCTCGCAGGTCGAGGTCACGCAGCAGTCCGGAGAGGAACCCGGCGGCGAACGCGTCCCCGGCGCCGACCGGCTCGACCACGTCCACCGGCAGCGCCGACACGAACACCGCCTTCCCGGTACGCGGCAGCGCCGTCGCGCCGACCGGCCCGTCCTTCACCACCACCAGTTCCGGGCCCGGCAGCAGCGCACGGACCGCGGCCGGATCGTCCGCCGACCAGAGCACCGCCGCCTCGTCCAGCCCGACCAGCACCACGTCGGCACGGTCGGCCAGGTCACGCAGCACCGGGGCGGCCCGGTCGGCGGGCCAGAGCGCCGGCCGGTGGTTCACGTCGAAGCTGACCCGGGCACCCGGCAGCGCCCGCCCGTCCAGCGCCGACACGAGCAGGTCACGGCAGGTGCCGGAGAGCGCGGCGGTGATCCCGGACAGGTGCAGCAGGCGTGCCCCGGCCGGCCCGGGACGCGCGAGGTCGGCGGCGCCGAGGCGGCTCGCGGCCGACCCGGCGCGGTGGTAGTGCACGCGGGTGCCGTCCGGCCCCGGATCCTTCAGGTAGAGCCCGGTCGGCGCGACCGGATCCACGGTGACCAGGCTGACGTCCACGCCCGCGGCGGCGACCTCGGCCACCACCCGCCGCCCGAACGGGTCGTCGCCGACCCGGCTGACCCACGCCGCGCGGTGCCCGAGCCGGGCCAGCCCGGCCGCCACGTTTGATTCCGCACCGCCGACGCCGACGGTCAGCCGCGCGGCGTGCTCCAGCGACGCGCCGTCGTCAGGGGCGAGCACCACCATCGTCTCGCCCACGCAGACCACCTCCGGCCCGCTCCCGGCGCCGCCTCCGTCCGCGACAGCGGCACCAATCGGCCCGCTCACCGGAGAACCGCCTCGACTCGGGCCGACACGTCGGCCGGATCGAGGCGGCCGTCGGCGACCAGCACGCGGTGCCGGTTGTGCCGCTGCCGCCCGGCCGCGACCACCGCCGGGCTGTCGAACGCGTACGCGACGCAGACGCCCGGGTACATGGCGGTACGTACGAACCACCTGTCACCAGGCCCCAGACCGGTGAACACCAGCGTGTACGCGCCGCCGCCGGGCGCGGTGGCCGACAGCGCCAGCCAGGGCGCGGCCGAGCCGTTCACGTCGCCCTCACCGATGGCGTCGGCGGTGCGGACGCGCGGTTCACCGTCGGCCACGGCACGCCAGAAGAAGCCGCCGTAACCGGCGCCGCCCGGACGGCCGTTCGTGGCCGGGCTGCCCAGGCGCACGTCGGCGCCGGTGGCGGAGGTGAGCGTGGCGGACAGGTCCAGCCACCAGGCGTCCGGCCCGGCCGGGGTGGCGGTGATCCGCCGGTGCTCGCGCAGCAGCACCCGGCCGCGCCGGTCCCGCCACTCCAGGTCGTGGTCGAGCCGGTCGGCGGTCCGCTCCCGCCAGCCGGTGTGCGCGATGACGCCGTGGTCGTCGCGCCAGGTGTAGCCGGTGCCGCGCACGTACGTCCGGCCGCCCCACAGGTTGACGCCGTCGACGTCCTGCACCGCAAGTGACGCCCCGAGGTGCCAGACGTGGTCGGCCGGGAGCGCGTCGGTGACCGGGGTGCCGGCCCGGGTCCGCACCGGATGCAGGTACGGCCGAGGGCCGTGGCGGGGATCCAGGTCCGGCCGGACCAGATACCGGGCCACCTCGACGCCGTCCACGACCAGCCGAGGTTCGGCGGTCACGACGGCTCCGGGGCGGGGACCGGGCGGCGGGCGTCCAGCGCGTGCAGCGCCGCGAGCGTGTACCCGCCGAGGATCGGCACCGCGACCGGCGTGACCAGCACACCCAGCACCACGGCGAGCGCGCAGACGCCGGAGGCGGCGGCCCACACACCGGGACGCTCCGGGCAGGAACGCGCCACCCGGCGGGCTGCGGCCCGCCAGCCCCGGCCACCGGTGCGTCCGACCGCCACGGCGACCAGGCCCGCGTACCCGAGCAGGACCGCCACCACGACGGCGGTGAGCGCGAGCGCGGGCCCGCCGCCTGGTACCCGGCCGGTGGTGAGCGCGAGCAGGTCGGCGGCGAGCAGCGCGGCGGCGGCCAGGGCGACGGCGCTGACCGCGAGCCCGGCGGGCAGCGCGCGGCCGAAGCGGGCCAGGCTGGTCCGCGCGTCGGGCCAGGCACCGGTGACCGACCTGTCGTGCAGCGCGGCACCGGCGGTGGCGACCGCCGGGGCGAGCGTGAGCACCGGCAGCGCGGCGAGCGCGACGGCGAAGCCGAGCAGCGCCAGGTCGGTCGCCTCGCGCAGCGTGTCCCGCCAGTCGGCCCGGGCCGGCGCGGGGTGGACGGGTGCGGCGTCGGTGGGGGCAGGCACGGCGGTCATCCCTTCAACCCGCTGGTGTTGATGCCCTCGACGAGCATCCGCTGGAAGGCCAGGAAGAACAGGAACACCGGCAGCAGGGACAGCACCGACATGGCGAACATCGGGCCGACGGCGCTCTGGCTGGTCGAGTCGATGAACAGCGTCAGCGCCACCGGCACCGTGTAGTCGTCCAGGCTGGACAGGAACACCAGTTGGCGGAAGAAGTCGTTCCAGGTCCAGATGAACGAGAAGATCGCGGTGGTGACCAGCGCCGGGCGGCTCAGCGGCAGGATGACGTGCCGGAACACGCCGTACGGGGACGCGCCGTCGATGGTGGCCGCCTCGTCCAGTTCGCGCGGGATGCCGCGCATGAACTGCACCATGAGGAAGACGAAGAACGCCTCGGTGGCCAGGAACTGCGGCACCAGCAGCGGCAGGTACGGCCAGTCGCCGCCGACCAGGCCGAGGCTGCGGAACAGGATGTACTGCGGCACGATCAGCACGTGCCCGGGCAGCAGCAGCGTCCCGATCATGACGGTGAACCACAGCTTGCGCAGCCGGAACCGCAGCCGGCCCAGGGCGTAGGCGGCGAGCAGGCAGGACAGCGCGTTGCCGACGACGGTGAGCCCGCTGACCACTGCGCTGTTGAGGAAGAACCGGCCGAAGCTGATGTCGAAGTTGGTCCAGCCGTCGACGTAGTTGCCGGGGGTGAACTCCTCCGGCAGCAGGCCGACGTTGTTGACGATCTCGGCCTGCGACTTGACCGACGTGCCGAGCATCCAGAACAGCGGGTAGAGCACCACCGCGACGATCGCCACGAGCACGACCAGCCGCAGCACGTTGCGGCCGCTGCGAGGCCGGCGGGTGGCAGCGAGCGCCGTCATGAGTCGTCTCCGTCCGAGTAGTGCACCCAGAACCGGCCGGTGCTGAAGAAGACGGCGGTGATAACGCCGATCGCCACCAGGAACACCCACGCCATCGCCGACGCGTAGCCCATCTCCAGGTCGGTGAAGCCGGAGATGTAGAGCTTCAGCGTGTACATCAGGGTGGAGTCGACAGGGCCGCCGGTGCCGTTGCTGAGCACGAACGCGGCGGTGAAGCCCTGGAAGCCGTTGATGGTCTCCAGCACCAGGTTGAAGAAGATCACCGGGGAGAGCATGGGCAGGGTGACCGCGCGGAAGCGCCGCCACGCCCCGGCGCCGTCCACCGCCGCCGCCTCGTACAGCTCGGTGGGCACCTGCTTGAGCCCGGCCAGGAAGATCACCATGGGTGCGCCGAACTGCCAGATCGCCAGCACCATCAGTGTCTCCAGCGCCCAGTCCGGGTCGCTGACCCAGGGCAGCCCCTCGACGCCGAACAGGGCGAGGAACGAGTTGAACGCGCCGTCCCGGTTGAACATGTTTACCCAGACGATCGCCAGCGCGACGCTGCCGCCGAGCAGCGACGGCAGGTAGAACAGGCTGCGGAACAGCCCGACGCCGCGCCAGGCCCGGTTGAGCAGCAGCGCCACGCCGAGCGCGGCGGCCAGCTTCAGCGGCACCGCGATCAGCGCGAACGTCAGCGTGACCCGGACCGCGTGCCAGTACGACGGGTCGGCGGTGAACATCCGCTCGTAGTTGGCCAGCCCCACCCACCGCACCTCGGACAGCGGCGTGAGGATGTCGTAGTCGGTGAAGCTCAGCCAGAGCGACAGCAGCATGGGGATCGCCGTGACGCCCATCAGTCCGATGAGCCAGGGCGAGAGGAAGACGTACCCCGCCAGACCCTCGCCGAGCCGGGCCCGGCCGGCCCCGCGCCGCGTGGGGCGGGGGCCGGCCGGTCCGGTACGCGGGGTCCGGCCGGGCGCCGTGGTGAGAGCCACGGGACCGGTCCTTTCGTGGGGTCAGGCGATCGCGGCTTTGCAGGCGGTGACGAACTGCTCCGCCGCCTGAGCCGGGGTGGCGCGGCCGTACTGGGCGTTCTCGGCGGCCTTTACGAGCTCGGACTTGACCTTGCTGTGGCCCTTGATCGGCACCTGGGGCGAGGCGCCGAACTTCTGCGCCAGCTCGGACTCGACCTGGATGGACTGCTTCATGGCCGGGTCGGTGGCGGTCTCGCTGACCTTGGCGCGCAGGTCCATGTTGGACGGCAGACCACGGTCGGTGCCGAGCAGCGCCACCGCCTCCGGGTCGTTGTTCAGGAAGTTGATCACGTCGACGGCGACGTCCTTGTGCTTGCTGCCCTTGAACACCGACCAGTACATCGAGGCGCGCGCCCACTGGGCGCTGGGGTCACCCGGGTACGCGACCACGCCCAGCTCGTCCTTGGTGTTCTTCTTCAGGTCCGGCATCTGGTTGACCCAGACCCAGGAGGTGGCCGACTTGCCGGTGACCACCAGTTGCTTCGTGATGTCGCTGGAGTTGCCCTCGTGAATGACGTCAGGCGTCGGGGTGGCGCCCCGGTCCCGCGCGCCCTTCCACAGCTCGAACCACTTCGTCACGTCCTCGGCGGTGAACCCGAGTTCCTTGCCGTTGTACAGGTCCTTGCCCTGCTGGCGCAGCCACACCCAGAGCGCCTTGTAGTCGGCGCTCGGGTCCTGGGTGCCGGGCACCTTCGTCTTCTTCGCCACCTGCTCGGCCCAGGCGATGTGCTCCTCCCAGCTCATCCCGGTGGTCGGCTCGGGCAGCCCGTTCTTCGTCAGCAGCGTCTTGTTGTAGACCAGGCCCTGGGTGTTCTCCCCGGCGGCCACCCCGGCGAGCTTGCCGTCGACCACGCCGTACTCCAGCAGGCTCTTGGGGAACTTCGACACGTCGAGCTTGCCGGAGTCGCGGTAGCTGCCCAGGTCGAGCGTGGTGCTGCGGCCGGCGTACTCGGCCAGGTAGTTGTCGTCGATCTGGAACAGGTCCGGCGGGTTGCCGCCGGCGGTCAGCGTGGCGAGCTTGTCGAAGTAGCCCTGGTTGGCCTGCCAGGTCTTTTCGAACGTCACGTCGGGGTGCTTCTTGGTGTAGAGGGCCAGGGCGTCCTCGGTGAGCTTGGCCCGGGCCTCACCGCCCCACCAGAAGACGGAGAGTTTGACCGGGCCGCCGTCGCCGCCGGCGGAGTCGTCGCCGCAGCCGGCCGCGCCCAGGGCGAGGGGTACGGCGAGCGCGACAGCGGCCAGGCCGCGCACGAGTCGGCGTCGGGTCAGGGGGGTACGGTGATCCCGCCCGGCGGGTACGCCGGCGGTGGGGGACGTTGCGGGGTGCATCTGCGCTCACTCCTCGGCTGTGGGAGGCGACGACGTCACCGGCGGCCGTCCACGGGCCGCCCGGGTCCGCAGTGCTGTGCGGGCCCGGGCCACCTGCTCAGGCTCCGGTGCCGTCCCGGCCGGGCGCGGGGACGGGCCCGGTCGAGTCGCGGACGACCAGTTCGGTCTGGAGCATTACCTGTGCGGTGGTGCGACGGTCGCCGGCCGCCGCGCCCCGGCCCCGGGCGCCACGCGGCGCGTCGGAGTCGAGTTGCAGCAGCATGTCGACGGCCGTCCGGCCGGCGGCCGCGGTCGGCGTGGCCACCGTCGTCAGCTTGGGGCGGGTGAGCCGGCTCAACGCGATGTCGTCGACGCCGACGACGCTGACGTCGTGCGGCACCCGCGCCCCGAGCGCGTCCAGCCCTTCGATCAGGCCGATCGCCATCAGGTCGTTGTAGGCGAGCACGGCGGTGACGCCGCTGCGGCGTACCTGTTCGGCGATCGCGCCGCCGCCGGTCTCGGTGGGCTGGTTGGGTCCGAGGACTGTCAGTTCCGCTCCCCCGCCCCGGGCGGCGGCGGTCGCGGCGCGGCGCATCTCCCGGGCGGTCCAGGAGCCGCGCGGGCCGCCGAGCAGCGCGATCCGGCGGTGGCCGAGCCCGAGCAGGTGCTCGATCGCGGCCCGGGCGCCCTGCCCGACGTCCATCATCACGCAGGGCAGGCCGGCGACCTGGCGGTTTATCACCACCACCGGGACCTCGCGGCTGACCTGCTCGATCAGGCTGTTGCTCATCCGGGGGCTGCACAGCAGCACGCCGTCGACCTGCTTGGCCAGGGCGTGGACGAGGTCCTCCTCGGCGACCGGGTCCTCGTTGGTGTCGGCCACGAACACGTGGTAGTCGCGGTGCCGCGCCTGCCCCTCCGCCGCCTTGATCAGCGGCGGGAAGAACGGGTTGGCGATGTCGGCCACGATCAGGCCGATGTTGTGCGTACGGCCGGTGATGAGGGCCCGGGCGGCCCGGTTGGGCCGGTAGCCGAGGTCCTCCGCGCAGGCCAGTACCCGGACCCGCGTCTCCGGGTTGACCAGGTGCGGGGCCGAGAACGTCCGGGACACGGTGGAGATGTGCACACCGGAGGCGCGGGCGACGTCCCGGATGGTGGCTGGCACGGCGGGCTCCCTCGTCCGATGTGGTGGGCGTCACGGGTGCCGCCCATTAATGCAAACGGTTGCGCCCGTGTCAACGGTCCATTGTTGCGGCTCGATTGCGGCGATGATCCCGGTGGGCGCGCGAAACCCCATCAATGCGGATGGATAGGGCGGCTTGGCCGCCATCCGTTGACGACGCATCCATCGTCATGGTTTCTTCGGCTGCAAACCTTTGCAGCCGACTGGCGGGGAGGCCGACGTCATGTCACCACCGGCCCGGGAACGGGTCCGCCACGCCCTGGTGGGTGCCGGGGCACGCGCCGAGATGTTCGTCAGTGCCCTCGCGCTCGACCACGCCGACACCGCCGAGCTGGTAGCGCTCGCCGACGTCAACCACACCCGGATGGACGCCCACAACCGCTGGCTGGCCGAGCTGGGCCACCCGCCGGTGCCCACGTACGCCGCCGGTGACTTCGCCGCCATGCTCGCCAAGGAGCGGGTCGACGTGGTGCTGGTGACCAGCGTGGACGCCACCCACGACGAGTACGTGACGGCGGCGCTGCGGGCCGGCTGCGACGTGGTCGTCGAGAAGCCGATGACCGTGGACGCGCAACGGTGCCGCCGCATCCTGGACGCGGTCGCCGAGACCGGCCGGCGCGTCACCGTCGCGTTCAACTACCGCTACAACCCGCTGCACGAGCAGGTCCGCCGGCTGCTGGCCGACGGCGCGGTGGGCGAGATCGGGTCGGTGCACTTCGAGTGGCTGCTCGACGTGCGCCACGGCGCCGACTACTTCCGCCGCTGGCACCGCGACAAGTCCGTCTCCGGCGGGCTGCTGGTGCACAAGTCCGGTCACCACTTCGATCTGGTCAACTGGTGGCTCGACGCCCGGCCGGTCGAGGTGCACGCGTACGGCCGGCTGTTCTTCTACGGCGCGGACGGCCGCCGGCACGGCTACGCCCGCGACTACGACCGGGCGCACGGCTCCCCCGCCGCCGACGGCGACCCGTTCGCGCTGCGCCTGGCCGACCACCCGAGGCTGCGCGAGCTGTACCTCGACGCCGAGGCCGAGGACGGCTACCACCGCGACCGCAACGTCTTCGCCCCCGGCGTGACCATCGAGGACGACCTCGCGGTGCTGGCCCGCTACGACACCGGCGCCACGATGACCTACCACCTCACCGCGTACGCCCCCTGGGAGGGCTACCGGGTCATGGTCAACGGCAGCCGGGGCCGCCTCGAACTGGAGGTGACCGAGAGCGACCACGTCAGCCCGTCCGTCGCCGGTGCATTGAAGGGCGCCGCGCTGCACGGCGACGAGGCCGCCGTCGAGCAGGGCGCGGCCCGGCTCACGCTGCGCCCGTTCTGGGCACCGCCACAGGAGATCCCGGTCGAGGGCTGGACCCGGCGCGGGCACGGCGGCGCTGACGCCCGGATGACCCGGGTGCTGCTCGGCGGCGAACCCGACCCGCTCGGCCGGGCCGCCACCGCCCGCGACGGCGCGCTCGCCCTGCTCACCGGCCTGGCCGCCAACCGCTCACTGGAGACCGGCGCGCCCGTCCGGGTCGCCGACCTGCTCACCCTGCCCTGACCGAGGAGCCCTCGCTGTGCCGATCATCCCCCGCGGCGACCTGCTGCTGCCCGCCGAGCCCGGGCTTCGCGCCCTGGCCCGCGAGCTGTACGCGCTCGCCGCCGAGCAGCCGCTCATCTCCCCGCACGGGCACGTCGACCCCGGGCTGCTGGCCGAGGACCAGCCGTTCCCCGACCCGGCCCGGCTGCTCATCGTGCCCGACCACTACCTGACCCGGATGCTGCTCAGCCAGGGCGTACCCCCGGCCGACCTGGGCGTGCCGAGCGTCGACGGCAGCCCGGTGGAGACCGACGGGCGGACCATCTGGCGGCGCTTCGCCGCGCACTGGCACCTGTTCCGCGGCACCCCGTCGCGGCTGTGGCTGGAGCAGACGTTCCGGCACGTGTTCGGCGTCGACACGCCGCTGAGCCCGGCCACCGCCGACGCCGTCTACGACGCGCTCGCCGCGCGCCTCGCCGAGCCGGGGTTCCGGCCCCGGGCGCTGTTCGAGCGCTTCGGCATCGAGGTGCTCGCCACCACCGAGTCGCCGCTGGACGACCTGGGCCGGCACGCCAAGCTCGCCGCCGACGGCTGGGGCGGGCCCGGCGGCCGGGTGGTCACCACGTTCCGCCCCGACGACGTGGTGGACATGGAGTTCGGCGACTGGGCCGCGAACGTGGACCGGCTCGCCGAGGTCTCCGGCGAGGACACCGGCACGTACGCCGGATACCTGGCCGCGCTGCGGGCACGGCGGGAGGCGTTCGCCGCCGCCGGGGCCACCTCCACCGACCACGGGCACCCGACCGCCCGTACCCTCGATCTCTCCCCGGCGGAGGCCGCGGCGCTCTACGACAAGGGGCGGCGCGGTGACGCCGACGCGGCCGACGCGGAGGCGTTCCGGGCGCACATGCTGCTGGAGTTCGCCCGGATGTCGCTCGACGACGGCCTGGTCATGCAGCTGCACCCCGGCGCGGTGCGCAACCACAACCGGTGGCTGCACGCCCGGCACGGCCGCGACGTGGGCGGCGACGTGCCGCAGGCCACCGAGTACGTGCACGGCCTCGCCCCGCTGCTCGACGCGCACGGCAACGACCCCCGGCTCACAGTGGTGCTCTACACGCTCGACGAGGACACGTTCACCAGGGAACTCGCGCCGCTCGCCGGCGGGTACGCGGCGCTGCGCCTCGGCGCGCCCTGGTGGTTCCTGGACTCCCCCGAGGTGCTGCGCCGGTTCCGGGAGGCGGTCACCGAGACCGCCGGGTTCTACAACACCGCCGGGTTCGTCGACGACACCCGCGCGTTCTGTTCCATCCCGGTACGCCACGACGTGGCCCGCCGGGTCGACGCCGGCTTCCTCGCCCGCCTCGTCGCCGAGCACCGGCTGACCGGGGACGAGGCCGCCGAGACCATCGTCGACCTGGCGTACCGGCTGCCGAAGCAGGTCTTCAAGTTCGGAGGCGGGCCCGCATGACCACGATCGTCGACGTCGAGGTGCACGACGTGCGCTTCCCCACCGCCGCCAGCGGCGACGGCTCGGACGCGATAAACAGGGGCGACTACTCGGCCACGTACGTGGAGCTGACCACCGACGGCGGGCCGACAGGCACCGGGTTCACGTTCACCAACGGGCGGGGCAACGAGATCACCTGCGCGGCGGTCCGCGCGCTCGCCCACCACGTCCGGGGACGCACCGTCGCCGAGATCGCCGCCGAGCCCGTGGCGTTCTGGCGCTCCCTGGCCGCCGACGTGCAACTGCGCTGGCTCGGCCCGGAGAAGGGCGTGATCCACATGGCCACCGGCGCGCTCGTCAACGCGGTCTGGGACCTGCGCGCCAAGCTCGCCGGAAAGCCGATGTGGCGCTTCCTCGCCGAGGCCCCCACCGACGAACTGGTCGCGACTGTCGACTTCCACCACATCACCGACGCGCTCACCCCCGACGAGGCGGCGGCCATCCTCGACAAGGGACGCGACGACCTGGCCGACCGGCTCGCCGGGCTGGAACGCGACGGGTTCCCCTCGTACACCACATCGGTGGGCTGGCTCGGCTACCCGGACGAGCAGGTGCGCGCGCTGACCCGCGACGCGTACGCCCAAGGGTGGCGCGCGATGAAGATGAAGGTCGGCGGGCGGATCGAGGACGACCTGCGGCGGGCCCGGATCATCAGGGCCGAGATCGGACCGGACGCGCTGCTCATGATGGACGCCAACCAGGTGTGGGACGTGGACGAGGCGATCGCCGCGATGGGCGTGCTCGCCGCTGTCGACCCGTACTGGATCGAGGAGCCCACGCACGCCGACGACGTGCTCGGGCACGCCCGGATCGCCCGCGCGGTCACCGAGCTGACCGGCGGTCGCTGCCGGGTCGCCACCGGCGAGGTCGCCGCCAACAAGGTCATCTTCAAGCAGCTGCTCCAGGCCGAGGCGATCGGCGTGATGCAGATCGACGCCTGCCGCGTCGGCGGCGTGGACGAGGTGCTCGCCGAACTGCTGCTGGCCGCGAAGTTCGGCGTGCCGGTCTGCCCGCACGCCGGTGGCGTGGGCCTGTGCGAGTACGTGCAGCACCTCGCGATCTTCGACCACCTGCGGATCGGCACCAGCCTGGACGGCCGCATGGTCGAGTACGTCGACCACCTGCACGAACACTTCACCGACTCGGTCCGCACCCGCGGCGGGCGCTACCTGCTGCCCACCGCGCCCGGCTACAGCGCCACCATGCGCCAGGAGTCGATCGCGCGGTTCCGCTTCCCGGACGGCCCGGCATGGCGCTGACCCCCGACCGGCTCGGCCTGGCCACGCTGCGCCACCTGCCGCCGGAGTCCCGGCCGCTGCTGCGCCCCGGCACCGTGCCGGCCGGCATCGTCCACCTCGGCGTCGGCGCGTTCCACCGCGCCCACCAGGCCGTGCACACGGAGGCGGCGGTCGGCGCGGCCGGCGGCGACTGGGGCATCATCGGCGTCGCGCCGCGCAGCACCGACGTGGTCGACGCCCTGGCCGCGCAGGACTGCCTGTTCAGCGTCACCACGCTCGCCGCGGACGGCGCGGACACCCGGGTGGTCGGCGCGCTCACCGGGGTACGGCACGCCGCGAGCGACCCGGACGCGGTGGTCGGCCTGCTCGCCGACCCGGCGATCCGGGTGGTCACGCTGACGGTGACGGAGAAGGCGTACCGGCTTGATCCGGTGACCGCCGCGCTGACAGTGGACGCGGACCTGACCGCCGACCTGACCACCGGCCGTCCCCCGCGTACCGTGCCGGGTCTGCTGGTCCGCGGGCTGCTCGCCCGCGCCGCCGCCGACGCCGGGCCGATCGCGCTGGTGAGCTGCGACAACCTGCCCGCCAACGGGCGCCGGCTGCGCGGGCTGGTGGAGCAGTGCCTCGCGCTGGCCCGGGTGCCGGACGCGAGCGCCGAACGGGTGCTCGCGGCGGTGACCTGCCCCGGCACCATGGTCGACCGGATCGTGCCGGCCAGCACCGACGAGACCCGGGACACCGCCCGGCGGGCGCTGGGCGTGACCGACCTGGCGGCGGTCGCCGCCGAACCGTGGTCGCAGTGGGTGATCGAGGACGACTTCCCCGGCGGGCGTCCGGCCTGGGAACGGTCCGGCGCGATCCTCACCGGCGACGCCGGCCCGTGGGAGCGGCTGAAACTGCGGGCACTGAACGGCGTGCACTCCGCCACCGCGTACCTCGGTGCACTGGCCGGCGCGGAGACGGTGGCCGAGGCGCTGACGCTGCCGCACCTGGACGCGGTGCTGCGGCGGCTGCTCGCCGAGGAGATCGCGCCCAGCTTCACCCCGCCGGCCGGCGCCGACGTGGCCGACTACGGCGAGCAGGTACTGGCCCGTTTCGGCAACCCGGCGATCCGGTACCGGACGACGCAGGTTGCCATGGACGGTTCGCAGAAGCTGCCGCAGCGGGTGCTGCAGACCGTCGCCGACCTGCGGGCGGCAGGACGGTCGGCGCGGTGGAGCGCGCTCGTGGTGGCCGCGTGGCTGCGGTTCCTGCTCGGGTACGCCGACGACGGCCGGCCGCTGCCGCTGGACGACCCGCTCGCCGACCGGCTGCGCGCCGCCCTCGCCGCCGGAGCGCACACCCCGTCCGGGGTGGTGGACGCGGTCTTCGCGCTGCGCGAGGTGTTCCCGGCCGACCTGGCCGCCGACGAGGAGTTCCGCGCCGACGTGACCGGCTGGCTCACCGCGCTGGAACGCCACGGCGTCCGGGCCACGCTGGCGGACGCACGGTGACCGGCGGCGTGCCGGGTGGGCGGCGACCCGGCGGGGGTCGCCGGTGAGCGGCAACGACCCGCCGCGGGTGGCGCTGGTCGGGGCGAACGGGCACGGCCGCTGGCACCGCCGGGCCATCGCGGAGCTGCACGCGGCCGGGCGGGCGCGTCTTGTCGCGCTGGTCGACGTGCGGCCGCTGGAGACCGAACCGGAAGCGCCGGTCCCACCGGAGGCGGCCGTCCTCACCGACCACCGCGCCATGCTCACCGACTCCCGGCCCGACGTGGTGGTGATCTGCACGCCGCCGCACACCCACCTGCCGATCGCGCTCGACGTACTGGCCGCCGGGGCGGACCTGCTGCTGGAGAAGCCGCCGGTGCTCGACCTCGCCGAACACCTGACGCTCACCGAGGCCGCGGACGCCGCCGGCCGGGCCGTGCAGGTCAACTTCCAGGCGCTCGGCTCGGCCGCGCTGACCGAACTGACCGGCGCGCTCGGGCGGCTCGGCCCGGTCACCGGCATCGCCACGCTCGCCGCCTGGCAGCGTCCGGACGCCTACTACGCCCGCTCCCCCTGGGCCGGACGACGAACCGTCGACGGCCGCCCGGCGCTGGACGGTGCGCTCGCCAACCCGCTCGCGCACGCGCTCATGCAGTGCCTCGCCGTCGCCGAATCGGTCACCGGCGCGCCGGTACGCCCGGCCCGGATCGCTGTGGAGCGCTACCGGGTCCGCCCGATCGAGGTGGACGACACCACAGTGCTGCGGCTGACCCCGCACGCCGGGCCGCCGGTGCTGGCCGCGCTCACCCTCGCCGCCGAGGAACACGTCCCCGGGGAGGTGCTCGTCACCGGCGAGCGTGGACGGGCGCTGCTGGAGTACCCGACCGACCGGCTGCGACTGCCCGGCGACGACGCGCCGCGCCCGGTGCCCGGCCGCCGAGGGCTGCTGGCGAACCTGCTCGACCACCGCGCGGACGGCACACCGCTGATCGCGCCGCTGGCGCGTACCGAGCCGTTCACCGCGGTGCTGGACGCGCTGCGGGACGCCCCCGTTCCCACGCTGCTCGACGGGGACCTGGTACGCGAGGCGGGCGACGGGCCGCAGCGGGTGCGGATGGTGCGGGGCGTCGGCGCGGTGCTGCGGGCCGCCGCGGAGACCGGCGCGCTGCCGTCCGAGGCGGGCGTGCCGTGGGCGGCCACGCCGTACGTGGTGGACCCGCCCGCGCAGTGAATGTCCCTCCAGGAGAACGGAACGAGTCATGCGTACCCGAACCGCAGTCGTCGCGGCGCTGACCGCCGCGCTCGTCCTCACCACCGCCGCGCCCGCGCCGGCCGCACCTGGTGAGCCGTCCCGGGCCGCCGAGCTGATCGGCCGCCAGGCCCTCGCCGCGAACGACGGCTGGGCCGCCGCGGGCACCGGCACCACCGGCGGGTCGGCCGCCGAGCCGGACCGGGTACGCGTCGTGCGTACCCGCGCCGAGCTGGTCGACGCGCTCGGCGGCGACAACGCCACGAACGCCGCCGACGCCACCGGAAAGATCGTGTACGTGGCCGGAACCGTCGACGGTTTCGAAGGCCCGGACGGCACAACGCTGGACTGCGCCGACCTGGCCGACCCGGAGTACTCGCTACCCGCCTACCTGGCCGCGTACGACCCGGCGACCTGGGGCCGGACGAACCCGAGCGGGCCGCTGGAGGCCGCCCGGGTGCGCTCGGTGGCCGCGCAGACCCGGCAGACCCAGATCAACGTCGGCTCGAACACCACGATCATCGGTTTGCGCGGCGCCCGGCTCACCGGCCTGACGCTGATGATCGACCGGGTGGACAACGTGATCGTACGCAACATCGAGTTCGCCGACGCCCGCGACTGCTTCCCCGCCTGGTCCCCTGCCGACGGCGACACCGGCAACTGGAACTCCCAGTACGACCAGATCTCGGTGCGGCGCAGCGAGCACGTCTGGATCGACCACAACACGTTCACCGACGGCGACAACCCGGACAGCGCGCAGCCCGTCTACTTCGGCCGGCCCTGGCAGGTGCACGACGGCTCGGTGGACGTCACGCACACGGCCAGCCTGGTCACCGTGTCCTGGAACCGGTTCACCGGCCGGGACAAGGTGATGCTGATCGGCTCGTCGAACACCGTCGGCCCGGACGTGGGCCGGCTCGACGTCACAGTGCGGCACAACCTGTTCGACGGCACGCTGCAACGGCTGCCCCGGGTGCGGTTCGGCCAGGTCGACGTGCACGAGAACCACTACCGGCTCGGCGGTCCCGGCTTCGCGTACGCCCTCGGCGTCGGCGTGCAGTCCGCCCTGTACGCGGAGAACAACTTCTTCACGCTCACCGGCGACACCACCCCGGCCGACCTGCTCTACGACTGGGGCGGCACCGCGCTCACCGAGCGGGGCAGCTGGGTCCGGCAGGGTGACCGCCTGCCCCGGCCGGTGAGCCTGCTCGCCGGGTACAACGCCGCCCACGACCCGGACCTCGGCGGCGACGCCGGGTGGACGCCCACGCTGCGCGCCGCCCGGCCGCTGCCGACCCCACTGGTCCCGTTCGTCGTGGACGCCTTCGCCGGGGCCGGCAGACTGCCGCTCTGACCTGCGCCGGAACCCACCCCGGCAACCGGGCCGGCGTCCCCCGGGGGATGCCGGCCCGGCGTCGTCACCGGCCCGCCGGCTGACACGCCGCCGCCGATGCGCGATGATCACGTTGACGGACATCGCCGCCGGGGGAATGAATCGGCGGCCACCGGGGACAACAAGGTGAGAATCAGGCGGTGAGAGCGCGAGTGGGCGCCCAGGCCCGGGGACGGGCACGGGACGGAGGGCCGGACGTGACGGGTGGGACATCCGGCGACGTCGGCCCGGTCCTCACCATCGACCTACCGGCCGACCCGGCCCGGCTCGCCGCCACCCGGGAACGGTTGCGCGGCTGGCTGCACGCCCAAGGCGTGAGCGAGTGGGACGTCGACACCGTCCTCATCGCCACCGGCGAGGCGTGCGCCAACGCCATCGAGCACGGCTACCGCTTCGCCCCGGAAGGCATCACCACCCTGCGGGCCGAGCTGCGCGGCGACCGGCTGGAGATCGAGGTACGCGACCGCGGCGGCTGGCGCGCGGCCGACGGCGACGACAGCGGCGACCGGGGGCGCGGGCGGCTGATCATGGCGCGGGTGATGGACGAGGCCACCATCGTCGGCACGCCGGAGGGCACCTGCGTACGCCTGGTCAAGCGCCTCACCCCGGGCGACTGACGCAAACCCCCTCCTCGCAGCTCTCGCAGGGGTTAGCCTCGGCCCGGAGATTTCGTGAGCGTCGCTCGCCTCCGCCGAACGGCGGCATGCGGGCCGGGGGGTGCCGGCATGCGGGGTCCGCTGTGGCGCGGCTGGCTGTGGACGCCGCGTGTCTGGGTCGCGATGACCTTCCGCCGGGCCGGCACCTGGTACGGGAACCGGTCGCAGCGGCAGCGCCGGAGGGCGGCGACCCGTCCCGCGGCTCCAGCCCGGTGGTGGCACCGCCCATGGTGGTGGCTGGTGCTGGCGGTCGGCGCCGCGGTGGTGGTGGGCTTCTGGGTGCTCACCCAGTTCGTGCTGCCGTTGTGGAACGTGACCGTCGGGCACTGGCGGGTCGAGCAGCTCCCGCCCCTGGCCTGGGTGCAGGACCGTTTCTGCACCGGGCCCGCGAACCAGGGGCAGTGCAAGAAGATAAGCGGTTTCCTCGGCAAGATCCTCGCGGTGGCGATCGTCTTCGTCGGCTTCTACCTGCTCACCTTCGTCCGGGTGTACCGGCGGTACCAGCGGATCGCCAAGCACCATCCCGAGGACCTGGTGGGCACCTCGAACGACACGCTCGCCGACATCGTCGGACGCGACGAACTGTGCGAGGTGCTCATCGAACGGATCCGTGACCCGGACGTCCGGTGCCCGATGGTCCTCGTCGGCGGCGTCGGCGCGGGCAAGACCGCAGTGATGCTCCGGCTGACCCACGAGCTGGCGCGACGCGGCGTCGTGCCGGTCGCCCTCTCGCTGCGCGACGTGAAGGACGTCGGCTCCCTCGACTTCGAGAAGGCGGCGCGCGAGCAGTTCACGCAGTTCGTCGACCCGTACCTGTGGAACGGCGGACAGGCCGACCGGTTGTGGCGCCAACTGCGGTGGAGCAACAAGATCGCGGTGCTGGCCGACGGGCTGGAGGAGTTGGGCGGGCAGGACCGCGAGGGCCAGGAGGGCCAGCACGACAGCGTGCTCCGCCAGGCGTTCACCCGGGCGGCGCAGAACCGGCTTCCGCTGATCGCCGCCGCCCGCCCGTACGATCCGCTGCGCAGCATGCCGGCGGTCGTGATCGGGCTCGAACCGCTCAGCGAGACCCACGCGCTCACCTTCGGCCTGGACAGCGACGACCCGGCGCCGAGGCCGTCCCGGATGACCGTCGCGCACCTGATCAACGACGCCGACGTGACCGAGTCACCCGTCTACCTGAAGGTCATCCGGGACCTCAACCGGCTCGGGCGGCTACCGGAAGGGCTCGGCAGCCACCGCGAGACCGGCGGATCGGTCCGTCCGGTGGACCGGGCGAAGATCCGCCGCCTCCTGCTCGACGCGTGGCTGCAGGCGCTCGAGGACGGATACATCTGCGAGGACTTCGCGCACGATCCGAAGGAACGCCGGCACGCCCTGGACGTGGTGTCCGCCTTCGCGTGCGTGGGCCTGCTGCGCAAGTCGCTGAACGTGACCTACGACCAGATGACGAACGCCCGCGACGGCGGAACGGAACTCGGGACGGCGCTCGGCATCGTCGTATCCCACCTCGAAAACCAGGTCAGGGACGGGCTCGACGCGCGAAGTCGCGCCGACCTCGTCACCGCCGTCACCACCGCCGGTGAGTTCTCCCTGGTCACGCTGCATCCCGACGGCATGCGCTTCCAGCACGGCGTGATCCAGGCATACCTCGGTGCCCGGTTCCTGTCCGACGCGCAGATGCGCAACGCCCTGCTGCCCCTGCTCGTTCCGGACGAACCGAGCCGGGAAGCGCTCATCGCGCTGGTTCTCCTGTCCCGGGAGCCGGGCCACGACGCGTTCAACTCCGGTCTGGTCGAACGGTTGCTGCGCCGCGCCGACGCCGGGCGCAACCCCTGCTGGCGGCTGGAGATGTACGCGACCGCGTTCGAGGTGGACGCCGCCACCGACCGTCCGCAGCAGGAACGGATCGCCGCGCAGATCGAGGCGGGCTGGTCCGATTTCCAGGAGGGCGACGTCGGTGACCGCCCGCTGGACGAGGCCAAGCTCGCGCTCGTCCGGCGGTGGGGGGATGCCGCCCGGTACCTCGCCGAACGCCGTCGCCGGGACGGGTTGCCGAAGCCACCGTCCGGACTGCCGTCCAGTTACGCCAGCCTCTTCCGCCTCGCTGCCGGGGAAGCCTCGTACCGGGTCCAGCTCGCCGCCGCGCGCGAGATCGGGCTCGGCGGCGTGGACGCCGCGGAGGCACTACGACCCGAAGGCGGGGCGGGCCCGCGCCTGCCCGACCGGTACGCCGTCGCTCCGGCGATCTGGCCGCAGCGGCTGCGGGCGTGGATCGCGCCGTTGCTGCTGCTGTCGGTCGACCGCGACACCGAGACCCCGGCCAGCCGGCGACGGGCCGGGCGTCAGCTCGACGCCTGGCTCGACGCGCTCGCGGCGAACCGTGACCTCCGCGACGACCGGCGGCTCGGCCTCAGCCTGGAGATCGCGCTGGCGCAGGGATTCCGCATCGCGGCGAACGTCCGGCACCTGCCGATCGGCCGGCAGGACGCCGACCGCAGCTTCCTGGTCGAGAAGGCCGAGTTCGCGTTGGCCCACTCCCGTTTCTGGTACAGCCACCTGGTGCTGATCCAGGCGCTGACCCTGCTGTCGCTGCCGATGAACCCGAGCGAGCCGCTGCCGAAGCGGGGGGCCGGCGCCGATCCGGTCGGCCTGGTGCAGCACTGGTTGCGCACCGCGGGCAGCGCCGTCGCCGATCGTGAGCCGTGCCCGGCCCATCCGTTCCTGCTGGCCGCGGCGCGGCTCTGCATGTCGGCGCTCGTCACCCGGCAGCCGGAACGGTTCTGCTGGATCGAAGAGGGCGAGACGGCCGGCCGGGTCGGGTCGTGCAGCCCGTCGCCCGAGGTACGGCGCAACCAACGGCTGTGGATTCCCGACTCCACCGGCTGGAGCGTGCTCGAACCTACTGCCGAACGGCTGCTCGCCGACGTCATGCTGCTGCTGAACCTCGCCGACCGGGGCGAATCGGTGAAGCAGCGCGAGGAACGTCTGCACCGGGCGGACCGGTGCGATCTCCCGCCCTGTATCACCGCGGACCGGGAACCGCTCGAGCCCGAACGCAGCACCCGCCGGGCCGATGCCTGCGTACCCGGCGCGACCTGCCTGGACGACTGCGCCTTCCGGCTGTGCCCGCTGCCGGCCAGGGGCGAGCCGCTGCCGCACCGGATGGACCAGAACTTCTGCGGCCGGCAGGCCGACCTGACCTCGTGGTGGTATGCGTTCTCCGCCCGCGCGCCCTGGCAGAACGTACGGCACGCACGGATGCGCCGGTTCTGGAGGCAGATGTCGCGCCGCGACCTGCCGAAGTGGCGCCGCTGGTGACATACCGGCCACGGTGTCGGACGCCGGATCCAGCGAAGATCGGCTATAAGGGACGCATGGAGTTTCCCGCGTACCTCGCCACCATGCCGATGCACGCGATCACCGAGATCCACGGCGAGCCCGGCCTGCTGGCCCGGTTCCGGCTGGAGATCGAGGCGTTCGACGAGGCCGCGCGCGACCGGCTGACCGAGGCGCTCGACCTGGCCGCCGACCTGCACCGCGACGACCGGCGGGTACGCGAGCCGTACCTCAACCACCTGCTGCGGGTGGCGATCCGGCTGATGCACCACTACCAGGTGCGGGACGTGGACGTGATCGTCGCCGGGCTGCTGCACGACGCGGTCGAGGACCACCCCGCCGAGCTGGCCGGGCTCGACCCTTCGGCCACCGGGCCCGACGTGACCTCGGCGGCGCTCGCCGCGCTGTCCGGCCGGTTCGGGTCGCGGGTCGCCCGGCTGGTCGCGGCGGTCACCAACCCGGCGTACGACCCGGGCCGGGACCGCGACGAGCAGTACCGGGAGCACGTGGCGGCCAGCCTGGAACGGGAACCCTGGGCGCGGGTGATCAAGGTGTCCGACTTCACCGACAACGGCGTGGGCGTGATCCACACGGTCGGGCCGAAGGTGGCCCGCGCCGCCGCCAAGTACCGCCCGCTGGTGCCGGTCTTCCGTGACCTGGTCGCCCGCCCGGACACACCACTGTCCCCGCCGGTCAAGCAACACATCCTCGCCCAGCTCGACCTGGCCGAGGAACGCTTCAGCGCCATCCTCGACCACCCCGCCTGACCCCTCCCCCACCCCGCCCCGCCCCTAGGCGTTGATCAAGGAGTTTGTGTCGCCGTAGGGGCCTGATCCGGACGCAAAGTCCTTGATCACCGCCCGGTCCGCGGGTGGCGGGCGTGAGTGGCGGGGGGCGGGGGGTCAGTCGGCGGGGGGTGGGGCGCCTACGTGGCCGCCGAGCACGGCGGCTACCCGGGCGCGCAGGGCGGGCAGGCGGTCCGGGTGGTCGCGCAGCACCACCCGCAACGTCTCGTGCCCACCGGCGGCGGCCGCGCCCAGCACGTCCAGCAGCGTGCCGAGCTGGGCGGGCGGCTCGTCCGCGAGCAGGTCCGCCGCGTCGGTCACGACCACTGTCAGCGGACCGGCGTCGAGGCGGTCGGCGAGCGCGTCGGCGAGGGCGTCCCAGTTGCGGCCGTACCAGCCGGGCAGCTCCAGCGCCCCGGCCAGCGTCTCGTGCAGCGTGGCCCGGGTCCGGGCCTGCGCGCCGGAAATCAGCACGCCGCCCGGGAGCGCCCCGCCACCCGACCAGGGGTCACCGCCCGAGCCTGACACGGTCGCGCCGCCCTCCGGCTCGGGCGGCGTGCCGCCGTACACGAGCCAGGCCGGCGGTTGCGCGGACGCTGCGCCCATGGTCCGTCCTTTCCCGACGGCGCCGACCGGGCACAGCGGGCCCGGCCGGCGTCGAGGCTGCTCAGAGCCGGTAGAAGTTGGCGTAGTGGTCGGGTGAGAACCAGGTCGCCCCGGTGCTCTTGTTGACCACGATCCGGTACGCGTCCCGGGAGGCGTTGCAGGCGCGCGGGTACACGTCGTACTCGTAGTAGGTGGCGCCGGTGGGCAGCTGTCCCTCGTAGTTGTAGAACCGGCCGCCGGCGAAGTTGCACTGGCCGCCGCTCCACGAGTACCAGCCGCGGCTGGTCGGGAAGCTCTTCGCGGACCAGCCGGAACGGGCGGCGCGCGCGTCGGCGCAGCGGGACTGCGTGCAGGAGCCGTAGACGGCTGCCACGGCCGGTTCGGCGAGGCGGGTGGAGACGGTGGACGGTGCGACGAGCGCAGCGGCGGCCACGGCGGTGACCAGGGCGGACGCGGCGAGGGCGCGGCGTACGCGGGTGACGGCGGCGCGGAACGGGGTCAAGGGATCCTCCTTGAACGGGACGACAGCGCATCGATCAGCATTGATGGCCAATCGGTGCTCAGTCTGTCGAGGATCCTGCCCGCCGTACAGTCCCGATCCGGCGACGGCGCCCCGAACCGCGCGTGAACACACGGTGGCGGGTGCGGACGGACGACAGGGGCCGCCCGTCCGCACCCGCCGCGTGTGTCAGTGCGAGAACGCCTGGAACTCGGCGATCCGCACGTTCTGCGCCTGCGGGCTGGCGGTGGCGCAGTCGGTCGCCGCCCGCGGGTCGTCGTCCTGCTCACCGGCGTAGTCCGGCGCGCCCGTGCACTGGTTGGTCAGCACCTCGACGCGCAGGTGCGTGGCCTTGGTACGCGGGATGTCGAACGACCGCATGATCAGCTCCGGCGCCCGGGGACGCGGCGCCACAGCCGGGAACGCGTCCGGCCGGCTCGTGTAGACCGGGCGGAAGTCCGCTGCGTCGGCGCAGGTCACCGGCCCCGTCGCGGTGCACGCCAGGACCCGGAACTGCCGCACCGCGGAGTACCGGCTCTGGGTGCCGGCATCGGCGTCACCGGTGACCGGCGGGCGCAGCATGGCGCTCACCTGCACCCGGCGTACCTGCTGGACGTCACCGGCCAGGTCGACTGTGACCTGCCGGCCGGCGACCGGCGCGCCGAGCGCGGCCCAGTTGGTGGCCTCGTCGTCGTCGGCGATCTGCGACAGGTTGATCCCGTCGCCGGTGACCGCCGCGCCCGCGGTGGCCGAGGCCAGGTTGGGTCGCAACGTCACCGGCAGCGTCCGGTTCTGACCGGCCTTGACCGTCACCGGGCCGATCCGGGTGTGGCCGTAGCCGGGCGCCCGCACCACGAACTCGTACGTGCCGGGCACCAGCTCGACCCGGTCGGTGAGCGGGGTGGCCGCGTCGGTGTCCGCCACCGGCACCGCCCGGGCCTGGTAGCGCCCGACGAACAGCTGCGCGCCGGCCACCGGCCCGCGTTCGCCGACCGGCAGGAACCGCAGCGCGGCCTCCCGCGCGTACGGCGAGGTGAAGCCCGGCGTGGGGTCGGCGTCGGTGTGGCCGACGCTGGCCGCGGTCTCGCCGAGGCCGCGCTTGGCGAACGCGTTCCACAGCAGGTCCTGGTTGGCCCCGCCGAAGCGGATCCGGTCGGCGGCGAGCATCGCGTCCCGGGCGTCGACCATGCTGACCTGGCTGACCGACATGAGCAGGAACGAGTCGAAGACCAGCTGGATCCAGCGTCGGTTACCAGGGCAGGCGGTCACGTCGCGGGCGCCGGTGGCGCACGCCTTCTGCACGGCCGGGGTGCCGCTGCCCCAGCGGCGCATCATGGCCGCCCGGATGTCGGCGTTCGTCGCGCTCCACAACTCGCCGGAGGCGTGCACCTGGAGGCCGACGAAGTCGTAGTCGACCGAGCTGTAGTTGAGCGGGCTGTCGCTCATGTTGTAGTTGCGGATACCCGCGTTCGGGTCCCCGGTGGTGTACTCACCGATGGTGAAGCCGCGCCGGCCGGGCGCGGCGTACCCGTGCTCGAAGAGGTACTCCATGGCGAGCTGGTCGGACCAGCTCTCACTCATGCCCTGCGGCGAGCTGACCCCGGCGCTCGGGCCGGCGATCATGCGGTTGGTGACCGCGTGGCCGTACTCGTGGGCGATCACCGACATGTCGAAGTCGCCGTCGACGCACGGCGCGTAGAACGAGCCCGCCATCGGCTGCCACAGGTACATGTTCGTGGTCGGCGCGACGCCGTCCGGCGGGGTGATCTGGTTGGCGTTGTTACGGGCCGCGAACGCGGGCGGACCGCCGCTGATGCCACCGGCCTGCGCGTTGCCCTGCTCCGGGTCGTTACCGAGCCCGCCGCGGCCGAGGTTGTCCTGCTGCATGTTCCAGGTTTCCTCGGTGAACCCGAGGTGATAGGTCCAGTCGTGCATCCGGTTGTGCATGGCGAACAGGTTCGCCCGCGCCGCGTCGATGTCGTTCGCCTGCGGCGACGTGAACACCTCCGGGTTGCAGCGCTGCTCCTGCCACTGGTTCGTCCACGGGTAGTCGTACCGGCGGTCCGGGCGCGGCGTCGCGGTCTCGGTGCCGACGCTGAACGGGTCGTTGCTGTTCCAGTTCTGCACCGCGATCGCGTTGTTGCCCTTGGTCGTGGTGGTGGACTGGCCGGTGGCCGGGTCCACGTCCCACGCCGGGTGCCCGGGCACGCCCACCACCTCGGCGCAGCCGCGCGCCGGCACGGCGCACCACCGCTTGCGGGTGTCGGCCGAGGACCCGTCGACACGCGGCGAATTGGGGAAGACCTCCCACGAGGGGTGGTCGGCGTCGTGGTCGATCAGGTCCTCGCGGACCAGCACCGTGCCGTCGCGGGCGTCCACGTAGGTGGAGTAGGCGGCCGGGTCCGCGCCGGTGGTGTCCGCGCCGAGGACCACCTCCCACGCCGCGCGCGGCCCACGGTCCGCGGTGGGCACCGCGACCAATGAGGTACGCACGACCTGCGCGTCGGCACGGCCCGCGTCGGCGACGGCGGCCGTACGGGCCTGCTCGGCGCTGATCGTCGCGGGGGCCGGCGTACCGGCGTCACGGGCGAGCGAGGAGCTGACGTGCCACACCGCTCCGTCGCGTACGCCGATCGACAGCATGCCGTCGACGGCGGCCGGCAGGTCACCGAAGCGCTGCCGGAACAGTACGGTGGCGCCCTGCCCCATCGGCGCCACCGTCAGCAGTTCCAGCGCGGCGGCGCCCTCGACGGTCAGGCCCAGCACGTCCCGGTTGGCTGCGACGTACGCGCGCGCGGCGGCGGCCGGGTCGGCGGGCAGCCCGGTGGCCAGGGGCTTGCCGGTCGAGGTGAGCGTCGCGGGCGTACCGAAGTCGGTCCAGCGCACCCGAGCGCCGAGCGCGGCGGCGCGGTCGCGCTGCCGGTCGCTGGCGAGAACGCGGCCCTTGCGGTTGTCAGTGGCCTTGGTGTCGTGCCGGTCGCCCGGCAGGTGGTCGGGTGGCGCCTGGGTACGGGTCTGTTCCCGGGGTGCCGCCTGGCCGCCGCCAGCGGCGGTCAGGACCAGACCGGCTGCCATCAGCAGCGCGGTGGTCCCCGTCAACGCACGGGATGGTGTGCGCACGGTCCCTCCTGTCATCGTCGAACGGCGATGTCCGTTCCGCCATCCGACCAGGACGATCAACGCGCCGACACCAGCCGAACATCCAAAAATGTTGCTGCGTCGATTTCTCGGCGGCCCCCACGGAGCCTCCACCCGAGCACTTCCGAGACTGACGTCTCACCAGACGAGACGCGAATAGATCTTGGTACGAAACGGCCCTCATGGGGGCCCTTTCGTACCAAGATCTCCACGCCGTCAGCAGCTACTGGATCGAGAAGGACGTGGCTCACCCGTGGCCGTCGAGGAAGCCGGCAACGGCCCGGCGGAAGCCGTGCGGGTTCTCGACCCACGGCAGATGACCTGATCCGGGCAGGCTGACCCGCTCGCAGTTCGGCAGCGCCTTCTCCAGCGAGTCGACGCCCCAGCGGGGACGGATGTCCTCGGGTCCGTCGATGATCAGCACGGGCAGGTCGAGTGTCCGGCACCGCGCCGCGATGTCGCAGGTGCGGAGTTCCTGCTTGACCTCGGCGTTGATCGCCCGATTGCAGTCACTGTTGACACCAAGCCACGGCGTGGCCATGTCCTCGGCGTGCCGCACGGCGGCGTCGGGGTCGGCAAAGTCGGCCGACCACTGCAGCACCGCCCGTTCCCGATCCTCGGCCGGGGTGCGGGCGCGAGCGCCCAACTCCTCCCACCGCTTCAGGTGCAGCCCGAGTCGCCGCTTGAGATTGAGTTCGTAGTGCGGATGCCAGCCGCGTTCGGGGTCGATGCCGGTGCCGGAGACGTAGATCAGGTGACTGACCCGCTCCGGGTGCTCGATCGCGTACCGCAGCGCCAGGTGCGCGCCCCACGAGTGGCCCAGCACTGCCGTTCGCGGTCCGGCCAGGTGTTCGCGTACCGCGTCGAGGTCGGCGACGAAGCGGCCGACCGAGTACGGACCACGCCGCTCGGAGCGCCCGCAACCGCGCTGGTCCCACCGGATGACGCGGGCGCGATCGTCGAGCAGCCGGGCGACCGGGTCGAGGTAGTCCCACATGCCCGGGCCGCCGTGACAGAGCACCAGCGGCGACCCGGCGCCGGCCTGGTCGGCCCACAGGCGACAACCGTCTTCGGTACGCACGTCAGCAGTCATCGCCGACAGTATGGCGAGTCGCGCGCCGACCGAGGGGGCATGCTGGGCTGGCGCCGGTTACGGCTCCCTCATCCAGGTCTTCGGGTCGGTCACGAAGATGCCCTTGCCCTGGTGGCGCCGAATAACGCCGAGCGCCTCCAGGCGGACATAGACCATCTGGATGGTCGAGGTACCGACCTTGTAGTCCGCCGCCATCTGGGCGATCGACGGCAGCTTGTCCTCTGGCTTGAGCCGCTTGCTCCGAACAGCAGCGATGATGTCGTCGGAGATGCGGATGTAGTCGGGTGTCGTAGGCATGGCGCTCCTTGCGTGGCACGCCAATTCGATCACGAAACGCCCACGAACGACAACAATCAGTGGTTGACTTAAACGGCTAAGCCGTTAGTGTTGCTATCGGGCCGCTCCTCGCGTGGCAACGAGTTCGGCTCATCCCCGGTCGGGGCGGGTGTGCGTACCCGTCCCGACCCTCCGGACTGCTCCGCCTCCGTACCGCCGATCTGGGCTGCGGGGGCGGAGCGGGCGGGCCGCCCGCGGCCGGCGTGCGGGCGGCCCGCCCTTCCAGACCCACCGCACCGACCCGCCGCGTCTCCGCCTGCCCCGGAAAGGACCGAAGTGACGCAGTATCGATCCGGCCGGATCTACCTGACCGGCCTACCGGCCCGGATGACCCCGCACGAGATACGCACCCACGCCTTCGATCCCCGTCGGCGGGGTGTCGACCCCGATCAGGTACGCGAGTTCCAGGCCCGGGTCGCCGACGAGCTGACCGAGCTGCACCGGCAGGTACGCCTGCTCGCGCAGGAGAACGACAGGCTGAAGCGCGCCCTGCGGGACTGGCAGACCATGCACGCCCGGGAGTGCCGCCCGCCGAACGACGGCCCCTGGTAGCGGTGCGCCCGCAAACCGGTGACCTGCTGCGGGTCGACGGTCGCGCGTCGGTGCAGTTCGGCGGCGACCGGGCGCTCACATTCCGGGTCGTGTCGATCGGCGCCGAGGTGACGCACATGGGCTGGATCTGGCTGACCGGCTACGTGCTCAACCGCCGGGGCACCGCGACCGCGAAGCGGGACATCTTCGTACAGCTCGCGGGGCTGCGCCGAGCCGGCGAGCCGATGCCGCACAGTCAGTCCTGGGTGCCGGCGAACAGCATCCAGGCGTCGATCTCGGTCGGGGCGAGGGGCCGCGCCGGCAGGTAGGACGCCAGATCACGGAAGTCCGCCACGGCGTTGTGCACGCACACCGCGAGCGAGAAGTGCAGCAGTTCCCGCACCGCCTGCGCGTCGGGCGCCGTGACGTCGTCGAGCAGCGGGCTGCGCACGTCGAGCGCGAACACCACGTGGCAGGCGCTCTGGTCGGCCTTCACGACGCAGTAGTAGCGCCCGGCCTCGGCCAGCCGGTTCCTGATGTTCGCCCAGGCCATCGCCCCGGAGATGTCGGGCACGTCGGCGCCGGCCACGCAGGCCATCCGGAAGACCCAGCGGGCCGAGTCCTCCGGTGACACCGCGCCGTAGACCAGCACCAGGCCGCCACGGTGGAACACGGCGAAGCCCTGCACGTCGGGGGTGAGGTGCAGGAAGTCCGGGGTCCAGACCCGGTCGTACTGCCGCTCGGCCAGGGACCGCAGATATGTCACGGCCTGGCCGGCGGCCTGACGAGCGTCTACGCCCATGCGTTTTGGTCCTCCCCCGAAGGATCGCGGAGCCTCACGCTACGAAGCGCTTCGATCACGGATCAAGGTGCGCCGATCGACTCTGGATGGTTGGTCCCGTGAGCGGGACCGAAACCGCTCCGAGTCCCACGGATAGGACTACGGGACGGCTCGTCCGATCGGTCAGCGCCCGCCTCTCGGGCCGGGCGGAAGCGCCGTGCGCGCGGCTGCGCGCGTACACCGGTCGGGGTTGTTAGCGTGGATCGCGGACCGCCACGGCGGTCCGGCCACCCCTCGCCCGACGGCCCGCGCGTCCCGGTGACGCCGCGGGACGCGGTGCTGCGATCCGGCATGGAGGGGGTGCGATGACCGCGGTGCCGGAGGGGCCCGAGCGGGGCGGCGGCCGGCCGAAGCCCGGCGCGCCGGTGGACAGCCGCCGGCGGCGGTGGGCCGGACGGGCGCGGGCGCTGGGCGAGGCGGCGCACGTGCGGACCCGGCGTTTCTGGGACGGCGCGCAGCCGACGCTGCGGCAGCTCTGGTGGACCGAGGAGCCGGTGACGGCGGTGACCACAGTCGACCGCCGCGTCCCGGAGCCGCTCGCGGTGCCGGCGCAGGGCCAGGTGTACGTGTTCCTGGTGCGCGCCACCTACACCTGGTCGTCGGAGACGGCCCGGCCGGAGTTGTTCGGCTGGTACGTGGACTACTTCCAGCAGCAGGCCACGCAACGCCTGAACCGGCTGGCCGTGCGGTGCGCGGCGGAGGTGCCGCCGCACCGTCCGCGCGACCTGCACGCCGCGTTGACCGCCGCGCTCGCCGACGAGGACCCGCCGCCCTGGACGTACGCGCGCGGCGAGGTGACGTTCGCCTGCGAGCCGGACGTCACTGTCCACCTGGACGAGCGGGTGCGCAAGCTGCTCCAGCCGTACTGGGAGCAGCGCATCGCGCTGGAGTGCGAGCGTGACCTGGCCCGGCGTCGCGCCGAGTACGCCGAGGAACGCGACCGGCGTGGACGACCGACGACGGCGCGGGCCGGGAAGGACGGCGAGCCGGCCACCACGGCACCGCCTGCCGACGGGAGCGGACCGGCGGGAGCGGTACGGGACGCGCGAGGGATGCCCGGCGAGGCGGGGCGGGTGCGACGTGGATCGCGGCTGGACGGACCGGTGGAGGCGTTCACCCCGTTGGAGCCGCTGCTCCCCCCGCCCGCGCCGCGCACGGCTCCGGGACAGCGGCCCCGCCCGGGCGAGCCGGAGCCGCCCCAGGTCTGAGCCGGGACGGGCCCCTCGTCTGAGCCGGGGCGGTCAGCCCGGTACGGCGGCGGTGTCGGTGCGGGCCTGGCGGGCGGCCAGGTACGCGGCCAGCCCGGTGCCGTCCTCGGTGGCCAGGAACGCGCCGCGCGCGTTGACCAGCGTCTCGTCGGCGTGGGTGAGGCAGCCCCAGACCGTGTCACCCCACGAGTCGGCGAGCTTGACCTCGGCCGGCTCGGTGCAGGGCTCGCCTCGTGGTCCGCCGATCTGGCAGTGCCCGGGCGTGCCGTCGCGGCGGGCAACTACCTGGGCCGCTCGGCGGACCAGCGCGGGCCGCCCGTCCGGCTCGATTTGCGGTACGGGCACTTCGGGCGCGCGGGTGAACAGGATCGTGTTGCCGTCGGGGTCGGCGGTGCGGCACTCGCCGCCGGGGGTGTGCTCGACCGGGTGCCCGGCGGCGGCGAGGCGTTCGGCGATCGCGGCGACGTCGTCGACGTGGACGTGGAGCGTGGCCGGGACCGGGGTCCCCTCGACGAGCAGCAGTGTCAGGTCGCCGCAGTGCAGGCGCGTCCGGCCGTCCTCGCCGGGCTGCCCGGTGTAGCCGAACAGCGCGTAGAACCGGCCGGCCGCGTCGGCGTCGCCGACGGACAGCACCGGCACCTGAGCCTGCACCCCACCGCGCACCGCGCCACTCTACCCATCGGTGCTCTCTAAATCACGTCTTGCAGATCGGGTTTCTGCCCCGGCGACCCGCCCCCCGGATCAGCAGCCGTTGGTGCTGGTCTGGTTGCGCTTCAGCCCGTCGGACCAGGTGACGCCCTGGACGACGGCCACCACCACGCTGCCGTCGTGGATCTGCTCGTAGTGCAGGTGCGGGCTGAGGTCGTACTTCGCCGAGGTCGCGCCGACCCGGCCGATGACGTCGCCGCGCTTCACGGTGTCACCCTTGGCCACCGCGCGCGAGTTGAGGTGGGCGTACCGGGTACGCCAGCCGTCGCCGTGCCCGATGACGATGGTGTTCCCGTAGCCGGAGGTGGTGGAGTAGTACGACTCCAGCACGGTGCCGGCGGCGCTGGCGACAGTCCGGCGGTTGAGGTCGTCGGGGCTGCCGTTGGCGTCGTAGTGGTTCCAGTCGATGGCGTGGGCCGGGCTGTGCCCGTTCCAGTTGTTGCCCTGCCAGGTCTGGCCGCACAGGAACGGCATCCGGAAGCCCGGCCGGGCGGCCTGCGCGGGCTGCACACCGAGCATCGCGCCCGCGACGACGGCGACAGTGAGCATCGCGGGCACGCGCATCCGGGCGGCGGTGAACGTCAGGGACATCGCCCCTCCTCTTCATCGACAACGATGTAGATCGATGCTAGGGCCGCCGCCCGGTCGGGTAAATAGCTACACACATGAATGTCAGGGCAAAGGTTTTCTACATCTCTTCATCGCCGGCACTGGGCCGGCGGTGGCCGGGCCGGGCGCGCATACGGCAGAATCGCGGGCCATGGAGGCGGCCAGGATCCTCACCGCGCTCGCCGACCTGGCACCGGCCGGTGCCGAGCGGATCTTCGACGTCTCCGGCGCTGGTCGTCCGCTGATCTGGCTGGCCGAGCCCGACCGCGCGCCGCGCGACGCCACACTGGACCGCCTGGCGGCGCTGGACGCGCTGCACCGTGACCAGCGGATCCTGCGCCGGGGCCTGGCCTTCGTCGTCGGCGCGGCCGACCTCGACGGTGGCCGCCGCCGGGTCCGCGTGCCGTTGCTGGCCCAGCCGGTACGCCTGGAGCGCACCAGCCGCAGCTACCGGATCGTGCCCGCCGGAGACCTGGAACTGACCTCGCTCGTCGAGGACCGAGATCTCGCCGGCCGGCTGGAGGCCGCCCCAGGGCTGGCCGGGCCGGGCTGGCTCGGCGCGCCCGGCACCAAGGCGTGGATCACCGCCGCCGCCGAAGCGGCCGGCCTGAAACCGGCGACGGTTCAGGCGCGGCCGCCCCGCCGCATCGACGACGACGGACTGGTCGGCGTCGCCGCCGCGGCGCTGTTCACCACCCGCGACGTGCTGGCCGGCCGGCTACGCGACACACTGCTCGCCTGGGCGGCCCGGCCCGGACTGGCCGACACGGCGCTGAGCCGGCTCTACACCGGCCGGGGCGACTCCACGCCGAGCGGCACCAATGCCCAGGGCGACGACACCAGGCGGGGCGGCGAGAGCGGCCGGCGCGCCGGCCGGGGCCGGCGGGACACCAGCGGCGGGAGCGACGACACCGAGGCCGAGGTGCTGTCGCCCCTGCCGATGAACGCGGCCCAGCGTGAACTGGTGCGGCGGACCCGTACCGAGCCGGTCGTGGTCGTGTCGGGCGCGCCGGGCAACGGCAAGAGCCACGCGCTGGTCGCCGCCGCGCTGGACGCCGTGGACCGGGGTGGGTCGGTGCTCGTGGCCACCCAGTCGGTGCACGCCGCCGACGTGCTCGGTGACCTGCTGCGCCGGCACAGCGGCCCGGCGCCGGTGCTGTTCGGCGACGCCGAGCGCCGCGAGACGATCGCCGCCGACCTGGCCGGCGGTGCGGCCGACGGAACTGACGACGCCACGCTGCGCGACGCCGACGCCGCCGTGGCGGCCGCCCGCGACCGGGTGGCGGCCCTGTCGGAGGGGATCGTCGCCGCCCTCGACGAGGAGCGCCGCGCCGCCACGCTGCCCGACTGGCAGCCGTTGCTGCCCGCGCTGAGCCGGGACGTACCCCGCCTGTTCGACCCGGACGCCGACCTGGACGCGGCCCGGTCCGCGCTGACGGCGGCCACGACGTCCGGTGACGGCTGGTGGCGGCGCTGGCAGCGGGCCCGCGCCGGCAGGCGGCTGCGCCGGCTCAGCGGCGACGACGTACCCGTGGAGCGGCTGCGGACCGCGTTGGACGCGGCGGGCGCGGTACGGGCGGCGGCGCGGCTGGCCGCCACCGGCGGGACTGATCTGGCCGCCGCCTGGCGCGCCCTGACGACGGCGGAAGCCGCGCTCGCGGAGGCCGTCGGAACGGCGATGCGCCACCGGGCGACGAGCGCGCATCGGTGGAGCGACGCGGCGCGGCGCGCCACCGGTGGCCTGGCCGCCGCGCTGCGGGCCGGGCGGAACCGCCGCCGCGAGCTGCTGGCCGGTCTGGACGCCCAGGCGCTGGTACGGGCGCTGCCGCTCTGGGTCGGCACGGTCACCGACGTCGAGGACCTGCTGCCCCCGGTGCCCGGGATGTTCGACCTGGTGGTGCTCGACGAGGCAGCGCACATCGACCAGTTACGGGCGGCGCCGGCGCTGGCCCGGGCGCGGCGTGCGCTGGTGGCCGGCGACCCCCGCCAGTTGCGGTTCGTGTCGTTCGTGGCCGACGTGGACGTGGTCGCCACCCTGCGCCGGCACGGTCTGGACCGGTTCGGCGACCGGCTCGACGTCCGCCGCTCCAGCGCCTTCGACGTGGCGGCCGGCGCCGCCCCGGTCACCTGGCTGGGTGAGCACCACCGGTCCGTGCCGCACCTGATCGGGTTCTCCGCGCGCCGGTTCTACGGCGATCGGCTGGAACTGGTCACCCGGCATCCGCGCAACGAGCGCGCCGACGTCATCGACGTGGTGACCGTGGACGGGGCAAGCGTGGTCGACGGCGTCAACCAGGCCGAGGTCATTGCCGTCCTCGACCTCGTACGGCGGTTCGCCGACGCTCCCCCGGCTGGCGGGATCGCCGTGGTGAGCCCGTTCCGCGCGCAGGCGGACGCGGTGGAGGCGGCGTTGCTGGCCGCGTACGACGTCGACGAGATCGAGCGTCTCGGGCTGCGGTCGGGCACCGTGCACGGGTTGCAGGGCAGCGAGGCGGACGTGGTGATCGCGTCGCTCGGGCTGGTGGACGACGATCCGCCGTCGCGACACCGGTTCGCCGCCGGGCCGAACCTGTTCAACGTGCTGGTCACCCGGGCTCGGAGGCGGCTGACGGTGGTCACCTCGCTGCGTTCACCGGAGGGCCTGGTGGGTGACTTCCTGGCCTACGCGGGCCGGCCGCCTGTCGCACCGGAGGCGGAGCCGGCCACGGGCTGGACCGCCGAGCTGGCGGAGGAGCTGCGCCGGCTCGGGCTGCCGGTGCGGCCGGGCTATCCGGTGGGCCGGTGGCGCGTCGACCTCTGCGTGGGCACGGACTCCGACGCGGTCGGGGTGGTCTGCGCGGTGCACCCGGACGGGGTTGCGGCGCATTTGGAGCGGCAGCGCACGTTGATCCGGGCCGGGTGGCGGCTGCACGAGGCGTTCGCCAGCCGCTGGTCGGACGACCCGATCCGGGCCGCCCTGGACCTGGCCTCCCGCATCGGCGCGGGCGGACCGGGCAGCGGCGGACCAGGCAGCGGCAGCGCATCCGACACCGACGGCGGGTCCGGCGGCAAAGGCGGCGGCGCCGCACGGGCCGGCACTCAGCCGACCAGGGCGGCGTAACGACCGCGCCGGTCCAGCAGCGCGTCGTGGGTACCCGATTCGACGATCCGGCCGTGATCGAGCACGGCGATGCGGTCGGCGTCGCGGACGGTGGAGAGCCGGTGCGCGATGGTCACCACCGTCCGGCCCCGGGCCAGTTCGTCCAGCGCCCGCTGGACCGCGCGCTCGGTCTCGGTGTCCAGCGCGCTCGTCGCCTCGTCGAGCACCAGGATCCGCGGGTCGCGCAGCAGGGTCCGGGCGATCGCCAGGCGCTGCTGCTCGCCGCCGGAGAACCGGTGGCCGCGTGAGCCGACCATGGTGTCGTACCCGTCGGGCAGTGCGGCGATGAGGTCGTGGATGCGGGCGGCGCGGGCGGCGGCCTCGATGTCGGCGTCGGTGGCGTCCGGGCGGGCGTACCGGAGGTTGTCCCGCACGGTGCCGTGCAGCAGGTACGTCTCCTGGCTGACCACGCCCACGACGGCGGCCAGGTCGGCCGGGCGCAGGTCGCGCAGGTCGATCCCGTCGATGGTGATGCGGCCGGCGTCCGGGTCGTGCAGCCGGCTGATCAGCGCGGCGAGCGTGCTCTTGCCGGAGCCGGTCTCCCCCACCAGGGCGAGGCTGGTGCCGGCCGGGACGTCCAGGCTGACGCCCGCGAGGGCGGCGGTGTCGCTGCCCGGGTAGCTGAAGGTGACGTCCTCGACGCGCAGGTGGCCGCGGGCGGTGGCCGGGTCCAGCGGGACCGGGCGGGCCGGCTCGGCGACCTCGACGGGCAGGTCGAGGTATTCGAAGATGCGGGCGAACAGGGCGAGGGACGCGGTGAGCGTGACGCCGACGTTGAGCAGGCCCATCAGCGGCCGGAACAGGTTGCCCTGGAGCGCGGTGAACGCGACGAGCGTGCCGATGGTGAGCGTGCCTGCGGTGCCGGGCAGCCCTGCGCCGAGGTAGATCACCGCCGGGATGGCGGCGAAGACGATGCTCATGGCGGCCATCCGCCAGCGTCCGGCCAGCTCGGAGCGCAGTTCCAGGTCGACCAGGCGGGCCGAGGAGGCGGTGAACCGGTCGACCAGGGCCGGGCCGGTGCCGAGGGTCTTGGCCAGCCGGACGCCGCTGACCGACAGCCCCTCCTCGATGGTCACGGTGAGGTCGGCCAGTTCGCGCTGGCGCTGGGCGGTGATCTCCCGGCGCAACCGGGCGACCCGGCGGGTGAGCCAGAGCGCGGGCGGCAGCACGACGGCCGAGACGAGCGTGAGCCGCCAGCTCAGCGCCAGCATGGCGATGGTGGTGGCGACCACAGTGGTGAGGTTGGCGGCGATCGAGGTGGCGGTGGAGGTGACGACCGCCTGCATGCCGCCGATGTCGTTGGTGATGCGCGACTGCACCTCGCCGGTGCGGGTGCGCACGAAGAAGCCGATCGACTGCCGCTGGAGGTGGGCGAAGACGTCGGCGCGCAGCCGGTGCATGACCTGCTGACCGACGCGGGTGGAGATCCAGGTCTGGGCGACGCCGAGCACGGCGGTGACAGCGGCGACCGCGACCATGCCCGCGACCAGCCAGGCCAGCAGCGTCAGGTCACGCTCGGGCAGGGCCCGGTCGATCACGGCACGCAGCAGGAACGGCGTGGCCATCGCGATGATCGAGGACGCCACGATGATCGCCACCACGGTGGCGAGCGGGCCGCGGTGTGCGGTGAACAGGCCGCCGATGCGGCGCAGGGACACGTCGCGGGCCTGGGCCTTCTCGGCGGGGGAAACGGTGCGGCCGTCACGACGGCCGTCGGGGATGCGATCCAAGAGTGCTCCTCATGCCGGGGGAAAACAGTGCTGAGGTTACCTCAACATGAGGGAACAACAAGAAAGGCTGTTACCGTATTCCCCGTGAACGGCAGCGACGAGAGCCTGGCCGAGACGTTCTGGGCGGTGACCCGCCGGCTGCGGCACCAGACCAAGCGCGCGCTTGCGCCGTGGGAGATCAGCCCCGGGCAGGCGCGGGCGCTCGGCGTGCTGATGCGCCACGGCGCGCTGCGGCCCGGCGCGCTCGCCGAACACCTGCGCATCGCGCCGCGCTCGGCCACCGAGGTGGTCGACGGGTTGCAGGAGCGGGGTCTGGTCGAGCGACGGCCCGACCCGGGCGACAGGCGGGCCACGCTGGTCGCCCCCACCGCCGAGGGCGAGCGGGTCGGCACGGCGATCCGGCAGGCCCGGGCCACCGAGGCGGAACGGTTCTTCGGCGCGCTCTCGCCGGAGGACCGGGCCGAGCTGGCTCGCATCCTGCTCCGCCTGCGCGAGGACTAGCCCCGATTTCACCCGCTCCGGGTGAGGCGACAGGCCCCGTGGCGGGGAATAGCGCCACCGGGAGGAGGGCCGATGGCGGACGCCACCGAAGAGTTCTTCCGGGGCCTGGGGCAGCGCGGGCAGCGCGGGCTGACAGCGCTCCACGAGGGCACCGTCCGGTTCGACATCGCCGGCGACGGGTCGGTCGACCACTGGCTGGTCTCCATCGCCCGGGGCGAGGTCACCGCGGCACGGCAGGCCACCGGCGGGGACGCGGTCGTCCGGGCGGACCGGGCCGTCTTCGACCGGATCGCGCGGGGTGAGGCGTACTTCCTGACCACGGTCCTGCGCGGCGAGGCCGAGGTGGAAGGCAGCCCGCGGCTGTTCGCGACAGTACGCCGGCTGTTCCCCTCCCCGCCCGGATCGCGCCCGGAACGACACCGGGGAGGCGACGATGGTTGACGGCCACGTCGGCATCTTCGACGGGACGATCTTCCTGGTCTGCGACCGGGCGGGCGACATCGTCCCGTCGGCCGACGCCACCCACGGCCTGTTCGCCCACGACACGCGTCTGCTGTCCCGGTGGCAGCTGACCATCGACGGCGAGCGGCTCAGCACGCTGTCCATCGACGACATCCAGTACTTCGAGAACCGGTTCTACCTCGTCCCGGGCAGTCAGGACGTCTACGTCAACAGCACGCTCGAGGTGCGCCGCACCCACACGCTGAACAGCGGACTCCAGGAGGAGCTGCTCCTGGTCAACAACGACCGGCGGCCCGTCGACCTGACCGTGCGGATCGAGGCGGACGCGGACTTCGCGGACCTCTTCGCGGTCAAGGAGGGCACGACGGACCGCGAGGGGTGGCACTACCGGCGGGTCGACGGCCCGCGGCTCGTCCTGGGCTACCAGCGCGAACGGTTCCGCCGCGAGACGATCGTGTCGGCGACGGCTCCGGCGGAGGTGGACGAGAACGGCCTGACGCTGCGCGTGCACATCGAGCCGCACGGCCGGTGGCAGACCCGGCTGACCGCCGAGCCGGACCTCCCCCTGCCCCGCGGGCTGGAGCGGCTCAGCCTGCCCGGGCGGGTCGCGGGCCGCGCCCGGGACAAGCCCGCCGAGCTGCGGGAGTGGCTGGACCGGGCGCCGCGCCTGGAGACCAGCTGGGGACCGTTGCAGAACACCTACCGGCAGAGCCTGATCGACCTGGCCGCACTGCGGTTCAGCCCGTTCCTCGCCGGAGCCGGGTGCGTCCTGGCCGCCGGGCTGCCGTGGTTCATGTGCCTGTTCGGCCGCGACAGCATCCTCACCAGCCTCCAGGCGCTGCCGTTCGCACCCGAACTCGCCGCCACCACGCTCACCGTGCTCGCCTTCCGGCAGGGCAGCCGGATCGACGACTTCCGGGAGGAGGAGCCGGGCCGGATCCTGCACGAGATGCGCTACGGCGAGCTGACCGTCTTCGACGAGACACCGCACAGCCCCTACTTCGGCAGCGCGGACGCCACTCCCCTGTTCCTCGTGCTGCTCGACGAGTACGAGCGGTGGACCGGCGACGCCGCCCTCGTCCGCGCGGTGGAGCAGGAGGCGCGGGCGGCCGTCGACTGGATCGACCACTACGCCGACCGGGCCGGCAACGGCTACGTCTCCTACGAGCGGCGCAACCCGGTGAACGGCCTGGAGAACCAGTGCTGGAAGGACTCCTGGGACGGCATCTCCTACCGCGACGGCCGGCTGCCGGGCTTCCCGCGCGCCACCTGCGAACTCCAGGGGTACGCGTACGACGCGAAGGTGCGCACCGCCCGGCTGGCCCGCGAGATCTGGCACGACCCGGCGTACGCGGACCGGCTGGAGCGGGACGCCGCCGACCTCAAACGCCGCTTCAACCACGACTTCTGGATCGACGACGGCGAGTACATGGCGCTGGCGCTGGACGGCGACGGCAGCAAGGTGGACGCTCTGTCCTCGAACATCGGCCACCTGCTGTGGAGCGGCATCGTCGAGGAGCCGAAGGCCGAGGCCCTGGTGCGGCACCTGATGTCACCGGCGATGTTCAGCGGCTGGGGTGTCCGCACGCTGGCCGAGGGCGAGGCCCGCTACAACCCGGTGGGCTACCACGTCGGGACCATCTGGCCGTTCGACAACTCGTTCATCGCCTGGGGTCTGCGTCGCTACGGGTACGCCGACGAGGCGGCCCGCATCGCGGCCGGCATCCTGGACGCGGCGGCGTTCTACGACGGCCGGCTGCCGGAGGCGTTCGCCGGGCACGCCCGGTCCGAGACCCGCTACCCGATCCGGTATCCGACCGCGTGCAGCCCGCAGGCCTGGTCGGCCGGGGCCCCGCTGCTGCTCCTGCGGACGATGCTCGGCCTGCGGCCGGTCGGCGACGATCTCGTGGCCCGGCCCGCCCTGCCTGCTAGCCTCGACTACGTGGCGTTGCTCGACGTCCCCGGCCGCTGGGGGCGCCGGGACGCCTTCGGCAGGAGCACCGCCGCCGGCGGCCTGAGCCGCTACGAGCTGGCGCCGCAGCAGCTCTCCGCACCCTGACGGGACCGACATGCAGCGCATCGACTGGGCACACACCGCGATCGTGGGCGTCCACTGGCAACACGAGGTGGTCAGCCCGGACGGCGTCTTCGGCCCGTTCTTCGCCGGCCAGGTGGCCCGGCACGGCGTGGCGGCGAACGCGGCCCGGGTCGCCGGGGCCGGGCGGGCCGCGGGCGGCCTCGTGGTCTTCACCCGCGTCGCCTACCGGCCCGGCTATCCGGACCTGATCGCCAACACCCCGAGCTTCGCGATGATCGCCGAGCGCGGGGCGTTCCTGGAGGGCGACCCGAAGACCCGGATCGTCGACGAGGTCGCGCGGCAGCCGGACGACGTGGTCGTCACCTCCACCCGGCTCGGCGGGTTCACCGGCACCGACCTGGACCTGATCCTGCGTGGCCGGGGCGTGCGGACCGTGGTGTTCACCGGCGTCGCGACGAACTTGGCCGTCGCCGCCACCGCCTATCAGGCGGTCGACAACGGATATCGCATCGTCACCGTCTCCGACGCGTGCACGGCGGCCACCGACGAGCTGCACGACGCCTACCTGAGCACGCTGGGCCAGCTCGGCGAGGTGGCGACCACCCACGAAATCACCTGACGGTCCGGCCGACAGGCGCTCAGCGCAGGCCGGCGGCGATCGCGTCGACCAGCAGCGCGCCCAGCGTACGGGCCATCACGGCGCGGGCGGCCTCGACGTCGAGCCCCATCGAGTCGCGCATCATCGACCACGCCGACCAGGTGCCGGCCACCGTCAGCGCGTCCAGCAGCTGCGCGCGGCCCGGCCCGGCCTGCGCCAGTTCCGGGGCGAACACCGCCTCGATCTCGTGCCGGACCCGGGCGACCGCCGCCTCCCGGTTGCGCCGCAACTGCGGGGAGAACGGCTCCCGCAGCGCCGACGCGCGGGCCGAGGGCGCCAGCACCTCCAGCAGCCGGGCGCGCTGGTCGCAGAACGCGGCGATCCGGGCGGTCAGCGGCAGCTCCGGCGGCACCGGCCGCCAGAGCGCGGCCTGCCGCTCGCCGACCCGCCGCCCGGTCGCGGCGAACAGCGTCTCCATGTCCTTGAAGTTGGTCCAGAGCGTGCGCAGCGACACCCCGGCCCGCTCGGCGATCCGTTCCCCGGTGGGCCGCAGGTCACCGGAGTCGATCAGGGCCAGGTGCGCCTCCACGATCGCGGCCCGGGTCCGCTCGGCCCGCGCCGCCCGGCCGTCCACCCGCTCCGGCGGGTCGGCCTCCACCTCGATCATGGGTACGGAATCTCCTGTTGCTCGTCTGCCGGCGGCCACTCTACGTGCGTCCCGCCGGGCGGCCGGCACCCGGCCGCCCGGCGGGGACGCCTCATGCGGTCGGCACCGCGTCCGCGGGCGGGGTCGTCGGCGGGTCGGTGAACTCGGTGACCGCGCCGTCGCCGTCATCCGTGGTGTACGCGGGACCGAAGTACTCCTGCACGCCGTTGCTCACCTTGGTGAGCCGCACACCGCCGTAGCCGGCGTGCACGCCGTCGGCGTACCGGAACGGGACCAGGCCGGGCCCGCGGAATCCGCCCTTGCGCACGGCCTCGACCAGCTTCTCCCGGGTGGGGTCGGGCCCGGCGGCGAGCATCGCCTGCACGAACGTGTACGCCATCGAGTAGCCGTAGATCGCGTTGCCGTCGACCGGGTTGCCCGCGTTGTACTTCTGGTGGATCTTGGTGAACTCCTGGATCCACGGGTTCGCGGTGTCGGCCACGTTCGGCAGGTAGTTGTCGGCGACCATGCCCTCGAGGATCACCTTCTTGTCGCCGAGCTGCGCGGACAGCGTGGTGTAGTCGGCGCCCACGTTGGAGACCACCCACTGCGCCTTGAAGCCCTGCCCGGCGGCCTGGCCCATGGCGAGCGCGGTGAAGCCGGGGATGGTGGCCGAGATGACCACCTGGCAGCCGGCCGCGCGCAGCGCCCCGATCGCCGGGCCGACCTGCTGGTTGGTGGTGGTGTACGTCTGCTTCGCCGCGACCGGGCCGAGGATCTGCTCGACGCCGGCCAGCGAGTCCCGGCCGAAGTCGTCGTTCTGCCCGAAGTGGCAGACCTTCGCCCCGGGGAACTCCTTCTTGACGTAGCTCGCCAGGATCTTGCCCTCGACTGTGTAGTCGGGCTGCCAGCCGAACGTGGTCGGGTACTTGTCCGGCTGGTTCCAGTTGCGGCTGCCGGAGGCGACGAACAGGTCCGGCACCTTCTGCGTCTTGACGAACTCCAGCACGTTCGTGTGCGTGGGCGTGCCGAGGCCGCCGAGCAGCGCGAAGACCTTGTCGTCGAGCACCAGCTTGCGGACCACGTTCTCGGTGTTGGCGGGGTTGTAGCCGTCGTCCATGACCTTGTAGACGATCTTGCGGCCGTGCACGCCACCCTTGCTGTTGACGTGCTCGAAGTACGCCTTGGTGGCGGCGGAGATCTTCGAGTAGCCGGGCGCGGCCGGTCCGGTGAGCGGTTGGTGGGTGCCGATGACGACCTCGGAGTCGCTGACGCCGGGGACGTTCTCGGCGGCCTGCTTCTCGTCGTCGGCGCAGGCCGTCAGCGCGGCCAGCATGGCCAGGCCGGCGGCGGCCGCGAGAACGCGGCGGGTGGTGGGGCGCATGGTTCTCCAATCCGGTGCGACGGTGCGAACGGTGTGGGTGGAACCGGTGAGGTCAGCGGTCCGGCGACCGGCGGGTGGCGCGACGACGGCGCAGCGCGGCGCGCAGCCGGGCGCGGACGGCACGCACGCCGCCCTGCAGGCCGCCCGGGGCGGCGAGCATGACGACGATGAGGATCAGGCCGAACACCGCGAGCGCGAGGTTGCCCTCCAGCCGCTGGGCCAGCCCGGCGGACAGGCTGAGGTGTTCGGTGAGCAGGCCGGGCAGGTCCTGGAGCGCGACCAGCAGCACCGCTCCCCAGACCGCGCCGGCGAGGCTGCCCAGCCCGCCGATCACGATCGCCATGAGCAGGAACAGCGACAGGTCCAGCGGGAACTTGCCGGGCGCGACGGTGGCGGTGAGCATCGCGTACACGCCGCCGCCGAGGCCGGCACAGGCGGCGCTGACCACGAACGCGAGCACCTGGGTGCGGGCCACCGGGATGCCGGCGAGCCGGGCCGCGACCTCGTCGTCGCGGACCGCCCGCAGGGACCGGCCGAAGCGGCTGCGTACCAGGTTGGCCAGCAGCAGCATGGTGAGCAGCGCGGCGGCCAGCGCGATCCAGGCCAGCCAGCGTTCCGGCTGGAAGTAGGCGCCGAGCGCCGCCGGTGGCGTCTGCGCCGGGAACCGCAGCCCCTGCTCGCCGTTGAACACGCCGGTGAAGATCGTGGTGACCGCCGGGACGAGCGTCGCCACGGCGAGGGTCACGCCGGCCAGGTAGGGGCCGCGCAGCCGGGCCGCCGCCAGCCCGACGACCAGCCCGCCGAGCGCTGTCACCGCGACGGCGACGAGCAGCGACGCGGGCAGCGTCCACCCGCCGCGTATCGCCCGCTCGTCCAGGGCCTGCTGGGTCAGCGCCACGGTGTACGCGCCGGTGGCCATCAGCGCGCCGTGCCCGAGCGAGAGCTGGCCGTTGAGTCCGACCAGGACGGTGTGCCCGGCGGTGACGCAGAGGAACGCGCAGACGCGCGCCACCTGGAGGTTCTGGTACGGCGCGAGCTGGTTGGTCACCAGCACGACGAGCGTGCCGGCGAACACCGCGAGCGCCAGGTGGCGCAGCAGCGTGGAGCCGCGCGCCTCGTGTCCGGCGGGGGCGCCGGGGAGCAGCCGCCGCAGCGGGGACGGCGCGGCGGGCGCGATCTCGGTGGGGGTGCTCGTCACACGTGCCTCGCTCTCGCCGCGGAGAAGAGCCCGCCGGGGCGGACCAGCAGGACGGACAGCAGCAGCACCAGGACGGCCAGCGGGGTGGTGTCCGGTCCCAGGTAGCCGGTGACGTAGGACAGGATCAGCCCGACCAGCAGGCCGCCGACCACCGCGCCCACCGGGCTGTCCAGGCCGCCGACCACGGCGGCGGTGAACGCGACCACGAAGACCAGGTCCATGGCGTGCGAGTGCAGGCCGAGTCCGGTGGGGACGACGAGCATGCCGGCGAGCGCGCCGACGCCGGCGGCGAGCGCCCAGCCCAGCGTGAGCATCCGGCCGACGCTGACGCCGAGCAGCCGGGACACCTCCGGGGCGAACGCGGCGGCCCGCATCCGCAGTCCCACCGGGGTGCGGGTGAACAGCAGCGCGAGCAGCGCCACCACCGTCAGCGCCGCGCCGAGCACCCACAGGTCGTACGGGGACAGCGCGGCCACCCCGCCGATGGTGAGCGCGTCGGTGTCGAACGGCGCCGGTGCGGGCCGGTAGTCGTTGCCGAAGACCATGCCGAGTACCGCCTGGATGACGAGCACCAGCCCGAGCGCGACGATCACCTGGTTGAGCGGGCCGCCGGGGCCGGCGAACCGCATCAGCACCCGCTCCACCAGCGCGCCCAGGGCCAGCCCGGACAGGATCGCGGCGGCCAGGCCCAGCCAGTACGAGCCGGTGGCGGACACGACCGCGTACCCGACGTAGGCGGTGGCCACGGCCATCGCGCCCTGGGCGAAGTTGACCACCCGGGCGGCCCGCCAGATGAGCACCAGCGCGAGCGCGAACGCCGCGTACACCGCCCCGGAGGCGAGCCCGTCGAAGGTGAGGAACCAGAACCGCTCCATCCGCGACCCCTTCCTAGAATCCGAGGTACGCGTGCCGGAGCTGGTCGTCGTCGCGTAGCCGGGCGGCCGGCGCGGCCGTCACCACCTGCCCGAGCGACATGACGATGCCCTGGTCGGCGACGGACAGCGCGCTGCGCACGTTCTGCTCGACGAGCAGCACGGTGAGCCCCCGTTCGTCGCGCAGCCGCCGCAGCAGCGCCATGATCTGCGCGGTGACCTTGGGCGCCAGCCCGAGTGACGGCTCGTCGAGCAGCAGCAGCCGGGGCCGGGCGATCAGCGCGCGGCCGATCGCGAGCATCTGCCGTTCCCCGCCGGAGAGCTGGTGTCCGGCGTGGTCGCGGCGGCGGGCCAGGGCGGGGAACAGCTCGTACACCTCGTCGAGCGCGCGCCGGGCGTCGGCGCGGTCGCGCCGCCACAGCCCGCCCAGGCGCAGGTTCTCCGCCACTGTCAGCTCGGTGACCACACCCCGCCCCTCCGGCACGTGCGCCAGGCCGCGCCGGACCAGGTGTTCCACCCGGACACCGCGCAGGTCCTCGCCCGCGTACCGGACCCGGCCGCCGGTGGGACGGAGCAGACCCGAGAGGGTACGCAGCAGCGTGGTCTTGCCCGCGCCGTTGGCGCCGAGCACGGCGGTGACGGTGCCGGCCGGGACGGTGAACGCGACGTCGCGCAGCACCGGCACGGGCCCGTAGCCGCAACTGAGCGCCTCCACCTCCAGCACGGCGGTCACCGCGTGCTCCCCTCGGCCGGCACGTCGGCGCCCAGGTACGCCTCGGTGACCCGGGGGTCGTCTCGGATGCGTTCCGGCGGCCCGGCCGCGATCACCTTGCCGAAGTCGAGCACCACCAGTTCCTGACAGACGGACATGACCAGGTCCATGTGGTGCTCGACGAGCAGCACGGCGCAGCCGTCCTCCCGGTCGGGCAGCGCGCGGACCAGGTCGGCCAGCTCGGCCACGTCGTCGGCGCCGAGACCGCCGGCCGGTTCGTCGAGCAGCAGCAGCCGGGGCCGGGCGATCAGCGCGCGGGCCAGCGCGACCCGCTTGCGTACCGGGTACGGCAGGGTGGCGGGCGCCGCGTCGGCGTACTTCTCGATGCCCAGTTCGGCGAGCAGGTCCATCGCCCGGGTGCGCAGCCGCCGCTCGTCGTCGTCGCTGCGGGGCAGGCCGAACAGCGCGGCGGCGAAACCGGCGCGGGCGGTGTGGCTGGCGCCTGCGACCACGTTCTCCAGCACGGTCAGCCCGGCGAACAGGCCGACACCCTGGAGCGTGCGGGCGATGCCGAGCCGGGTGAGGGCGTGCGGGCGGGGCCGGAACGGCCGGCCGTCGAGGGTGAGCGAGCCCTCGGTCGGCCGGACGAAGCCGCAGACCACGTTGAACAGCGTGGTCTTGCCGGCGCCGTTGGGGCCGATCACGCCCACGATCCGGCCGGGCGGCACCCGCAGCGAGACGTCGTCGAGGGCGACCAGGCCGCCGAAGCGTACGCCGACGTGGTGCAGCGCCAGGCCCGGTTCGTCGGCGGGGGCGGCCGGTGGGCTCATCGTCACCTCGTGCCGGTCGAGGGAGCAGAGAAAACTAATTACACCGGGAGTGTACTTTTCTCTGCCGCCGCGTCAATGCCCCCGACGATCACGACCCTTCTCGACCGGCTGCGAGCCTCCTACCTGCACGGTCGGTGCGATCATCCCGGCATGCGGTCGCGGGCGCGGCGCAGGAACGTCTGCTCCGCCGCGTTGCCGGTGCCGGCGATCGCCGCGTCGTACGCCTTCCGCGCCTGCTTCGGACGGTCCAGCCGGCGCAGCAGGTCGGCCCGGATCGCATGCCACACGTGGTAGCCGCCCAGATCCAGACGCTCCACCTCGGTCAGTCCCGCCGCCGGTCCGCGTACCTCGGCCAGCGCGACCGCCCGGTTCAGCGCCACCACCGGCCCGGGCGCGACGGCGGCGAGCTGGTCGTAGAGCGCGAGGATCTGTCCCCAGTCGGTGGCGGCGGCGGTGGGCGCGTCCGCGTGCACCGCGCCGATCGCGGCCTGGATCTGGTACGGGCCGGGCCGGCCTCGCCGCAGGCACCGGCGGACCAGGTCCTGCCCCTCGGCGATCAGCTCCCGGTCCCACCTGCGGCGGTCCTGCTCGGACAGCGACACCGGCACGCCGTCCGGCCCGGTCCGGGCGGCGCGGCGCGCCTCGGTGAGCAGCATCAGCGCGAGCAGGCCGAGCGCCTCCGGCTCGTCCGGCATCAGCGTCACCAGCAGCCGGCCCAGCCGGATCGCCTCGGCGCCCAGCTCGGCGCGGCCCAGCCGCTCCCCCGCGCTCGCCGTGTGCCCCTCGTTGAAGATCAGGTACACCACGGCGAGCACCCCGCGCAGCCGGTCCGGCAGGTCCGCGTCGCGCGGCACCCGGTACGGGATACCGGCGTCGCGGATCTTCGCCTTGGCCCGGACCAGGCGCTGCGACATGGTGGGCTCCGGCACCAGGAAGGCGCGCGCGATCTCGGCGGTGCTCAGGCCACCGAGCAGGCGCAGCGTCAGCGCCACCCGGGCGGGAGCGGCGAGCGCCGGGTGGCAGCAGGTGAAGATCAGGCGCAGGCGGTCGTCGGGCACGGGCCCCTCCTCGGCGGGCGGGTCGTCGTCGGCGTGCAGCAGGGCGGCCTCGGCGTGCCGGGTGGCCCGGGTCGCCTCGCGCCGCAGCCTGTCGATCGCGCGGTTGCGGGCGGTGGTGATGATCCAGCCGGCCGGGCTGGCCGGCGGCCCGTCGGCGGCCCACCGCGACACGGCGACGGTGAACGCCTCCTGGACCGCCTCCTCGGCGAGGTCGATGTCGCCGAGGAGGCGGACCAGGACGGCTACCGCGCGGCCGTACTCGGCCCGGAAGACCCGTTCGACGTCGGTCATCCCTCGCCCTGGAACGGGCGGACCTCGATCGGCAGCGTGGTCGCGAGGGCGTAGCGGCGGCCCCAGTCCAGCGCGGCGTCCAGGTCGGGCGCCCGGATGATGGTGACGCCACCCAGGTACTCCTTGCCCTCGGCGAACGGGCCGTCGGTGACCAGCACCTCGTCACCGGCCGGGCGCAGCACGGTGGCGGTCTGCGGGTCGTGCAGGCCGTTGCCGAACACCCAGCACCCCGCCTCCCGCAGGTCCCGGCCGATGGCCTCGACCTCGCGCATCACCCCGGTTAGGAACTCCGGGTCGGGACGGCCCTCGCCGACCGGCTGGTACATGCTGATCAGGTACTGCTTCATCGGTGTCTCCTCACCGCCGGGGACGGCCCCGCGCCGCCCTCTCACCCTCCACACGAACGACTGATGCCGGTTTCGACACGCCGGGCCGGGTGAATCCGGCCGGGAGCGGGGTACGCCGTCGCGTGCGCCGTCACCGGGTCGTCGTCGTGGGCGCCGGGTTCTCCGGTCTGGCCTGCGCGCTCGCGCTGGACGCGGCGGGCGCCGAGGTACGGGTGCTGGAGGCGCGGGACCGGGTGGGCGGCCGGACGCGCAGCCGCCCGCTACCAGGCGGCGGCTGGCTGGATCTCGGCGCGCAGTGGATCGGCCCGACTCAGGACCGGATGTACGCGCTCGTCGCCGCGTACGGCCTGACCACCTTCTCCTCCCCCGCGCACGGTGCGGCGGCGCTGCTGCTCGGCGGACGCCCGGCCACCGGCGAGCCGCCGGGGCTGTCCGCGCTGCTGGGCACGCTCGACGAGATGGCGGGCACGCTCGACCCGGCCGCGCCGTGGCGTGCCGCCGAGGCGGCACGGTGGGACCGGGTCACGTTCGGCGGCTGGCTCGACGCGAGCGCGGCCGACCCGGTCACCGCCGGATACGCGGGCCGGATGCTCGCCGGTGGCCTGCTGGCCGCCTCACCGGACGAGGTCTCGCTGCTGCACATGCTGTTCTACCTGCGCAGCGGCGGCGGTACCGGCTCGCTGCTGCGCATGGCCGGTGGCGCCCAGCAGGACCGGATGGCGGGCGGTCCGGCCGCGCTGGCCGAGCGGATGGCCGCCGCGCTGCCGCCGGGGAGCCTGCGCCTGCGCGCCCCGGTGGACGGCGTCGCGCAGGACGACGACGGCGTGCGGGTGCGCTCCGGCGGCGAGACGTACCGCGGCGACGCGGTGGTGGTCGCGCTGGCGCCGACGCTGGCCGGGCGCATCCGGTACGACCCGCCGCTGCCGCCGCTGCGCGACGGACTGACCCAGCGGATGCCGATGGGTGTGGCGCTCAAGGTGCACGCGCTCTATCCGGAGCCGTTCTGGCGGGCCGACGGCCGCTCCGGCGTGTCCAGCACCGACACCGGGCCGCTCACCGAGACGGTCGACAACTCGCTGCCGGACGCGCCCGGCGGGGTGCTCACCGCGTTCAGCTACGGCGCGCAGGCCCGGGCGCTGCGCCGGCTTCCGCAGGACGCCCGCCGGGACGCACTGTGCGAGGCGCTCGCCGCGATCTTCGGCCCGGCCGCCGCGCGTCCCGACGACATCGTCGAGTACGACTGGTCGGCGGACGAGTGGACGCGCGGCTGCTTCTGCGGCGTCCTGCCACCCGGCGCGTGGTGCGCGTACGGCCCGGAACTGCGCACGCCCGTGGGCCGGGTGCACTGGGCCGGCACCGAGACCGCGACCCGGTGGAGCGGCTACCTGGAGGGCGCGGTGACCGCCGGCGAGCGCGCCGCCGCCGAGGCGCTCGCCCAGCTCGGCTGAGCACCCAATTCAGTGAGATTCTTCGATGCAATCTATTGAAAAGTTTCTCCGCCCTGTGCCCTAATGACGACAGTTCCTTTCGTCATACTCCCGCCGCCGGAGCGCGGCAACCCCCAGGGAGGACAGATGCACAGATCGATCCGATCGGCGCTGCGCGCGGCCGGAGCCGCACTGCTCGCCACCGTCACCGTCGCCGCCGCGGCCCTGACCGGGGCGGCCCCCGCCGGCGCCGCCCCGGCCGGGCTACCCGGCATGGACGTCTCCAGCTACCAGGGCAACGTGAACTGGTCCGGGGCGTGGGCGAACGGCGCCCGGTTCGCGTACGTCAAGGCGACCGAGGGCACGTACTACACCAACCCGTACTTCGCCCAGCAGTACAACGGCTCGTACAACGTCGGGATGATCCGCGGCTCGTACCACTTCGCCCGCCCCGACACCACGAGCGGCGCCACCCAGGCCAACTACTTCGTCGACCACGGCGGCGGCTGGTCGAAGGACGGGCGGACGCTGCCCGGCGCGCTGGACATCGAGTACAACCCGTACGGCGCGACCTGCTACGGCCTGAGCCAGGCGTCGATGCGCAGCTGGATCGCCTCGTTCGTCAACCAGTACTACGCCCGCACCGGCCGGTGGGCCACCATCTACACCACCACCGACTGGTGGAGCACCTGCACCGGCAACACCTCGCAGTTCGCCGCCAACAACCCACTGTGGATCGCCCGCTACTCCAGCAGCGTCGGCACGCTGCCCGCGGGCTGGGGCACGTACTCGTTCTGGCAGTGGTCCTCCTCCGGAGTCTTCCCCGGTGACCAGAACGTCTGGAACGGCTCGCTCGACCGGCTGCGCGTCCTGGCCTGCAACGGACCCTGCTGAGACCGGCCCGGGCGTGGCGGGCGGTGCCGGTCCCGCCACGCCCGGCGTACCGGCCGATCCGGCGTTCCCCTTCCGCGAGGAGGTTGCGATGTCCGTTCCCGTACCCCGGCGGACCGTGCTGCGCGGCGCGGTCCTGCTCGGCGCCGCCGCCGGCGTCGGCGCGCTGACCCAGATCGGCTCCGGCCCCGGCGCGCGGGCCGCCGCCACCCGGGTCGACCAGCCGACCATCGCCAACTGCGCGACCTGGGGCGCCCGCCCGCCCTCGTCGCCGGTGAGCGTGGTGGCCGGCCGGCCGAACAAGATCATCGTCCACCACACGGCGTTCCCGAACACCACCGACTACAGCCTCGCCCAGGCGTACCGCAACTCCCGCGACATCCAGAACCTGCACATGGACGGCAACGGCTGGCTCGACTCCGGGCAGCACTTCACCAACAGCCGGGGCGGCTACCTGACCGAGGGCCGGCACGGCAGCCTCTACGCGCTGCTGCACGGCCAGACCATGGTGCAGGGCGCGCACTGCGTCGGGCAGAACAGCCAGGCCATCGGCATCGAGAACGACGGCATCTACGTGGACGTGCAGCCGCCCCAGGCGCTCTGGAACAGCCTGGTCACGTTCTGCGCGTTCACCTGCCAGCAGTACGGCATCGCGCCCACCGAGATCTACGGGCACAAGGACTTCAACGACACGCAGTGCCCGGGCCTGCTGCACGGCCGCCTTCCGGAGCTGCGCCGTACCGTCGCCGCCCGTCTCGGCGGCTGACCCACGGGGGTACGCGGGGCGCCCGGGTGCGACGGGCGCCCCGCGATACGTCAGTCCTCGCTTATATAAGCCGTGCATGATACAAAGGGTCGTGCACGCCTTCGACGTCCTCGGCGACCCGGTCCGGCGCCGGATCCTGGAGCTGCTCGCCGACGGCGAGCAGCCCGCCGGCGCGCTCGGCGAGACCGTGCGGCGCGAGTTCGGCATCAGCCAGCCCGCCGTCTCCCAGCACCTCAAGGTGCTGCGCGACCACGGCTTCACCACAGTGCGCGCCCAGGGCACCCGCCGCCTCTACGCCGTGGACCCCGGCCCGCTGCGCGAGATCGACGCGTGGCTGGACGGGTTCCGCCGCTTCTGGACCCCGCCACTGGCGGCGCTCGCCACCGAACTGGCCCGGGGCCGCCGCGAACGACGGCTGCGCGAGGACACCACAGACGACGAGAGGACCGAACCATGATCGACGTGACCGGACAGATCAGCGCCGTCGAGCGCCGCGTCGGCGACCGTACGCTCCCCGCCGGGCAGGCGCGGGTGCTCACCATCGCCCAGACGTACGACGCACCCGTCGCCGACGTCTTCGACGCCTGCACGAACCCGGAACGGATACCCCGCTGGTTCCTGCCGGTCTCCGGTGACCTGAGCCTCGGCGGCCGGTACCAGCTGGAGGGCAACGCCGGCGGCACCGTCGAACGGTGCGATCCGCCGCACGGCTTCGCCGCCACCTGGGAGTTCGGCGGCGAGGTGAGCTGGATCGAGGTGCGGCTGCGCGAGGCCGGCCCGGGGCGCACCCGTTTCGAGCTGGAACACGTCGCGCACGTCGACGACCAGCGGTGGGCCGAGTACGGTCCGGGCGCGGTCGGCATCGGCTGGGACCTGGCGCTGGTCGGCCTGGCCTCCCACTTCGCCGCCGACGGCACGGGCGTCGATCCGGCCACCGCAGCCGACTGGATGGCCTCGGAGGAGGGCCGCAGTTTCGTCACCGAGTCCAGCGAGAGCTGGACAAGGGCGAGCATCGAGTCCGGCACCCCCACCGAGCAGGCGCGGACGGCAGGCACCCGAGTAACCGCGTTCTACACAGGCGCCCCCACTCCCTAACCCTCCCGCCCTCGCCCCGCCTCGCCTCGCCTCGCCTCGCCTCGCCTCGCCGATCTTGCAGTTCGGGCCCTTGTGATGCCCCTTTCCGCCTGGATTGCGGGGCACCAAAGCGCAAGATCGGCGAGGACCACGGGGCGCGGTGGAGAGTTGGCGCCCGCCCCGGCGAGAGATCTTGGTAGGAAATGGTCCCCATAGGGGCCTCTTCCTACCAAGATCTCTCTGGATCCCGGGATGCGGAACGCGCTTCCCTCAAAGTGGGACGTCGCGCCTCGTGAGGCGGGCAGGAGGCAGGCTCCGGGCGACTGCGTCGACGGGTGACGCGCGACGGGCGGCGAGACGTTCAACGTCGGTGCGCGGGAGGCGCGCGGTGCCTTGCCGGGGGCGAAACGCGGGGGTGGGATGTCGGTGGGGTGGGGCAGACTGCGGGCATGTCGATCCGTACCGTCGCCGACCTGACCGCCGCGCTCGACGCCGGTCGGACGGTCAAGTACCTGCACTTCTGGGGGCACCGGCCACGGCCTGACGGCAGCATCGGCGCGAGCTGCCTCAGCCAGTGGTGGCCGGCGGCGTTCACTGTGGACGGCCGGGAGTTCGCCACCGCCGAGCACTGGATGATGTGGCACAAGGCCACCCTCTTCGGTGACGACGCGGTCGCCGAGCGGGTGCTGGTGGCCGGGCATCCGCACCGGGCCAAGGCGCTCGGCCGGCAGGTCCGTGACTTCGACGAGGCGACCTGGACGGCCCGCCGGTACGAGATCGTGGTGGCCGGCAGTGTCGCCAAGTTCGCCCAGCACGAGCCGCTGCGGCGGTTCCTGCTCGGCACCGGCGACCGGGTGCTCGTCGAGGCCAGCCCGACCGACCGGATCTGGGGCATCGGCCTGACCGCCGACGATCCGCGCGCCGCCGACCCGGCGACCTGGCGGGGCGACAACCTCCTGGGGTTCGCCCTGATGGAGGCGCGCGCCGCGCTCGCCGGCCCGAGGGGGTGACGCCTGACCTCGGGCGACAGGTGCGGGTAACGTGCTGCGGCGTGACCGCGTACTCGCACTGCTCGTTCTGCGGCGCGGCCTACCCGGCGGGCGCCGGGTGGCCGCGTGTCTGTTCCTCCTGCGGCGAGACGGTGTGGCGCAATCCGCTGCCGGTGGCGGTGGCGGTGCTGCCGGTCCGCACGCCGGAAGGGCTCGGCGTGGTGGTGGTACGCCGCGACATCGAACCGGCCCGGGGGCGGCTCGCGCTGCCGGGCGGCTTCATCGAGTACGGCGAGGAGTGGTCCGAGGCGCTCGTCCGCGAGCTGCGGGAGGAGACCGGCCTGCTGGCGGAGGCCGGCGAGGCGCGGCTGTTCGCGGTGCACGGCGCCCCGGCGGGCGGCACCATGATGGTCTTCGGGGTGCTGCCCGAGCGGCCGGTCGGTGACCTGCCGCCGTCGGCACCGACCGAGGAGGCCACCGAGTGGCTGGTGCTCACCGATCCGGTCGAGCTGGCCTTCTCCACGCACACCCGGGTGCTGGCAGACTTCCTCGCCGGTCAACGCCCGCTCTGACCGGAGCCGGTGGCCGCCGGACGGACCGGCGGCCACTCGCGGCGCGGTCAGCCGCGGGCCGGGACGGGCTGGGGTGAGAACGGCACGGCGGCCGGCGCCTCGGTCTCCGGCTCACCGGCCGGGTGCCGCCACAGCCCGCGCCGCCGCAGGATCGGCAGCACGCCCTCGCCGAACCAGTACGCCTCCTCGAGGTGCGGGTGGCCGGAGAGGATGAACTCGTCCAGGCCGAGCGCGTGGTACTCGGCGATCCGGTCGGCGACCTCGGTGTGGCTGCCGACGAGTGCGGTGCCCGCGCCGCCGCGTACCAGCCCGAATCCGGCCCACAGGTTCGGCGAGACCTCCAGCCCGTCGCGGGAGCCGCCGTGCAGGTCGAGCATCCGCCGCTGCCCCTCGGACTCGCTGCGCCGCAGCCCGTCCTGCACCGCGCGCACGTCGGCCTCGGGGATGCCGTCGAGCAGCTTGCGCGCCTGGGCCCACGCCTCCTCGGCGGTGTCCCGGCTGATCACGTGCAGCCGGATGCCGTAGCGCAGTTCGCGACCGGCCTCGGCGGCGAGCCCGCGGATCCAGTCCAGCTTGCCGGCCACCTGGGCCGGCGGCTCGCCCCAGGTGAGGTACACGTCGCTGTGCCGTACCGCCACCGGCCCGGCCGCGCCGGACGACCCGCCGAAGTAGACCGGCGGCACCGGGTCGGGCACCCGGCTGAGCCGGGCGCCCTCGACCCGCACGTGGGCGCCGTCGTGGTCGACCGTCTCGCCGCGCCACAGCGCCCGCACCACGTGCAGGAACTCGTCGGTACGCGCGTAGCGGGCGTCCTTGTCCAGGAAGTCGCCGTACGCGCGCTGCTCGGCCGACTCGCCGCCGGTGACCACGTTGAGCAGCAGCCGCCCGCCGGACAGGCGCTGGAACGTGGAGGCCATCTGCGCGGCGAGGGTGGGTGAGAGCAGGCCGGGCCGGAACGCGACGAGGAACTTCAGCCGCTCGGTGACCTCGCTGAGCATGGCGGTGGTCAGCCAGGCGTCCTCGCACCAGGCGCCGGTGGGGGTGAGCGCACCGGCGAAGCCGAGCTGCTCGGCGGTGCGGGCGATCTGCCCCAGGTACGCCACGCTCGCGGGCCGCGCGCCACCGGCCGTGCCGACCGGTACGCCGTGTCCGCCGCCCACGATGTCCCGGCTGTCGCCGTAGGTCGGCAGGAACCAGTGGAAGGTGAGCGACATGGTGTACCTCCGGTGCGGGATGGGACGGGTCGCCTCCTGAGTGGTGGGACGACCACGCCGACACCCTACCCATAAAACCTATCGGGTTGGTAGGTTGCTGTCGCCCGCCGACGGCCGGGCCCATCCCTCCCCGAGGAGTCGCCATGCGTACCCCCAGAACCCGCCGCCGGCCGCTGGCCGCGCTGCTCACCACCCTCGCGCTGCTCGCCGCGACGGCGCTGACGGCCTGCGGCGGCGAGGCGGCCGACGCCAGCGGCGGCGACGGCCCGCTGCGGATCGGCTACCAGCGCTTCGGCGGGCTCAGCCTGGTCAAGGCGCGCGGCGACGCGAAGAACGTCACCTGGTCGCTGTTCGAGAGCGGCCCGGCGCTGACCGAGGCACTGAAGGCCGGCTCGATCGACATCGGCCAGGTCGGCGAGGCGCCACCGGTGTTCGCCGCCGCCGGAAAGATCCCCTTCTCCGTGATCGGCACGTCGGCGCCGATCCCGCAGGGCGAGGCGGTGCTGGTCAAGGCGGACAGCCCGTATCGTGGATTCGCCGACCTGCGCGGGAAGACGGTCGCGCTGAACAAGGGCTCCAACGTGCACTGGCTGCTGGTCAAGCTGCTGGAGGCGAACAGGATGACGCTCGCCGACATCAACGTGAAGTACCTCAAGCCCGCCGAGGGGCGGCCCGCGTTCGACAACGGGCAGGTCGACGCGTGGATCATCTGGGATCCGTACTTCGCGCTGGCCGAGCAGCCGGGCGTACGGGTGCTCGCCGACGCCACCGGCCTGGCCGGCAACCGCGAGTACGTGCTGGCCGCACCGGACGCGGTGAAGAACCGCACCGACGACGTACGCGCGTTCCTGGACACGTACCGGCAGACCACCGACTGGGGTATCGCCCACCCGGGCGAGCGGGCCGCCGTCCTCGCCCCGGAGCTGAAGATCCCGCTCGACGTGACCACCCGGGCGCTGGCCCGCAGCGCCAAGCCGCTCGCCCCGGTCACCCCGGAGATCGGCGCGGAGTTGCAGGCCATCGCGGACAGCTTCGTGGAGCTGAAGCTCGTACCCGGACCGGTCGACATCGCCGGACGGGTGGACGGCCGGTTCAACGAGGCGTTCCAGTGAGCGGTCCGGCGCTGGCCGAGGCGGCCGCTCCGGTCGTACCCGAACGGGCGACGCCGCGGCGGTCGCGGGCCCGCGCGTCGCGGCGGTGGCGGCGCGCGGCGAGCCCGGTCGTGCTGGTACTCGCCTGGGAGGCCGCCGCGCGGACCGGGCTGCTCGCCGCGGAGAAGTTGCCCGCGCCCAGCGCGGTGCTCGCGACCGGGTGGCGGCTGGCGAGCGACGGGACACTCGGCGTGCACCTGCTCGACTCGCTCACCCGCGCCGCGCTCGGCCTGCTCATCGGCGGCGGCCTGGCGCTGGTGCTCGGCGCGGCGGCCGGGCTGCTGCGCCTCGGCGACGACCTGGTCGACCCGCCGGTGCAGATGGCCCGGATGCTGCCGCACCTGGGCCTGGTCCCGCTGCTGATCATCTGGGTCGGCATCGGCGAGTCGCTGAAGGTCACGCTGGTCGCGCTCGGCGCGTTCTTCCCGATCTACTTCAACACGTACGCCGGCATCCGCGACATCGACGAGCGGCTGGTGGAGGCGGCGCGTACCTGCGGTCTCGGCGCGGCGGCCCGGCTGCGGCACGTGGTGCTGCCCGGCGCGCTGCCGTCGCTGTTCCTCGGGCTGCGGCTGGCCATCGGCGCGGCCTGGCTCAGCCTGGTCGTCGGCGAGCAGGTGAACGCGCAGACCGGCGTCGGCTTCCTGATGATGGAGGCGCGCGAGTTCAGCCAGACCGACGTGGTGGTGCTCGGCCTGCTCGTCTACGCGCTGCTGGGGCTGGCCTCCGACCTGCTCATCCGGTACGCGGAGAGGAGGACGCTGGCGTGGCGACGCGGACTGCGCGCGACCTGACCGGGCCGGTGCTCACCGCACACGCGGTGACCCGGGCGTTCGGCCCGGCGGTGGTGCTGGCCGGGGTGGACCTGACCATCGGCGCCGGGGAGACGGTGGCGCTGCTCGGCGGCAGCGGATCCGGCAAGAGCACGCTGCTGCGGGTGCTGGCCGGGCTCGACGGCGACGCGGGCGGCGAGCACGCGGTGCACGGCACCGCCGCGGTCGTGTTCCAGGAGCACCGGCTGCTGCCGTGGAAGCGGGTGGCGAACAACGTGGCGCTCGGCCTGACCGGGCCGGACGTGGGCGACCGGGTCGGCCGCGCACTGGCCGAGGTGGGGCTCGCCGACCGGGGCCGGGCCTGGCCGGCCGAACTGTCCGGCGGGCAGGCGCAGCGCGTCGCGGTGGCCCGCGCGCTGGTCCGCGAACCGGACCTGCTGCTGCTGGACGAGCCGTTCGGCGCGCTGGACGCGCTGACCCGGCTGCGCATGCAGGGGCTGCTGCGGCGGCTGCGCGCCCAGCACGGCTTCGCCGCGCTGCTCGTCACCCACGACGTGGAGGAGGCGCTGCTGCTGGCCGACCGCGTCCTGCTGCTCGACGACGGCGTGATCGCCGAGGAGGTGCCGGTACGCCTCGGCCCGTCCCCGAGCCCCGACGACCCGGCCCTCGGCGCGTTGCGCCGCCACCTGCTCGACCGCCTCGGCGTACCCGCCGGCTGACCGCGAGGGAGAACCGATGACCCGCTGGACCCCCGACCCGACCTTCTACCCCTCCCCCGCGCTCGCCGCCACCGCGCCGGCCGAGAAACTCGCGTACGTCGCCGCGTTCGACCGCGCCGGGCAGCGCCCCGACGCCATCGCGGTCCTCGACACCGACCCGGACTCCGGCTCGTACGGCCGGGTGGTGGGCTGGACCGAGCTGCCGAACACCGGCGACGAGCTGCACCACTTCGGCTGGAACGCGTGCAGCAGCGCGCTCTGCCCGACCGCGCCGCACCCGCACGTGGAACGCCGCTACCTGATCGTGCCGGGCCTGCGCTCGTCCCGGATCCACGTGCTGGACACCAAGCCCGACCCGCGCCGGCCGAGCCTGGTCAAGGTGATCGAGGCGAAGGAACTGGGCGAGCGTGCCGGGTACTCCCGCCCGCACACCGTGCACTGCGGGCCGGACGGCATCTACGTCTCCGCGCTCGGCGGCGCGGACGGGCAGGAGGGGCCCGGCGGCATCGCCGTGCTCGACCACACCACCTTCGAGGTACGCGGCGCGTGGGAGGCCGACCGGGGGCCGCAGTTCCTGGCGTACGACTTCTGGTGGCACTACACCCAGGACGTGCTTGTCACCAGCGAGTGGGGCACGCCGTCGATGATCGAGGACGGCATCGTCGGTGAGCTGCTGCTCGGCCGCAGGTACGGGCACGCGATCCACTTCTGGGACCTGGCGAGGCGCCGGCACGTGCAGCGCGTCGACCTCGGCGACCAGTACCAGATGCCGCTGGAGCTGCGCCCCGCGCACGACCCGACGAAGTCGTACGGCTTCGTCGGCGTGGTGATCAGCGTCGAGGACCTGTCCGCCTCGATCTGGCTGTGGCACCGCGACGGCGACACCTGGGCGGTGACCAAGGTGATCGACATCCCGGCCGAACCGGCCGACCCGGCCGACCTGCCGGACCTGCTCAAGCCGTTCGGGGCGGTGCCGCCGCTGGTCACCGACATCGACCTGTCGGTGGACGACAGGTTCCTGCACGTCTCCTGCTGGGGTACCGGCGAACTGATCCGCTACGACGTCAGCGACCCGTTCCACCCGGTACGCGTCGGCTCGGTGCGCCTGGGCGGCATCGTCAACCGCACCCCGCACCCGGCGTACCCGGACGAGCCGCTGGCCGGCGGCCCGCAGATGGTCGAGATCAGCCGCGACGGCCGCCGCGTCTACGTCAGCAACTCGCTCTACGGCGCCTGGGACGACCAGTTCTACCCCGACGGCGTGGGCGCCTGGGTGGCGAAGCTCGACGTCGACCCGGCGACCGGCGGCCTCGTGCCGGACCCGCGGTTCTTCCCGCGCGGCGAGGAGTTCCGCGGCCTGCGCGTGCACCAGACCCGGTTGCAGGGCGGCGACGCCTCGTCCGACTCGTACTGCTTCCCGTGACCGGCGCGACCTGGGCGGCGCTGGCCGGCCTCGGCGCGTTCCACGGCCTGAACCCGGCGATGGGATGGCTGTTCGCGGTGGCCCGGGGCCTGCAGGAGCGTCGCCGGGCCGCGCTCCTGGCGGCCCTGCCGCCGATCGCGGCCGGGCACCTGGCGTCGGTGGCGGTGGTCGCCGCCCTGGTCAGCGCCACCCGGTCGGTGACGGCGAGCACGCTGGTCGCGGTGGCCGGCGGGGTGCTGCTGGTCGGGTTCGGGCTGTGGCGGCTGCTGTCCGAGCGGCACTTCCGGTGGGCCGGGATGCGGCTGTCGGCGGCGCAGCTCACCGCCTGGTCGTTCCTGATGTCGGCGGCGCACGGCGCAGGCCTGATGCTGCTGCCGGTGCTGCTCGCCGAACCGGCGGCCGGCGCCGGGCCGCACGCCGGGCACCTCGCCGCCGCGCCGGCCGGCGCGCTGACCGGCCTGCTCGCCGCCGCCGTGCACACCGTCGCCATGCTCGCCGTCGCGCTGGTGGTGGCCCTGCTGGTGTACGAGGTGCTCGGCGTCGGTGTGCTGCGCCGGGCCTGGTTCAACGTCGACCGGCTCTGGGCCGGTGTGCTCGTGGCGGCCGGGGTGGTGACGCTGATCGCTGCGGCGTGAGTCACCACCACCTGCGACGGATCGACGAGAAGTCCTACTGATTGAATAGGAAAGGCAGCGTCGCCTACCCCGGAGGTCAGCAGTGAGTCACTCCCCGTCCCCCGCCGAAGCCGTCCACGACGCCGACCGGAGCCGGCAGTGGCTCGCCGGGCAGGCACACGGGCCGGGCGTCGACCGCGACCGGCTGCTGGAGGTGGGCGCGGCGATGGCCGCGGTGACCGCCGCCGCTGCGGAACGCGAGCCGGTCGCGGTGGCGTCCGCGCCGGTCGGCGTCGACCCCGGCGCGCCGATCGTCAAGCCGCTGCCGCCGGAGCTGCTGCGCCCGCTGGACACCAACGCCGAGATGCGCTGGCCGTCGATGGCCGGCCAGGGGTACGTGGTCCCGACCGACCGATTCTTCGTCCGCAACCACACCGTCACTCCGTACCTGGACGCGGCCACCTGGCGGCTGCGCCTGTTCGGCGACGGCCTGCGCGGCGCGCCGACCCGCGACAAGCCGGTCGAGTTCGACCTCGACGAGCTGCGCCGGCTCCCCGCCGAGGAGCACGCGGCGCTGCTGGAGTGCGCCGGCAACGGGCGGCGCTACTTCGCCGAGCAGCAGGACGAGCCCGCCCCGGGCGTGGCGTGGGGGCTGGGCAGCGTCGGCGTGGCCCGGTGGCGGGGCGTGCGGCTCGGCACGGTGCTGCGCCTGGCCGGGCTGCGCGACGAGGCGGTCGACGTGATGCCCGAGGGACTCGACCCGGACTACGTCTCCGGCGGGGTCAACCTCGGCCGGGTACGCCGACCGATGCCGGTCGCGAAGGCGCTCGACGACGTGCTGCTGGCGTACGAGATGAACGGCGAGCCGCTGCCCCCCGACCACGGTTTCCCGGTACGCGTCGTGGTGCCCGGTTGGGTCGGTATCTCCTCGATCAAGTGGGTCGGCGCGATCGAGGTCTCCACCACTGCCCTGTTCTCGCCGTGGAACACGCAGTTCTACCGGATGTTCGGCCCCGGCCACCCGGCCGACGGCACCGTCCTCACCGCCCAGCCGGTGCGCAGCGCGTTCGAGCTGCCCTGGGACGCCCGGGTGCCGGCCGGCGAGGAGGTGCTGCTGACCGGCCGCTCCTGGTCCGGCAACGGCCCGATCGCGCACGTCGAGGTGGACACCGGCGACGGGTGGCGCCCGGCCGACCTGGTCGCCGCCGACCGGGGCGGCGCCTGGCAGCGCTGGACCGTCCGGTGGCGTCCGCCGGGCGCGGGCCGGCACGTGCTGCGCGCCCGCGCCACCGACTGCACCGGCGCCGTCCAGCCCGACCGGGCCGCGCCGAACGACCTCGCGTACCTGTTCGACGCCGTGGTGGCCCACCCGGTGACCGCCTGCTGACCGCCGCTCAGGTGGTGCCGAGGTAGGGCGGCGGCACGGTGTCGGTGAGCCACACCCCGTTCGCCGAGCGGTAGAACAGGTGCCCGGCCTCGGCCATCGCCGCCGCGTCCACGGTCAGCACCACCACCGCGCCGCCCCGGCGCGCACCGACGCGCCGGGCCGTCGCCACATCAGGTGACAGGTGTACGTGGTGCCGCCCGCCCCGGCGCAGCCCCTGCGCCCGGATCGCGTCCAGCACTGCCTCGCCGGTGCCGTGGAACAACCGGGGCGGCGGCGCGGCCGGAGTGAGGCCGAGGTCGACCGGGACGGAGTGGCCCTGGTTGGCGCGGATCCGGTCGGCCCCGTCCGGGCCGGCCTCCACGGCGAAGCGCTGCTTGTCGTTGCCCGCGACCACGGCGTCCAGCTGGGCGCGGCTGATCCTCAGCCCGGCGAGCACGTCGGCCACCGGCACCCAGCCGGCCCGGTCGAGTCGCAGCCCGTACGCGTCGGGCCGGTGCCGCAACGCCAGCGACAGCCGCTTGCTCACCCGAACAAGTTCCCGATGTTCCACAGGCCCAGTGTGGAGCCGCCCCCGTCCCGTGTCGACGCAGTTCCCCACCCGCCCCACCCCACCCCACCCCACCCCGCCTCGCCCCGCCCCACCCCGCCTCGCCTCACCTCGCCGATCTTGCGGTTTGCGCCCCTCGAGTGTCCGGTTCGCGCTGTCTGCCGGGGCCGGAACTCCATGATCGACGGGCTGAGGGCTGAGGGCGGAGACGGGGGTTGGCGGGAGGAGCGGGGGTCAGGCGGCGGCCCGCTCGGGGAGGGGGCGGCGGCGGTGGGACGGGTCGGTCAGGGTCGGCGGGGACCAGGCGCCGTCGGGCTGGTAGAGGTTCGTGCCCGGCGGGACGATTTCGTCGATGCGGTCCAGCACCGCGTCGTCGAGCGTCAGCTCCGCCCCGGCCAGCAGCGCGTCCAACTGGTCCATCGTGCGCGGCCCGATGATGGTCGAGGTGACCGCCGGGTGCACGGCGGTGAACGCCACAGCGAGCTGCGGCAGTGTGCAGCCCACCTCGCCGGCGAGCGCGACCAGGTCCTCCACGGCGGCGTACTTGGCGGTGTTGCCGGGTAGCGCCGGGTCGAACCGGGCCGGGGTGAGTGCCGGGCGGCCCGCGCCGAGGTCGACGGGCCGCCCCTGCCGGTACCGGCCGGACAGGAACCCGGAGGCCAGCGGGCTCCACACCAGCACACCCATCCGGTAGCGGCGGCAGACCGGCAGCACCGACGTCTCGATGCCGCGCGCCAGGATCGAGTACGGCGGCTGCTCTGTGCGGAACCGGGCGAGCGCACGCCGTTCGGCGACGTGGTGCGCCTCCACGATCTCCTCGGCCGGGAAGGTCGAGCAGCCGAACGCACGGATCTTCCCGGCCCGGACCAGGTCGGTGAGCGCGGCGAGCGTCTCCTCGACGTCGGTGGTGTGGTCCGGGCGGTGCACCTGGTAGAGGTCGATCCAGTCGGTGCCCAGCCGGCGCAGGCTGTCCTCGACCGCACGGACGATCCAGCGTCGCGAGTTGCCGCCCCGGTTGGGCCCCTCCCCCATCGGGAAGTGGACCTTCGTGGCGAGCACCACATCGTCGCGGCGGCCGCGCAGGGCCTTGCCGACGATCTCCTCCGACTCGCCGGCCGAGTACATGTCGGCGGTGTCGACGAAGTTGATCCCACGGTCGAGTGCCGCGTGGACGATCCGGGCGCAGTCGTCGTGGTCGGGGTTGCCGACCACGCCGAACATCATGGTGCCGAGGCAGTGGACGCTGACCTCGATGCCGGTGCCGCCGAGGACGCGATAGCGCATGTGAACTCCCTGGGTTGCACCGCGCCGGCCGGGTGGCGCGCGGTCCGGTCACGGTAGGAGTTCGAGTGCGCTGGAGGTCAACCGTCGGCGGGTTCCGCGCTGCCGGCGAGGTAGCCGGCCGCCTGCAACTCGAACAGCTCGCGGTAGAGCCCGCCCTGCGCCATCAGCGTGTCGTGGTCGCCTGACTGCACGAGCCGGCCGTGGTCCATCACGAAGATCCGGTCGGCGTGCCGGACGTTCGCGAGCCGGTGGGTGATCAGCACGACGGCCCGGTCCGGGTGCCGCCGCAGATGCTGGAAGAGGGCGTGCTCGGCACGCGCGTCGAGCGCGGCGGACGGCTCGTCGCAGATCAGCAGCCGGGCGTCGCGGTAGAGGCCGCGTGCGGCCACCAGCCGCTGCCACTGCCCGCCGGACAGGTCCTGGCCGTCCTTGAACTGCCGGTCCAGCAGCGTGTCGTACCCGAACGGCAGCTCGCTGATCATGTCGTGCGCGGCGGCGTCACGGGCGGCGGTCTCCACGCTCGGTCCGGGGCCGTCGGCGCGGTCGTGGCGGCCGACGCGGATGTTCTGCCGGGCGGTGAACGGGAACTTCCACCAGTCCTGGCTCATCACCGCGACCTGGGCGGCGGTCTGGCGTGGATCCAGCTCGGCGGTGTCCACGCCGTCCCAGCGGATCGTGCCGCCGGTGGGCCGGTAGAGGCCGGCGATCAGCTTGGCGAGCGTGGTCTTGCCGGAGCCGTTCTCCCCCACCAGCGCGATCACCTCGCCGCGCCGGAACGTGAGGCTGACCTCGTCGACCGCCGCACTGTCGGTGTCCGGGTAGCGCAGGCTGACCCGGTCGACGTCGATCCGCGTGAACCCGTCGACGGGCAGGTGCCCGCCGGCCGGGATCCGCCGTGCCGCCCGGTCGAGGAAGTCGCGGTAGTCCTGGTAGTAGAGAGCGTCCTCGTAGAGCGAGTTGGTGGCGAAGATCGCGGTGCGCAGGCTCGTACGCGCGGCCTGGAGCGCGAGCAGCGCGGTGGCCGCCGCCGCGAGCGCCACCACGCCGCCCACCAGCAACGCGCCCAGCACCACGTAGAGCCCGAACGTGGCGATGCCCGTGATGGACAGGCCGATCGCCCGGGTGACCGTCTGCGCCCGGGCCAGGCGCAGCTCGGCGCGCGTCTCCAGGCGCGTCACGAGGTGGTATTCCGATAGCAGGAAGTCGCGCATCTGGTAGGCGCGGATCTCGGCCGCGGTGTGCCGGTTGGCCATCAGGTCGCCCAGCATCCACTTGCGTCGCCGCCGGGTGATCCGGGCGAGCCAGTCGACGTGCTGACGGCGGGCCATCCGCACCGCCGTCACCGCCTCCGGCGCGGCGGCGACCACCAGGCAGGGCAGCAGCAGCGGGTGGATGATCGTCACGGCGGTAGCCGTGGCGATCACGCCGACCACGCCGGTGACCAGGTTGACCGTGTCGTTGACCAGGGAGCCCGCCTCGGCCAGTCCACGGTCGCGGGCGCGGTCCATCTCCTCGGCGAAGCCGGCGTCGTCGAAGGCCGCCAGTTCCACGGCGGACGTCGTCTCGAACAGCCGCCGCTCCACCGTGAAGTTGATCTGCGGTACGAGCCGGGCCTGCGCCCATCCGGCGGCGATGGTCAGCGCGCCGCGCCCGGCGACGGCGGCAGCCGCCAGCGCCAGGGCGGGCAGCGCCGCCCGGATCCGGTCCGGTGTCGGGCCGGCCGCGAACAGCTGGTGGAGCACCCCGGTGGTGGCGAGCAGGCCCAGCGTGGTGAGCACACCGGCGGCGACGTTGAGGCCCAGCGAGGCGGCGGTGTCCCGCCGGCTGGTGGCCCAGGCGAGACTGATCGCCTCGCGGATCAGTGTGGGCAGCCGGCGCGCCACCGACCAGAAGCCGGTGTGGGCCAGTTCGGTGGCCCGGTGCATCCAGTGCGGATCGACGAGCTCGGGCAGGGTCGTCTCCCCGGCCGGCTCCTCCGGGTCGGACGCCGGACGAGGACGGATCACCCCGGCCATGGCACCTCCTCGACGCGTTCGGACAGCAACGCTGGATACTACGGTCCGCTATCGAAGGATGTCATTCAGTAACCGGCGTGTCGTACAGATGTCCCAACGGCGTGTCCCGCAGCGGTGGCCCTAGACACCCGCCCGCACGGTGATCGCCGCCGGGTCGCGTCGCGCGCGACCGGTCCGGGTGGCAGGCTTGTGGGGTTCGCCGGCGCGCGCCGGCCGACCGCCCGTCGTGAAGGAGAAGATCGACCCGATGGCTGTGGACGTCACCACCACCGACGAATGGCAGGCGCTGCGCAAGCACGCCGAGGCGATGCGCGCCACGCACCTGCGCGACCTGTTCGCCGCCGACGGGCAGCGGGGTGAGCGGCTCACCGGTGAGGTCGCCGACCTGCACGTGGACTACAGCAAGAACCTCGTCACCGACGAGACGATCGCGCTGCTCGGCGCGCTCGCCGAGCGGGTCGGCCTGACCGACCGGATCGCGGCCATGTTCGCCGGACGGCACATCAACGTCACCGAGGACCGGGCCGTGCTGCACACCGCGCTGCGCCTGCCGGCCGACGCGTCACTCACCGTGGACGGCCAGGACGTGGTCGCCGACGTGCACGCCGTGCTGGACCGCATGTCGGCGTTCGCGCAGCGCGTGCGCTCCGGCTCGTGGCGGGGCCACACCGGCGAGCGGATCACCACAGTGGTGAACATCGGCATCGGCGGGTCGGACCTCGGGCCGGTGATGGCGTACGAGGCGCTGAAGGCGTACCGGGACGCGGGCATCGGCTGCCGGTTCGTGTCGAACATCGACCCGACCGACATCCACGACAAGACGGCCGACCTGGACCCGGCGAGCACGCTGTTCGTCGTGGTCTCGAAGACGTTCTCCACCCAGGAGACGCTCGCCAACGCCGACCAGGCGCGGCGCTGGCTGCTCGCCGGGCTGGACGCGGACGACGACGCGGTGGCCCGGCACTTCGTCGCGGTGAGCACCAACGAGCAGCGGGTCCGCGACTTCGGCATCGACCCGGAGAACATGTTCGGCTTCTGGGACTGGGTGGGCGGGCGCTACTCGCTGCCGTCCGCGGTCGGCCTGTCGGTGATGCTGGCGATCGGGCCGGACCGGTTCCGCGAGATGCTGGCCGGCTACCACGCGGTCGACGAGCACTTCCGGTCCGCACCGGTGGAGCGCAACGTGCCGGCGCTGCTCGGCCTGCTCAACGTCTGGTACACCGACTTCCTCGGCGCGGAGACCCACGCGGTGCTGCCCTACTCGCAGTACCTGCACCGGTTCCCCGCCTACCTCCAGCAGCTCACCATGGAGAGCAACGGCAAGTCGGTACGCGTCGACGGCTCGCCGGTGACGTACCCGACCGGGGAGATCTTCTGGGGCGAGCCGGGCACCAACGGGCAGCACGCCTTCTATCAGCTCATCCACCAGGGCACCCGGCTGATCCCGGCGGACTTCATCGCGTTCAGCCGGCCCAACCACGACCTGGGCGACATGCACGACCTGTTCATGTCGAACTTCTTCGCCCAGACCGCCGCGCTGGCGTTCGGGCGGACCCGGGAGCAGGTGGAGGCCGAGGGCACCGCGCCCGAGGTGGTGGCGCACCGGGTGATGGCGGGCAACCACCCGACCACCTCGATCCTGGCGCCGAAGCTCACCCCGGCGACGCTGGGCCAGCTGATCGCGCTCTACGAGCACATCACGTTCACCGAGGCCGCGATCTGGGACATCAACGCCTTCGACCAGTGGGGTGTGGAGCTGGGCAAGGTGATGGCCAACCAGCTCGCGCCGAAGCTCACCGGGCCGGACCCGGACCTGGCCGACGTGGACACCTCGACCGCCGAGCTGATCCGCCGCTACCGGGCCGAGCGCGGCCGGAGCTGACCGCACGCCGTGGCGTCCCGCGTACACCGGCGGGACGCCACGGGTCAGCGGCGCAGCAGGTCGGCGTGCGCGGCGCGCAGCCGGGTCAGCGCCGCGTCGCCGGCCGGCGCGCGGCGGTCGAGTTCGGCCCACGCCTCGGCGAGCGCGTCGGCCAGCGCCCGCAGCTCGGCGGCGTGCCGCCGGCTGGACTGCCGGTGCAACTCCTCCAGGCGGCGGGCCCAGCCGGCGCTGATCGCGGCGACGCGTTCGGCGTCCGCGCGCGCCTGGGCGCCGGTGCGGGCGGCGGACGCGGGCACGATCGCGGCGACCGGCCGGGGATCGCCGTCGCGGGTGACGACTGTGACGGTGTCGGTCAGCTCGGCCAGGGAGACGAGCTGGGTGAGCCGGGTGCGGACCTCGCGCAGCGGCAGGGCGCGCGGCTGGGGGGACCGGTCGGCCAGTGCGGGGACAGCCATGGACAGATGTTCACGTCCGGGTACGACAATTTCGGCGGTCAGCCGGTCCACTCCGGCGCCAGCACGGACCAGACCTCCAGGTCGGCGCGGCCGTCGGGCGTCGGTGCGGCGCCGCGCATGACGCCGTCGCGGCTCATGCCGAGCCGCCGCGCCACGGCGACGCTACGGTCGTTGCCGGCCTTCGTGACCCACTCGACGCGGTGGATGCCGCGCTCCCGCACCGCCCAGTCGATGACGAAGCGGGCGGCGCGGGTGACCAGGCCCTGCCCCTCGGCGCCGGGTTCCAGCCAGCAGCCCGCCTCGCACACCCCGCGTTCGGTGCTCAGCGACACGAACAGCACGCCACCGACGAGCGTGCCGCGCTGCCAGATGCCCCAGATGCCGCCGTCGTCGCGGGCCCACCGGTCGGCGTACGCCTGGAGGACCTTGCGGGCCGACGCGGCGTCGGTGGCGACGAAGGACGCGCCGACCCAGGGCGAGATGTGGTCGCGGCAGCGGTCGAGGTTGGCCAGGAACTCGTCGGCGTGCCAGGGCGACAGTGGACGCAGCTCGGCGTCGTCGGTGAGGGCGTGGGCGAACATCCGAGGAAGCTAGCAGGACCGTCCCACTTTTGTCGGTCGGTCCCTCTACGGTCTGCGCCGTGAACGCCGTCCAGACGTACCGATACCTTCAGCCGTCCGCGCTGCGCGCCGCCGGTCTCGATCTGCAGACCTGCGGCGGCCCGGCGGCCAACCCGCGCTTCTTCGCCGGGTTCCTCACCGCCGCGGCCGCGTCGGCGGCCGGGCTGCTCGCCGTCGCCGAGGTGGCCCGCACCCGCTACCACCAGCCGGTCAACCCGGCCAGCCTGGACCCGGTGGTGACCGGCAGCCGCGGTCGCCTGCGGTTCGAGTCGTTCTCCGGCTGCTGCGGGGTGTACGCGCGGATGGACGTGCTGCCGGCCGGGCTGGACGGGGAGATCAGCGGCCACGGCACCACTAACGTGGATGTGAACCCGCCGCTGCGGGAGGCGCTGGCCCGGGTGGGTGGCATCGAGCCGCTGCACGTGGCGGTCGGCCCGGACGACCTGACGGTCTCCACCATGGACGGCTCGGTGGTCGAGCGGAAGGTGCCGCTGCCCGGCCGCTGGCTGCGCGGCTTCGCCGAGGTGCACGTGCTCACCGCCGGCTTCGAGCCGCGCGCCGAGATCGCGGCGGCGGAGGCGGCGGCGTTCCTGCGCCGGCTGCCTGCCGCGAACGACCGCAGTGTGCTGTGGGCGGTGCCCGCCGGGCGTACTCTGCGGCTGACCTCCCGCCCGGTGCCGGGCGCTGTCTGCCTGGCCGGCGCGGGCCGGCTCGCGGCGCTGCGCGGCGTGCTGCGCCACGCGCGCACCCTGCGGGTGTACGGCCCGGCGGTGCGCGCCGGGTCGCCGGCCGTGCCGAGCACCTGGGAGCTGGACACAGGGGCGCTGCGGGTGTCGCTGACGCTGTCCCCCGAGCCGTACCGGGGGTTCTCCGGTGAGGGCGCCGCACTGGCGGCGCTCGCCGGTGACGACGTGGTCGACGACGCGGAGCTGGTGGGCGCGCTGCTCAACTGGGATCCGGCGATCGACGTGGCCGCGCTGGCCGACGCCGCCGCGCTGCCCGACGAGCGGGTGCGGGCCGCGCTCGCCCAGCTGGGCACCGCCGGGCGGGTCGGGTACGACGTGGCGGACGGGGCGTACTTCCACCGGGTGATGCCCTATGACGCGGGCCGCGCGGAGCGGGACAACCCACGGCTGGTCGGCGCGCGGGCGCTGGTCGAGCGCGGCGCAGTCGAGCGCGACGGCGAGGACGCGACGGTCCGCACCGACGCCGAGACCTACCGGGTACGACGGCACCCGGACGGCGCGTACTCCTGTTCCTGCCGCTGGTGGGCGCGGCACCGCGGGCAGCGGGGGCCGTGCCGGCACGCGCTGGCGGTGTCGATGGTCGCGGCGCCGGTGGGGGCGCTGTCGTGACCGGCTTCGTCGAGGCGGTGGTGCACGGCCGGATGTCGCAGGTCCGGTCGGCCCTGGCCGGGTTGGACGAGCCAGCCCGGCGGGCGCTCGGCGACGAGCTGGTCGCCGATGTGCGCCGCAGGCGGGACGCCTGGTGGTGGCAGGGCGAGGCGGCGACGCTGGCGGTCGCAGCGGTGGGCACGCTGAGCACGCCGACGAAGGTGGCCGCGCTGCTCGGCCGCCGTTCGGTCTGGCTGAGCGGCGTCGACGCGGCGCCGGTGGTCGACGTCGCCCGGGAGCGCGGGGTGACCTGGCTGCCCGACGTGGCGTACAAGCTGGCCGACCGGCTGCCCCGGGACCGGATGGTCGCGGGCTGGCGGTTCGTCGCCGGCCTCCTGCTGGCCGAGAAGGCGCCGCCGCCGACCGCTGACGACTTCGTGCGTGGCTGGGCCGCGGCGCAGGGCTGGCCGGATCCGCGCGGGACGCGCCTGCCGACTGTGGACCGGCTGCGCGCGGACCCGTTCCTCGACGCGCTGTTGCCGCGCCTGTTCGAGGTGGACGGCGTGGGCACCGAACTGGCCCGCGGCGACGGCGCGGGCACGGACTCGGATGCGCTGCCCCGGGCGCTGGTGGCGCTGGCGGCGGAGGGCCGGCTCGACCGGGCGGTCCTGCTCAACGGCGTCCTCGGCCGGCTGCTGCGCGGCGACCGCCCGGACGCACTGCGCCCGTTCCTGGTCCTGCACGACCTGCTGGCACCGACCCCGGACGAGGTGGCGGTGCGGTCGAGCGCCTATCTGCGGCTGCTCGCCGACGGTCCCGGGCCGGTGGCCCGCGCCGCCCAGCGGACGCTGCGGCAGGCCGGTGACGCCGCCGAGCCGGAGGCGCTGTGGGAGGCCGCCCGGACGGTGCTGGCCCGGCCGGAGAAGGCACTGGTCCGGGCGCAGGTGTCCTGGCTCGACCGGCTGGCCCGGCAGCACCCGGACCAGGCTGCGGAGATCGGCGCGGTGCTCGCCGTGGCGGCTGGCCATCCCGACGCCGGCCTGCGCGAGCGGGCGCTGGCGCTGGCGGCGCGCCACGGTCACCGGCCGGTGGCCTTGGCCACTGTGGCCGAGGCCCGCGACGACCTGCCGCCGCCGCTGCCGGCGGCGGCCGCGCCGCCGCCGATCCAGAACGTGGACGAACTGGTGGAGGAGATCGCGGCGTCGCTCGGCCGGCGCTGGCCCGCGCTGACGGCGGAACGCGTCATGGACGGCCTGGTCCGGCTCGGCACCGCCGACCGCGAGCGGCTCGCGGCGGCGCTGCTGCCTGTGGTACGCCGCGAGCAGGTCGGCGCGTACGACCATCCCTGGTCGGTGTTCAACATCTCGATCCAGATGCACGGGCTCCTGCTGGCCGTCTGCGGCGACGCCGAGGCGGCGACCCGCCGCGACCAGTGGAGCACGCTGCTGACCGAGTCCCGCCCACGCGCGCCGCTCCCGTTCCGGGGTGGTCCGCCGGTGCCGGCCACACGCCGGCCCGCGCCCGTCCAGCTCGCCTGCGCCCGCCTGGCCGAGATCGGGCAGCGGCTGGACGGCCGCGACGACCCGGGCCTGCTGTCCACGCCGACCTCGGTCACCGGGGCGATCGAGCCGGTGGCGCTCTACGAACGGCTGGCCGCGCTGGGTGACCGTCCGGTGTGGCGCTGGGATCTCGCGCAGGCCCTGCTGCGCCTGCCGGCCGGCGTCGACGGGCCACTTGCCGAACGTGCCGCGGCGCTGCGCACGCCGGCCGGCGACGAGCTGGCCCGCTGGCTGCGCGGCGCCGCCGTGCCGGCCCCGGCGCAGCAGGTGGTGACGGTGGGCCGGAGGGCGCGGTCGGCCGGGTACGACTGGGGCTACGACCGGCTACCCGAGGGCCGGACGCTCGTCGCGCTCACCCCGCCGGACGGCGTCGAGGACCGGCTCGGCCTGCTCACCCTGACCCCCACGCCGATCGGCCGGTGGACCGACGGCTGGGGTGACGTCTGGCCGGCCGTCCTGCCCGGGCACCGGGGCGTGGTCGCCGCCCACCTGCTGCCCGAGGTGGCCGGCGCGGCGCAGGAGGACACCCTCGGGCACGCCGCCGCCCTGCCGGTGCTGGCCGAGTGCACGGGCGCGGGCGGACCGGCCCTCGACCTCGCGCTGGCCTACGGGTTGTGCGCCCGCCACGAGGCGGACCGGGTGGCCGCGCTCGACGCGGTGCTGATCCTGGCCGCCGCCGGTGACCTGGACGCGCCGGCGACCGGCGGGCACCTCGGCACGCTGGCGGCCGGCGGGCAGGTGACGCTGACCCGGGCGGTCACGCCGCTGCGCGACGCGGTGGCGGCGGGTGCTCCGCTGAGCGTGTGGCGGCTGCTCGCCGCGGCGTTGCCGCCGTTGCTGACCGCGCCGACGCCGCCCCGGGGCACGCCGGACCTGCTGGCGGTGGCAGCGGAAGCGGCGACCGCGACGGGTGTCCGGATCGAGGTACCCGGACTGGCCGACGTGGTGGAGCGGGGCGGCGGCAGCCGACTGGTCGCCGAGGCCCGCCGGCTCGCCGCCACCCTGGCCGCCTGAGTCAGGTGCCGATGTCGCGGGGCAGGTAGGCGCGCAGCGCCTCGAACTGGGCCACTGTCAGGTAGGACGGGTTCGCCGCCTGCGGCTGCCGGAGCACCTCCGCGCCGGCCAGCCGCGGGTCGGCGCGCAGCACCTCGCGGCGTACCCGCAGCGGCTCGTCCAGGATCGTCAGGTCCAGCGGCGCGGTCCACGCCTCGCCCGGCGCACCCGGCTCCGGCGGGGCGGCGATCCGGCCGACGCCCCAGACGCCGTACGGCGCCCGGCCCCTGCTGCCGCTGGCCCAGAACACGACCGGCTGACCGGCGCGCATCAGCCGTACCCGGTAACCCGGTCGGACGCACCAGCCGGTGACGCGCGGGTCGGCGACGAAGCGGGCCGTCAGGTCCACCGCGTCCGCGTTCCCCTTGATCAACCACGCACCGAGGTCGTCGACTGCCACCCGCCGGTCGCTCATTCGCCCATTCTGCGGCTCACCGGCCGCACCCGCGCGGCAGGCGTCCCGGCCCGCCGGTGCGGGGGCCACGTGAGGGTGGTCATAACCGCTGGACGACCGCCGCGGCGGTGCTGCTAGCCTTCTGGGCAGGTCATGAGCGCCAGCGCGAAGCCCCGGCTCGCTGGCCGGCAACCCTCCTCCGCGGTGGGGTGCCCCGGGTGAAGACCAGGCACCGGCAGCCGCCGGTGCAAGCGTGGCCTGGCACCCAGGTCAGCAACAGACCAGGGAGACCGATGTCCGCACCACCCTCCACCCCGTCCGGCGACGTCGCCGCGTACCCGGCCCGCTTCGCGCTGGTCAAGCGCCGCCACGTCGACCTGATGCGGGTGTGCAGCGACGCCTGTCGCCTCGCGCGCTGAGCGAACGCCACTCCTCCTTTCCCCGTTCCACCCTTCTCCGGCCCGGCCGTCCGTCCGGCGGGCCGGCGTCGACGCGCACCGCGCGCGTCCATCCACTCTGGAGAGACATCGTGCGTTTCCGTACCGTCCTGACCCGTGCCGCCGCCGTCGGCGCGGCCGCCCTGCTCGCCGTCACCGCGCTCACCGCCTGCGGCAACGACGACACCGCCGCGGCCGACAACCCGTACGGCCTGCTCCAGCCCGGCGTGATCCGCGCCGGCACGCTCACCGACGCCCCGCCGAACGTCTTCCTGAAGGACGGTGAGTTCACCGGCTTCGACAACGAGCTGCTGCGTGCCGTGGCCGCCAAGATCGACCTGAAGGTGGAGTTCGTCGGCACCGACTTCTCCGGCCTGCTCGCGCAGGTCAACAGCGGCAAGTTCGACGTGGGCAGCTCCTCGATCACGATCACCGAGGCGCGCAAGAAGACAGTGGACTTCGGCAACGGCTACGACTTCGGCTACTTCGGCCTGGACGTGCCGGCCGGCTCCTCGATCACCGGCTTCGACCAGCTCGCCGGCAAGCGCGTGGTGGTGGTCCAGGGCACGGTGCAGGACGACTACGCCACCAAGCAGAACCTCGACCCGGTGCGGGTGCCCGACTACAACAGCGCGATCAACCAGCTCAAGGCCGGTACCGCTGACGCCTGGATCGCCCCGGCCGAGATCGGCGACAAGTCCGCCGCCGACAGCAACGGCAAGATCAAGGTCGCGGCGAAGCAGCTCAGCCCCACCCCTACCGCGTACGCGGTGGCGAAGGGCGACGACAAGCTGCGCGAGGCGCTGAACAAGGGCCTCGACGAGGTCATCGCCGACGGCACGTGGAGCCGCCTGCAGGCCGAGTACTACCCGGGGCGGCCGATCCCGGCCGACTTCAAGCCGGGCAGCGGGTCGGTGGCGGTGCCGTCGCCGTCGGCCGCCTCCTGAACCGGTAACCGAGCACGAGCGGGGCGGACGGAGCGGACATGGATCCACTGAGCACGCTGTGGGAGACGTTCTTCGACTGGGACTCGATGCGCGAGGCGCTGCCCGAGATGCTCACCGTCGGGCTGCCCAACACGCTCACCCTGGCGGTCTCCGCCGCCCTGCTCGGCTCGGTGCTGGGCATGCTGCTGGCCGTCGCCGGCATCTCGCGTACCCGATGGTTGCGGTGGCCGGCACGGGTCTACACCGACGTGTTCCGCGGCCTGCCGGCCGCGGCGACCATCCTCCTGATCGGCGTGGGCCTGGCGCCGCTCGGCATGCAGGTGTGGGGCCCGAACCCGTATCCGCTGGGCGTGCTGGCGCTGTCCCTGATCGCCGCCGCCTACCTCGGTGAGATCTTCCGGGCGGGCATCCTCAGCGTGGAGGCCGCCCAGTTGGAGGGCGCGCGGGCGCTCGGCTTCTCCTGGGGCGAGGCGATGCGCCTGGTGATCATCCCGCAGGGCGTACGCCGGGTCCTGCCCGCCTGGGTCAACCAGCTCATCGCGCTGATCAAGGACTCCAGCCTGGTCTACTTCCTCGGCCTGCTGGCCAGCCAGCGGGAGCTGTTCCGGATCGGGCAGGACTACGCGGCCAACACCGGCAACCAGTCCGCGCTGCTGCTGGCCGGGCTGTTCTACCTGGTGCTGACCGTGCCGCTGACCCACGCGGTCAACTGGCTGGACCGGCGGCTGCGGCAGGGCCGCCCGGCCGCGCCGCCCGAGCCCGAGCCCGACGCCGAGCCGGCGGATCTCACCCCGTCCGGAAAGGACCCGCGATGACCACCACCACGACCTCGGTCAGCCTGGCCGTCCGCGACGTGCACCTGGCCTTCGGCGCGCACCGGGTACTGCGCGGCGCGGACCTGGACGTGGCCCGGGGAAGGGCGGCCTGCGTGATCGGCCCGTCCGGCTCCGGCAAGTCGACGCTGCTGCGCACCATCAACCGGCTGATCGAGCCGGACCGGGGTGACGTGCTGCTGGACGGGCGCAGCGTGCTGCGCGACGACCCGGACGCGCTGCGCCAGCGCATCGGCATGGTGTTCCAGCAGTTCAACCTGTTCCCGCACCTGAGCGTGCTGCGCAACATCACGCTGGCGCTGCGCAAACTCAAGAAGATGAGCGAGGACGAGGCGGTGGCGCTGGCCCGCGCCCAGCTCGACCTGGTGGGCCTGGCCGGCAAGGCGGACGCGCGGCCCGCGCAGCTCTCCGGCGGCCAGCAGCAGCGCGTCGCCATCGCGCGGGCGCTCGCGCTGCGCCCGCAGGTGATGCTGTTCGACGAGGCGACCAGCGCGCTGGACCCGGAACTGGTGAAGGGCGTGCTCGCGGTGATGGCGGACCTGGCCGCCGCCGGGATGACGATGGTCGTGGTCACCCACGAGATGGGGTTCGCGCGCAGCGTCGCCGACACGGTGGCGTTCATGGACGCGGGCGTGGTGCTGGAGGCCGGGCCACCGGAGGCGGTGTTCGAGGCGCCGGAGCACCCACGACTGCGACGCTTCCTGTCCCAGGTGCTGTGACAGACCCGCGGCCTCAGCCCTTCACCGCGCCGATCAGCACGCCCTTGACGAAGTGCCGCTGGATGAACGGGTAGACCGCGACGATCGGCGCGACGGTCAGCACCACCACCGCCATCTTGACCGCCTCGGTCGGCGGCATGGTCACCCCGCTGCTGCCGCCGGAGGTGTGCGGGGCCTGCCCGGCCAGCAGGTAGCTCTGGAGCACCCGCTGGATCGGGTACATGTCGTTGCGGTCGATGAACAGCAACGCGTCGAACCAGACGTTCCAGTAGCTGACCGCGTAGAACAGGCCGACCACGGCGATCACCGCGCGGGACAGCGGCAGCACGATACGCGCGAGCGTCCGGAAGTCACTCGCGCCGTCGATGCGGGCGCTGTCCAGCAGTTCCGACGGGATGCCCTGGAAGAACCCGCGCACCACGACCAGGTTGAACACGCTGATCGCCGGCGGCAGGACCAGCGCCCAGATGGTGTCCTTCAGGCCCAGCCCGGTGACCACCAGGTAGCGCGGCACCAGCGGCGGATAGACCAGGAACGGGATCAGGAAGTACGCCAGCAGCCAGCGGTGGCCCAGCGAGCCCGGCCGGGACAGCCCGTACGCGGCGAGCACGGTGACGGTCAGCGCGATGGCGGTGCCGAAGACGGTGACCAGCGTGCTGATCCACAGCGCCCGGGTCACCGCACCGCCGGCGAAGATCGTCTCGTACGCGGACGTGTCGATGCCCCGGGGCACGACCACCAGACCGCCGGCCCGCGCGATGGTCTCCCGGGAGGAGAGGCTGGTCACCAGGATCACCCAGAGCGGAAAGAGTACGCCCGCCACCAGCACGGTGAGCAGGACGGCCTTGAGCCCCTGGCCGACCGGGGTGGGCGGTTCCTGCCACACCGGCCGGCGGGATCGGTCGCCGGCGGCCCGGCGGATCAGCGTGGTCATGACTTCGAGTAGATCCCTCGTTCGCCGAGCATGTGCGCCACGCGGTTCGCGGCCAGGATGAGAACCAGCCCGATGACGGCCTTGAACAGTCCGGCCGCGGCGCCGTAGCCGTAGTTCCCGGTGGCGATGGAGAAGTGGTAGACGAAGGTGTCGAGCACCTCGGCGGCCTGCCGGCCGACGGCGTCGCGTTGCAGCAGGAACTGCTCGAACCCGACCGAGAGCGCGTCGCCCAGCCGCAGGATGAGCAGCAGCACGATCACCGGGCGCAGGCCGGGCAGCGTGATGTGCCACAGCCGCCGCCACCGGCCGGCGCCGTCCGCGGCGGCGGCCTCGTAGAGGTTCTGGTCGATGGTGGACAGCGCGGCGAGGAAGACGATGGTGCCCCAGCCGACGTCCTTCCACACCGCCTCGACGGTGACCAGGACGATGAACGTGTCCGGGTTGGTCATCACGTTCCACGGTTGCATCCCGGCCTCGCGCATGCTCTGGGCGAGCAGCCCGGCGCCGCCGAGCATCGCGACGAAGAACGTCACCACCAGTACCCAGCTGAAGAAGTGCGGCAGGTAGACGATCGTCTGGATCAGCCCGCGCAGCCGGCTGGACAGCAGGTTGTGCAGTGCGATCGCCAGCAGGATCGGCAGCGGGAAGAAGAAGACGAGCTGGAACGCGGTGATCGCCAGCGTGTTGCGGAACGCGTCCCAGAACGCCGGGTCGTCGAACAGCAGCTGGAACTGCCCGAAGCCGATCCAGTCGCTGTGCAGGAACGCCTGCCAGGGGTTGTCGCCCAGGTAGGGGTTGTAGTCCTGGAACGCGATCACGTTGCCGGCGATCGGCAGGTAACTGAAGATCAGCAGGATGAGGAAGCCGGGCGCCACCATGGCGAGCAGTTGCCAGTCCCGGCGCAGCCGGGTGCGCAGCGGCACCCGGCGGCGGGACGGGCGGCGTCGGGGCGGGCGGCCGGGTGGGGCCGGCGCGTCCGGCCGGGCCCGTTCGGGCCCGGCCAGGACGGCCGGCTCGTTCACCGGCCCTCCTTGGGCAGCGAGTCGGCGAGCAGCTTGCGGGCCTCCTCGCCGCCGTTCGCCTTCCACTCCTTGACGATGGCGTCCACGTCGCTGAGCGGCCGGCGGCCGCGCAGCACGTCGGTGAACTTGTCCTCGGTGGGCACCTGGTTGGCCTTGTAGGCCGCGGGCATCTCCAGCTTCACCCCGGCCCAGGGGTTGGGCTCCATGTGCTTGACCATCTCGTTGGAGTACGCGAGCACGTCCGGCACGAAGCGCGGGGTGTCCGGGAACGGCCCGATGGTGGGGTTGCGGCCGCTGATGAAGAAGTACTGGTTGGCGATCTCCTTGAACGCCAGGTCGGTCTTGACGGGACCGTTCGGTGACGGGGTGTGGTGCTTGCCCGCGACCCCGAAGTCTCGCAGCTGCGCCTCCTGGCTGCCGAGCGGCGCGGAGCACCAGTTGATGATCCGCAGCAGTTCCTGGACCCGGTCCTTGCCGAGGCCCTTCTTGACGAACGTGTAGGAGATCGGCTCGTCGTCGCCCCAGACCAGCGGGTCGCCGCCGGTGGCGGAGAAGATCGGCACCGGCTGGATGTTCAGCTTCGGGTTGGTCTTCTGGTGCTCGGCCTGGGCGCCCTGCCAGAAGCCGACGCCGTCCTGGAGGAAGACGATCGCGCCGTTCTTGGCGAACAGCTGCTTGGCGTCCGCGCCCTTGCTGGCCATGATGTCCGGGTGGACCAGGCCGTCCGCGTAGATCTTGGCCATGACCTCCAGCGCGCGGCGGAACTCCGGGGTCTCGTACTTGAACTCGGGGGTGCCGTCCGGCTTGACCCGCCATCCGCCCTTGTGGCCCGGCACCTTGTGGAACATCTGGATCATGGCGAAGACGTCGTTGAACGCCCACACCTTGCGCGCCGGGTCGGTGACCTGCTTGGCCGCGGCGAGCAGGTCGTCCAGGTTCGCCGGCACGCCCAGGCCGCGGGCGTCGAGCACGTCCTTGCGGGTGAACAGCGCCCACGGGAACGGGCCGTCCGTGGGGTTGGGCACGGACATGATCCGCTCGTTCCACACCGCACGCCGCCAGGCCCCGGTGGGGAAGCTCGCCAGCATCGGGTACGCGGCGGCGGCGTCGCCCTTGAGGTGGTCGGTCAGGTCCTCGAAGAGCACCTTGATCGCCTCGGCGAAGCGCGGGATCTTCTCCACCTCCCACCCCGGCACGCACAGCAGGTCCGGTACGTCCCGCGCGCCGAGCATCGCGTTGAGCTTGTCGGCGTACGTGTTGCCGTCCTGGATGGTGAAGTTGACTGGTACGCCCAGCTCGGCGTTCACGGCCTGGAGGTAGGCGCTCTGCGCGGCTCCGGGCGGTGCCGGACCCCAGGCGGGGGTCATCGCGGTGGCCTGCTTGCCGCTGGTGCCGGGCTTGTCGGTGATGGCGTCGACGAGGTTCGCCGGGTAGCTGGTGTAGCCGTCGGGCACCGGACGCGTACCCGTGATGTCGGGTTTGATGCCGCCGGGCAGGTCCTTGCGGGTGGGCAGCAGGCCGGAGACGGCGTCGAGGTTCTGGGCGGCGCCGGAGCCGGCCGGCTTCTCCGAGCAGCCAGCGAGCAGCGGGCCGGTGGCGGTGGCGGCCACGCCGAGGCCGACCAGGCCGAGGAAGCGGCGGCGGGAGGAGCCCGGGTCGGGGTGGTGCGCGGTCATCGGTCCCCCTTCGGGAAGGGAAGCGCAGCGGATTAGTTCGTATGGATGGTCAACAAACTAATCACGACCGTGAGCTTGCACAAGGGCGGACCGCATCGACACGACGGTCAGGCCGGGCAGCGGTCGGACAGCGCGTACCGGGTGAGGACCACGTCGCCGATCTGGCGTACCTCGACCACCCGGGCGCGACGGCCCGGGTGCCACGGGAAGCGGCCGTCCCCGACGAAGCGCGGCGCCCGCCCGTCCCCCACGAAGAACGGCGCCACGACCAGGTGCAACTCGTCGGCCAGGCCGGCGGTGAGGAACTGGCGGTGCATCGAGCCGCCGCCCTCCACCATCAGGCGCGTCACCCCGCGCCCGGCCAGGTCGGCCACCACCGCCTCCGCGGTGGCCGGATCGCCCGCGTCGACGACAGTGGACACCGCGCCCACCTGCTCGCGGGCCTTGTCCACCACGCCGCTCGGGCAGTACACCAGCTTGAGCCCGTCGCCCGCGGTGAAGAACCGGGCCCGCGGGTCGAGGTCGCCGCTGCCGGTGACGGTCACCTTCACCGGCGACGGCGGCAACCCGCGCGTCACCCGCTCGGCGCGCCGGTGCTCGCTGCGCACCAGCAGGCGGGGATCGTCGCGGCGCACGGTGGCCGCACCGACCAGGATCGCGTCGCAACCGGCCCGTGTCGCGTCCACCCGGTCCAGGTCGTCGTCGTTCGACAGCAGCAGCCGCTCGGTGCTCGCGTCGTCGATGTAGCCGTCGATCGACATCGCGCAGCTGAGCAGCACGTACGGGCGGGTGGTCACGGCACGAACGGCAGGTCGAGGGCGTGATCGGCGCGGGTCACCTTGGCCGCCAGGTAGCCGGCGTTGGCGGGCGACAGGTGCACGCCGGTGGACACCCGGTCGGCCACCTTCACGCCCAGCCGCTCGAGCTGGGCCGCCTTGTCCGGGTTGTTGCTGAGCAGGGACACCCGGTCCACGCCCAGCGCGGCGAGCATCTGCGCGGCCACCGTGTAGTCGCGCTCGTCCGCGCCGCGCCCGAGCGCCAGGTTCGCCTCGTACGTGTCGAGGCCGCCGTCCTGCAGGGCGTACGCGTCGAGCTTGGCGTACAGGCCGATGCCGCGCCCCTCCTGCCGCAGGTAGAGCAGGTAGCCGCCGGCCTGGGCGATCCGCTCGACCGCCTCGCGCAACTGCGGGCCGCAGTCGCAGCGCTGGCTGCCGAACACGTCCCCGGTGAGGCACTCGCTGTGCGGGCGGACCAGCGGCGGGTCGGCGTCGGCGTGCTCACCGAGACCGAACGCCAGGTGCTCGCGGCCGTCGACGAGACCGTGGAAGGTGTGCACGCGGGCCGTGGTCACGTAGCCGTCGGGGAACCGGAGCGGAACCGTCACGCGGGTCCGGACCGTCGCGGTGGGCAGCGTTTCGTCCATGGTTCTCCTGTCGTCCGGTCGCCGGGCGGACCCGGCGACGCACACCTCGCTCCCCCACCGTAGGCGGGATCACCGACAGTTGCCGGGCTCGCGCCGGGGCAGCCGCCGCGCGAGCAGCACCGCGGCGCCGGGGAGGCTGGCCACCAGCACCAGCGCGCCGTACACCATGCCGGTCGCCACACCCTGCGCGGCGGTCAGCCCGGCCGAGGCGAACGCCCACGCGGCCACCCCCTCGCGCGGCCCGAAACCACCCACGTTCAGCGGCACCGCCATCGCCAGCAACGCCAGCAGCGTCAGCGGCAGCAGGTGCGACAGCGGCGCGTCCGTGCCGGCCGTGCGAGCGGCCACCACGAACGTGGCCAGGTGACCGGCGAACACCACGGTCGAGGCGACCACCACGCCGGCCCAGGTCCGGCGGCCCAGCACGCCGGAGCGGACGTCGGCGACAGCGGTCCGGGCGGCCCGGGCGAAGCGGGACGCCCCGGAGCGGGGCACCGCGCGGGCGGCGAGCACCAGCGCCAGCGCGACCACGGCGAGCACTGCCGCCAGCGCCGGCAGGTACCGGCGTACCGGCGACGGGAACGCGGCGAGCAGCGCCACCGCGATGACCACCTGCACCACCTGCCCGGCGGTGCGCTCCCACACCACCGCCCGCACGCCCCGGGCCACGTCCCCGGCGTCGCGGCCGTGCCGAACCGCCCGGTGCACGTCGCCGAGCACGCCGCCGGGCAGTGTGGAGTTGAGGAAGACCGCCCGGTAGCAGTGCGCCACCGCGGCGCGCATCGGCAGCCGCACGCCCAGCCCACCGGCGACCAGCGACCAGCGCCAGGCGCAGCAGACGGTGGTGATCACGCCGATGCCGAGCGCGGCGGCCAGCGCGGGCGCGTCGATCAGCCGCAACCCGGCCAGGAACGGGCCGGTGCCCACCGACGCGACGAGCGCGGCGAGCACCGCGAGCCCGAGCAGCGGGCGGAGCCAGGCTCCGCCCGGCCGAGCCCGGCGCGGTGGCGCGGGTGTGACAGCCGGTACGGGTCCGGCGACGGCGACGTGTGACAAACGGTCCTCCCTCGTTCCCACCGGTTGTCACGTGCCAGCACCCGGTTCGGTTCAGCCGGTGAGCAGGTCCGCGTGGTGCAGCACCACGTCGAGCCGCCCGGCGGCGGCCTCGGCGAGCCGCCACTTCTGATACGTCGCGGCGGGCCCGGACAGATGCGGTCGTTCCTCGATCGCCGCGTCGACCCAGCCGGTGAGCCACTCGGCGGCCAGTTCCGCCTGCTCCGGGCCGAGCCGCCACGGGGTCGGCCGCACGAGCGTCCCGACGCCGTGGCGGCGGAAGGCGGCCACCGTGACGTCCACGGCGTCCGGCCCGAGCAGCACCCGGCCGTCGACGGTGCGGCGCTGGTGGGCGTTGAACGCCGCGGTCAGCTCGGCGTCCAGCGGGTCCGGCGGGGTGAACTCGGCCCGTCCGGTCACGGTCAGCGCGAACAGCGTCGGGTGGCCGGCGCAGGCGGCCGCCATCCGCTCGACCTCCTCCGCGGTGAGCATGTCCAACAGCGCCGACGCGGTGATGAGGTGGGCGTCGGCCAGGTCGGCGGCGGTCAGCCGGGTGACGTCGGAGCCGCGCGTGGTCACGGTGACCTCGGCGCCGTCCGCGGCGGTGAGCCGTCCGGCCCGGGCCAGCGCCAGCAGGTCCGCGTCGCGTTCGTGCAGCACCCAGCGCTGCGGGCCGGGCAGCCGGGGCGCGAGCCAGCGGGCCATCGATCCGGTGCCGCTGCCCAGGTCGTGCACGACGAGCGGCCGGCCGGCGGGCAGCCGATCGCGGACCGCGTCGGCCAGCTCGGTGCTGCGGGCCGCCGCGTCGGCCGGCTCGCGCAGTCGCAGCCAGTCCGCGAAGCCGGGCGGGAGTGAGGTGGTCATGCCGCGGTCGCCTCCTTCAGTGCCGTCGCCAGCCGGTCCACGGTGACCGTCCAGCCGGTGAGGGTGTGCCGCCGCTGCCGGGCGGCGCGGCGCAGCCGGTCCCGCAGGCCCGGGTCGGTGAGCCAGCGGCGCAGCGCCGCGGCGGTCGCGCCCGGGTCGCCCGGCGGCACCAGCAGGCCGGGCCGGTCGCCGTCGGGGGCGTGCCCGAGCGTGTCCGGCAGGCCGCCGGTGTCGCTCGCCAGCACCGGTACGCCCCGGGCCAGCGCCTCGGTGACCACCATCCCGTACGTCTCCCGCCGCGACGGCTGAACCAGCAGATCGGCCGCCGCGTACGTGGCGGCCAGGTCGGGGCCGGTGCGCGGACCGGTGAACCGGACCCGGCCGGCGAGACCGGTAGCGGTGAGCCGCCCGCGCAGCCGGTCGGCGAACGCCCGGTCCCGGTCCGGTGGACCGACCCAGTCGCAGGTCCAGTCCAGGTCCGCCACCTCGGCGAGCGCGGCGGCGAGCACGTCGTGGCCCTTCACCGGGGTGACCGCGGCGACGCAGAGCAGCCGTCCCCCGCCGGGCGTGCCGTCGGCGACGGGCGCCGGGTCGACGCCGGGTGGCGCGACAGTCACCCGTTCGGGGCGCAGCCGGTAGCGGTCGAGCAGCCGGTCGCGGGTCCACGCGCTGGTGGCGACCACTGCGGTGGCCGCCGCCAGTGACCGTGCCTCCGTCTCGCCCTCGATCGGCAGGTGCACCAGGATCACCAGGCGCAGCCGCGCGGCGTGCGGGGCGAGCACGTCCGGCACGGTCGAGGCGACCAGGCCGTCGAGCAGCACCGGTACGCCGTCGGGCAGCCCGCCGAGCAGCCCGGCCAGGTCGGCGCGTTCCCCAAGCCCCGGATGCGGCCAGCCGCCGGGTACCTGGTGTTCGCGTACCGTCCAGCCACGCGCGGCCAGACCCCGGCAGACCCGGCGGTCGTAGGCGTTGCCGCCGCTGGGGTCCGCCGGGTCGTCGATGTCGCCCGGCAGCACCACGTGGACGACTGTCATCCGGTCAGAGCGACCGCTCGTAGCTCGCCCACGCGATGTGCGACTCGTGCAGCGTGACGGTGATCCCGGCCAGGCCGCGCGCGCCCTCCCCCAGCCGGCCGGCCGTCACCGCGTCGGCGAGCCGGTCGGCGATCGTCCGCGCCAGCACCTCGGTGGTGGTGTTCACCCCGGCGAAGGCGGGCTCGTCGTCGAGGTTGCGGTAGTTCAGCTCGGCGAGCACGGCCCTGAGCTGCTCGGTGGCCAGCCCGATGTCGACCACGATCCCGTCGTCGTCCAGCTCGGCGCGGCGGAACGTGGCATCGACGACGAACGTCGCCCCGTGCAGCCGCTGCGCCGGGCCGAAGACCTCGCCGCGGAAGCTGTGGGCGACCATCATGTGGTCCCGGACGGTCACGCTGAACACGATCACTCCTCGCCGTAGGTGATGAGATGACACAGCGCCGGAAGCTCACCCGAGGCGAGCCGGTCCAGCACGTCGGGCAGGTCGTCGAAGCGGGACCGGCCGGTGAGCAACGCGTCGAACACCGGGTCGGCCAGCAGGTCCAGGGCGAGCGCGAGCCGGTCGGCGTAGCTGCGGTCGGCCCGCCGGGGCGAGACGGTGCCGACCTGGCTGCTGCGGATGCCCAGCCGTCGGGAGTGGAACGCGCCGCCCAGCGCCAGCGTGACCGGCCGGTCGCCGTACCAGCTCAGCTCCAGCACGGTGCCCTCGGGGCGCAGCAGCTCCAGGCCGCGTTGCAGCCCGTCGGCGGTGGCGCTGGCGTGCACCACCAGGTCGCGCTCGCCGGTGGCGTCGGCGGGTGTGGCGAAGTCGGCGCCGAGCGCGGCGGCCATACCGGCGCGGGCCGGGTCGGCGTCGACCAGTTCGACGCGTACGCCGGGGAAGCGGGTCAGCAGCGCGGTCACCGCGCAGCCGACCATCCCGCCGCCGATCACGGTGACCCGGTCGCCGACCAGCGGGGCGGCGTCCCACAGCGCGTTCACAGCCGTCTCCACGGTGCCGGCCAGCACGGCGCGCTCGGCCGGTACGCCGTCCGGCACGACGGTCACGGCGTCGGCCGGTACCACGTACGCGCTCTGGTGCGGGTAGAGGCAGAAGACGGTACGGCCGAGCAGCCGCTCGTCGCCCGCCTCGACGGTGCCGACGCTGAGGTAGCCGTACTTGACCGGCGCCGGGAAGTCGCCCTCCTGGAACGGCGCGCGCATGGCGTCGTGCTGGTCGGCCGGGACGCGGCCGGTGAACACCAGCGTCTCGGTGCCGCGGCTGACACCCGAGAAGCGGGTGCGGACCAGCACCTCACCGGGGCCTGGGTCGGCGAGCCGGACCGGCCGGATCTCGCCCTCGCCGGGGGCGCGGAGCCAGAACGCGTGGGCGTCGACCGTCACGAACTCTCCTCTTCCCCGCATTCCGACCGAGTTGTCGATCATAAACACGGAAGCGGGGCATCAGCGGTTCGAACCGCCCGCGACCCGACGCTCAAGCGGCGCGCCGGCGCTGCTCCGTACGCCAGGTCTCGGCCTCGGCCCGGTCGGAGTCCCGGTCCCCGGCCAGTTCCATGGCGCGGTGGGCGGCGGTCAGCGCGTCACACGGCGCGACCTGACCGTCACACAGCAGGCTCTCGCACCGGCCGGAATCGTCGGGCCGGTGGGCGACGGCAACGTCGTACGCGGCCCGCCAGAGCAACGGGTCGGTGACTCCCCGTGGCAGGTCGGCGTCCAGACTGGACCTGTTGCGGATCGTGTCGGGCACCGTGTCCCCCTTTGCGTCGTCGCTACCGTCCCAGTGACCGGTTGAGCGCAGATCAAACCTCTCACCTGCGCACATGTCGCGACCAGCGGTGTTTGTCACGCCGGATAGGCGCGCGTCTCGGCTGCCTTGACCGCCGCCCAGACCAGGCGGCCGGGGATCAGTCCGAGGTGGGCCGCGGCGGCGGGCGTGACGTCGGCGGCGACCTCGACCGGCCCGGCCAGCTGCACGCGCAGGTTGTCGCCGTGGCGTTGCACACCGGTGACGGTGGCCGCCCACACGTTGCGCGGGCTGCCCTCCGGCCGGGACGGGTGCAGCGCGACGGCGGCCGGCGGGTACGCGACGAACGCCTCACCGTGAACGGTGTCGGAGGTGGTGAGCGTCAGCTCACCGACGGTGACGGCGTGTCCGTCGGCGCGGCCGCGGTGCAGGTTGAGGCCGACCAGCCGGGCCACGTAGTCGGTGCGCGGCCGGGCCGTGACGGTGGCGGCGTCGCCCTCCTGCACCACCCGGCCGTGCTCCACGATGACCAGTCGGTCGGCGAGCACCAGGGCGTCGAGGGGGTCGTGGGTGACGAGCAGCGTCGCGCCGGGGTGCGCGCCGAGGTGGCGCTGGAGTTCGGCGCGGGTGTCCAGCCGGGTCCGGGCGTCGAGCGCGGCGAGCGGCTCGTCGAGCAGCAGCAGCGCCGGGTCGACGGCGAGCGCGCGGGCCAGCGCGACCCGCTGCGCCTGCCCGCCGGAGAGCTGCCGGGGCCGGCGCCGGGCCTGGTCACCGAGGCCGACCCGGTCCAGCCACTCCTGGGCCCGGGTGCGGGCGGCACGCTTGTCGGCGCCCCGGCGGCGCGGCCCGAACGCCACGTTGTCCAGCGCGCTCAGGTGCGGGAACAGCAGGTAGTCCTGGAACACCACGCCGACCGGCCGGCGCTCCGGCGGCGTCCACACCCGGCGGTCCGGCCGGTCCAGGTCCGCGCCGCCGAGCGTGAGGTGACCGGCGGCGAGCGGGTGCAGCCCGGCGAGCACCCGCAGCGCTGTGGTCTTGCCGGCGCCGTTGGGGCCGAGCAGCGCCACCACTTCACCGGCGGCGATGCGCAGCCGCACGTCGAGGGTGAAGCCGTCCCGCTCGGCGACCAGGTGCGCGTCCAGCAGCGCGGTCATGTGCTGCCGACCCATTTGTCGCGCAGCGCGGCGAGGATCACCACGGAGACGGTGAGCAGGATCAGGCTCAGCACGATCGCGGCCTGCAGGTCGGTCTCCAGCGCCAGGTAGACCGCCAGCGGCATGGTCTGCGTGCGGCCGGGATAGTTGCCGGCGAACGTGATGGTGGCGCCGAACTCACCGAGCGCCCGGGCCCAGCAGAGCACCGCCCCGGCCGCCACTCCCGGGGCGACGAGCGGCAGCGTGACCCGGGTGAAGGTGGTGAACCGTCCGGCGCCGAGCGTGGCGGCGGCCTCCTCGTACCGGGGGTCGGCGCCACGAAGCGCCCCCTCGACGGCGATGACCAGGAACGGCATCGCCACGAACGCCTCGGCCAGCACCACCCCGGCGGTGGTGAACGGCAACGTCACCCCGAACGTCTCGTCCAGCCACGACCCGACCAGCCCGCGCCGGCCGAAGACCAGCAGCAGCGCCACGCCGCCGACCACCGGCGGCAGCACCAGCGGCACCGTGACCAGCGCCCGGACCAGCCGCCGGCCGGGGAACTCCACCCGCGCCAAGAGCCAGGCCAGGGGTACGCCGAGCGCCACGCAGAGCAGCGTGGCGACGGTGGCGGTCTCCAGCGACAGCCGCAGCGCGGTGAGCACACCCGGTTCGGTCAGCCGCTGGGGCAGCGTGGTCCAGGGTGCCCGGAGCAGCAGCCCGGCGAGCGGCAGGACGAGGAAGGCCAGTCCCAACCCGGCGGGCACGAGCAGGGCGATCGGCACCCGCTGCCGGCGTACGGCACGGCTCATGTGCCGGAGGGCGCCTGGAACCCGGCGGCGGTGAGCACGGCGAGCCCGGCGTCGGAGCGGACGAAGTCGACGAAGGCGCGAGCGCCGGCCGGGTTGCCGGCGGCGCGCAGCACCACGATCGGGTAGTCGTTCACCGCGCGCGCCGACTCGGGGAACTCGACCGCGTCGAGTCCGGGGGCGGCGCGGACGTCGGTGCGGTAGACCAGTGCCGCGTCGACCTCGCCGAGGCGCAGCTTGGCCAGCGCGCCCTTGACGTCCTGTTCGAGCGTGGCGGGCGTGAGCGGCACACCAGCGGCGTCCAGCGCGGTACGCGCGGCGGCGCCGCAGGGCACCTGCTCCGCGCAGAGCGCCACCTTGACGCCGGGGCGGGCGAGGTCGGCCAGGCCGCCGACCCGGGCCGGGTTGCCTCGGGGTACGGCGACGACGAGCTGGTTGCGCACCAGCACTGCCGGTTCGCCGGCCGCATCACCGGCGTCGGTGACCGTCTTCATGGTGGCCGGGGAGGCGGCGGCGAACACGTCGGCGGGCGCGCCCTGGGTGATCTGGGTGGCGAGGCCCGAGCTGCCGCCGAAGTTGAAAGTGACGGTGCGGCCCGGGTGGGCGGCCTCGTACTCCTTGCCGAGTGTGGTGAACGACTCGGTGAGCGAGGCGGCGGCGAACACGGTCACCGGGCCGGCGCCGTCGGGCCCGGCCGGTTCGTCGGCGCCGCCGCACCCGGTCAGGCCCAGCGCCCCCACCAGCGCGGCGGCGAGCGCGGCGCGGATCCACCGTACGGTCACGGGCTCGTCCTTCCCCTGGGGGTGGCGGCGGGGGCGCGCTCGACCACGACGGTGGTCGACTTGATCACCGCGACGGCGACGGAGCCGACTTGGAGGTCGAGGTCGTCGACGGCCTCGCGGCTCATCAGCGACACCACCCGGAACGGCCCGGCCTGGATGTCCACCTGGGCCATCACGGTGTCCTTCACGACGGCGGTGACGATGCCACGCAGCCGGTTGCGGGCCGAGGACAGCTCGGGGTGGCCGGGCGCGCGGACGAACGCTGCCACGTCGGCGCCGTCGAGCACCCGGTGGCCGTGCTCGTCGCGGGTGGCCGGCAGCTTGCCGGCGTCGATCCAGCGGCGGACCGTGTCCGCGCTGACCCCGAGCAGTTCGGCTGCCTCACCGATCCGGAACACCGTCACGCGCTCACCCTAGCGGCCCGCAGGTGCCAGCCGGAAGGGGCGTGGTGGCTCGCATCCGCGAGCCGCCAGGCGGCTCGGGACCGGAACTGCGGTTCAGTCGGCCGGGGTGATCCGGACCCGGCGTAGCAGCTGGGCGTTGAGCGCCACCACGATCGTCGAGGCGGACATCAGCACCGCGCCCAGCGCCGGACTGAGCGCGATCCCCGCCCAGGCGAGGACACCGGCGGCGAGCGGGATCGCCACCACGTTGTAGCCGGCCGCCCAGGCCAGGTTCTGCCGCATCTTCCGGTACGACGCGCGGGACAGCCGGATCACGCCGCCGACACCGCGCGGGTCGGAGCCGGCGAGCACCACCCCGGCGGACTCGATCGCCACGTCGGTACCGGCGCCGATGGCCAGCCCGACGTCGGCGCGAGCGAGCGCCGGGGCGTCGTTCACGCCGTCGCCGACCATCGCCACCGTCAGTCCCCGGCCGCGCAGCTCGGCCACCGCCTTGTCCTTGTCGGCCGGGAGCACCTCGGCGAAGACCTCGTCGACGCCGGGCCGGAACCCGAGGTCGGCGGCGACCGCCTCGGCGACCGGGCGCGCGTCGCCGGTGATCATCACGATCTTGCGTACGCCGAGGTCGCGCAGCTCGGCCACGGCGGCCCGCGCCTCCGGGCGGACCTGGTCCTCCAGCCCGAACGCGGCGACCACCTCGGGTGGGGCGCCCTCGGGCAGGCGGACCAGGTGCAGCACCGCGGCACCCCGGCCCGACCACTCCCGCGCGGCCCGGGCCAGGTCGTCCGGCACCGCGGCGTCGAGTTCGCGCAGCAGCGCCGGCCCGCCGACCGCCCAGTCCACGCCGTCCACCGTGGCGCGCACACCCCGGCCGGTCAGCGCCCGGAAGCCGCGCGCGGCGGGACGGGCGCCGCGGGCGTCGGCGGCGGCGACCAGCGCCCGGGCCAGCGGGTGCTCGCTGTCGGCCTCCACCGCGCCGGCCAGGGCCAGGGCGGCTGCCTCGTCCGTCCCGCCGGTGGCGGCCACCCCGGTCACCGTGTGCCGGCCGGTGGTGAGCGTGCCGGTCTTGTCGAACAGGACGGTGTCGACGGTGCGCATCCGCTCCAGCGCGAGCCGGTCCTTGACCAGGATGCCGGCACGGGCCGACAGCGCTGTCGACAGCGCCACCACCAGCGGGATCGCCAGGCCGAGCGCGTGCGGGCAGGCGATCACCAGCACCGTCACGGTGCGTACCACCGCCTGGTCGGGGTCGCCGAGCAGCGCCCAGACCGCGAACGTCGCCAGGCCGGCGAACGCCGCCAGGTAGAACAGCAGCGCGGCGAACCGGTCGGCGAGCACCTGCGCGCGCCCACCGGAGGCCTGCGCCTCGGCGACGAGCCGCCCGATGCCGGCCAACGCGGTGTCCGCGCCGACGGCCTCGACGCGTACCCGGAGGGTGGAGTCGGTGGCGACGGTGCCGGCGACCACGCGATCCCCGGCGGCGCGGGCCACCGGCCGCGACTCGCCGGTGATCATCGACTCGTCCAGCTCGGCGGCGCCCTCGACGATCCGCCCGTCGGCCGGCACCCGCCCGCCGGGGCGCACCAGCACCACGTCGTCCACCCGCAGCTCGCCGACCGGCACCGGATGCGGCCGCCCGGCGTCGTCCAGGCGCTCGGCGTCGTCGGGCAGCAGCGCGGCGAGGGCGCCGAGCGCGCCGCGCGCCTGCCCGACCGCCCGCATCTCCTGCCAGTGGCCGAGCAGCATGATGGTGACCAGCGCGGCCAGCTCCCACCAGAAGTCCAGGTCGAACAGGCCGAGGCTGGTGGCGGCCGAGGCGACGTACGCGACGACGATCGCCATCGAGATCAGCAGCATCATGCCGGGGGCGCGCTCGCGCAGCTCACGCAGCCCGCCGGTGAGGAACGGCCAGCCGCCGTACGCGAACACCACGGTGCCGAGCACCGGGCCGACCCAGCGCACGCCCGGGAACTCAAGCGAGTAGCCGAACCAGTCCATCACCATGTGGCTGGTGGCGACGATCGGCACGGTCAGCGCCAGGCTCAGCCAGAACCGGCGGCGGAACTGCTCCGGGTCGTGCCCGGCGTGCGCGCCGTGACCGCCGCCGTGGTCGCCGTGGTGGCCGGTGTCGTGACCGGATCCGTGCTCCATCGCACCACCATACCCCCTGGGGGTACCTGTCGGTGCCGGCTCGGCGAAGTGACGCGGGCGACAGGCGGAGGTCACTACCTGTCGTAGACGGTCACCGGGATGCCGCGGTCGGACAACGCGCGCCGGATCAACGGCTCGATCCGCTGCCAAGAGCCGCCGGCCAGCCCGCAGCCGATGCGCGGCATGTGGACCGACGCGCCCAGCTCCTCGGCGTGTCCGGCAACTGTCGCGAGGCAACGCTCCACCGCGTCGTACCGGATCGGCGGCCCGGCGCTGCCCCGGCGCATCCCGCGCTGGCCGACCATGTTGGCCACCCACAGGTCCGGCGCGACCCGGACCAGCCGGACGGCACCCAGCCCGAAGTCGTTGCCGGCCCGGTGCCGGTGCCACTCCCGGTAGTCGCGTTCCGGCTCCGGCCAGCGCCGCGAGACGGCGAGCACGAAGCCCTTCCCCCACCCGCCGAGATCGTTGCAGACGTGGGCGACGATCTTGGGGCCCTTCGCCTGCGGGCTCGTCGCGTCGCCGCGCACGATCCGGAACTCCGCCATGCCCGCATGCTGCCGCAGGGGTACGACGCTCAGCGCTGGGGGCGGGCGCCGACGCTGGGCCGGGCGGCCGGAGTCCGGCCCTGCCAGGGCCAGCGGCCGTCCAGCTCCACCTCGAGGGAGAAGCTGAGGAACGTGCGGACCAGCACGATCAGCGCCAGCACGCCGACGCTGGTGAACGTGGGCGACACCGCTACCGTACGGATGATGTCGCCGCCGACCAGGAACTCCAGGCCGAGCAGGATGGCCCGGCCGACCCCCTGCCGGTACGCCCGGTAGTGCGCGACCACCTGCCGGGTCCGGGCGCAACGCACCGCGAACACCGCCGTGGCGACCGCGACGCCGACCGCGATGACGAGCACCCCGGCCAGGTCCAGCAGCGCCCCGACGTGCTGGACGATCTCCTTCGTCGACACCCGGCACCCCCGCACCAGCCTGGCGTACGGCCGGTCGCGGGGGCGGCGTTTCCGCGCTCCCGGCCGACGGGAGCGCGGAGCGTGCTCAGTCCTGGGCCTGCCAGCGGTAGAAGACGGTGGCCACCGAGTCCTGCGGGCCCTGCCACTTCTCCGGCCGGTACGGCTCGATGTACGGGCCAAGGTCCTGCATCACCTTGCCGAAGGCGGGCTTGTCGCCGTGCTGGTCGCGGGTCGCCTCGGCCGCCGACGACTCCTGTTCGAGCAGGTGCACGTAGACGTCGTCGATCGAGTAGAGCCAGCGGCCGGTGACACCGAGGTCGGCCGGGAGCGACCCGGCGTCGGACTCGCCGAAGACCCGTGCCACGTCCGGTTCGGCGCCGGGCTTGATCCGCCCGACGATCACGGTGAGCGTGGTGTCGGCGGGCGGCTCCCCCTCGGGCGCCCAGTGGTAGAACTCCTTCGCGACCGAGTCCGACGGGTTCTTCCAGTAGCGCGGGTACGGGGTGACGTACGGGCCGATCTCCTCGGCGATCTTCTGAAAAGCGGGCAGGCCACGGGTCTGCCCGGAGATCCGCGGGTCCTGCTCCCGCTCGATCACGTGGAGGTAGAGGTCGTGGTGCGACAGCAGGTACCGGCCGATGACGCCCAGATCCTGCGGCCGGGTGGCCTGATCGTAGTGGCCGAACACGCCGCCGACGATCTGCTCGCTGCCGGGGACCATGTGACAGACGATCACGTTGCGGAAAACCATGACTGCTCCTTGAATGATTGCGACGGGGGCGGCGGCGCGAGACGGCGGCGCCGTCAGGCGGTGAAGGTGACAGGCAGTTCCAGCAGGCCACGGAACGGCGAGGCGGCGGGGAGCCGGCGCACCTCGGCGAGCGGCACGCCGAGACGCAGTCCGGGCAGCCGGCGCAGCAGCGCGCCGAGCGCGAGTTCGGCCTCCATCCGGGCCAGCGAGACGCCCAGGCAGTAGTGGACGCCGTGCCCGAACCCGAGGTGCGGGCCCCGGACCCGGCGCAGGTCCAGCCGGTCCGGGTCGGCGAAGTGCGCCGGGTCGTGGTTGGCCGCGTTGATCGCGACCCCGACGATCGCGCCGCGCGGGATGCGTACGCCCTGGTAGTCGACGTCCTCGGTGGCGATGCGCGGGCTGGCCACGGGCAGGGGCCCGTCGAAGCGCAGCAGCTCCTCGATCGCGGCGGGCAGCAGGCGGGGCGAGTCGCGCAGCAGTTCCATCTGCTCGGGGTGGGTGAGCAGGGCCAGCACGGCGTTGCCGAGGAAGTCGGCGGTGGTCTGGTGCCCGGCGAACAGCAGCAGGAACGTGGTGGTGACCAGTTCCGCCTCGGACAGCGTCCCGTCCCGGTCGACGGCCTTGATGAGCGCGCCGATGATGTCGTCGGCCGGGTCGTCGCGTTTGGCGCGGACCAGCCCGGCCAGGTAGTGGTGCAGCCGGAGCTGGGCCTCCTGCACCGCCGCCCGCTCCTGCGCCGGCGGCCGGCTGGTGGAGCCGGAGGTACGGATGACCTGGGTCCAGTCGAGCACCCGGTCGTGGTCGGCCGGCGGCACACCGAGCAGCTCGCAGATGACTGTCATCGGCAGCGGAATGGCGAACTCGTGCATCAGGTCCGCCTCGCCGTGCGGTGCCATCTTGTCGATGAGCTGATCGACGATCGACGCCACCCGGGGGCGCAACGCCTCGATCCGCCGGGGCGCGAACGCCTGCGACACCACCCGGCGCAGGCGGGTGTGCTCCGGCGGATCGGAGTTGAGCATGTTGCGGTTCAGGCCCTCGGAGTTCGGGCCGAAGATCTTCAGGTAGTGCTGCCCCGGGCCGTACAGGTCCTTGGACAGGCGCGGGTCGGTCAGCGCGGTGCGGGCGTCGTCGAATCGGGTGATCAGCCAGGAGTCGAAGCGCGGCGAGCCGACCGGGCAGACCGGCCGCTCGGCGCGCAGCCGGGCCAGCGCGGGGTACGGGTCGGCGGCGAACCCGTCGGTGTAGAGCTCGCTCGCCGGCATCACGTCGTCGGTCATCGCCCCTCCCCCGGCTCGCCGGCCACGCTGTGCAGCACCTGGTAGGTGTGCCGGTCGGCGGACTCGCGCAGCTCACGGATGATGCTCAGCAGCCGGTCCCGGTGCGTGCTCCGGCCGAACGCGTCCAGCCGCTCGCGGTCCGCCCAGTCGCTGATGATCAGGTAGCTGCGCGGGTCGTCGGCGTCACGGACCAGGTCCTGGTGCAGGCAGCCGTCCAGCGTGCGGATCTGTTCGGCCGCGGTGAGCCACTCCGCCTCGAAGCGCTCCTCGCAGCCCTCCCGGGTCCGCATCGACAGCACGGTCCGGACCCGGCTCACCGGACACTCCCGAAGACCAGGTGCAGGTGCTTGCGCAGCGCGTCCGGGTCGACCGGCGCGCCCCGGAACCCGATGTGCCCGTCCGGGCGGATCAGGTACAGGCCGGTGCCGGCCAGGCCGTACCCGGCGCGGAAGCGGCGCTCGGCGTCGCGCACCACCGGCGGGTCGAGCAGTCGCGGTTCGCCGGCGTCCGGGTCGAGCAGCAGGTACGCGTCGAGTTCCCCGCCGGCGAGCCGCCGCGCGTCGGCGCACAGGCCGGTGAACGCGGCCAGCTCCTCAACGCCGGCCGTGCGGTCGGCGTAGAGCAGCAGCGTGTGCCGGGTGCCCCGGGTGAGGTCACGCAGCCGCAGCGGGTGGCCGACGCCGCGCCGGCGCAGCCCGTCGACGTCGGGCGCGATGTCGCCGGGGCGGGGCGCGTCACCGAGCGCGGCCGGGTCGGCGACGGTCTCCCCGACCAGTGGGCTGCCGGCGTAGCTGAGCAGCATGGACATCTCCTGGAGGAACTGCCGTTCCAGGTCGGCGCGGTCCACCTCCTCGGTGCCGGCCATCCGTACCGCCCGGCCGACGATCTCCTCGCCCTCCGGCCGCCGCTCGGTCTCGTAGCTGTCCAGCAGGCCGGGCGCGGCGAGCCCGCGTACCGCCAGAGCGAGCTTCCAGGCCAGGTTCCAGGTGTCCTGGATGCCGGTGTTCATGCCCTGGCCGCCGGCCGGCGGATGCAGGTGGGCGGCGTCCCCGGCGACGAACACGCGGCCGTCGCGGTAGCGGTCGACGATGCCGTGGCTGATCCGGAACACCGACGACCAGCGCAGGTTGCTCGCCCGGGTGCCGGGTGGCGCGAGGCGGTCCAGCGCCGCCTGCACGTCCTCGATTGTCGGTTCGTCGAGTTCCTCGCTGAACCCGGGCGGGGCGTCGCGCCCGCCGGTCTGGGCGAAGAACCGGGGCGGGGCGAGGGTGGCGATGCGGTAGCGGTGCTCGCCGCGCAGCGGTACGCAGACGAGCATCCCGTCCATCTGCCCGTCGGTCATGTGCAGGAACCGCAGCAGGTGCCCGTCCGGCATGTCCCAGTCCACGTCGACGTCCACGAGCATGAACAGTTGCGGAAACCGGCCGAGCCCGCCGGTGAAGGTGAGCCCGAGCCGCTCCCGTACCCGGCTGTGCGCGCCGTCGGCGCCGACCAGGTACGCCGCGCGTACCGTCTCGGTGCCGCCGTCGGCGGTGCGGACGGTGGCGGCCACGCCGTCGGCGTCCTGGGTGAAGTCGACGAGTTCGGCGCCGCGCTGCGGGCGGACGCCGAGGGTGGCCAGCCGGGTGGTGAGTATCCGTTCGGTCTCGTACTGCGGCAGGCCGAGGTGGTCGTACGGCAGGCCGGGCAGTTCCCAGCTCATCCGGTGGGTCTGCTCGCCGTTGACGAAGACCGTGTTGCCGGTGAGCCAGATGCCGGCGTCCATGGCCTCCCGGACGACACCCTGCTCCTCCCAGATCTCCATGGTGCGGCAGTGCACACCGATCGCCTTGTCGGCGTGGCCGGGCGGGGTGACCTGCTTGTCGATCACCAGGCAGTCGATGCCCCGCCGGGCCAGTTCGACGGCGGCGGTCAGCCCGGTGGGCCCCGCCCCGACGACGAGTACGTCTGTTGTCCTGTGCACGTCGGCCTCCCAGCCCGTGGTGGGGTGTCGGCGGTCGTCCGCGTCTGGCACGACGTGGAACAGCCGGCGCCGGATGTCGAGAAGGAACGGCGCGATCGGCCCGGCCTGCGCGGAGGCGTGGGCCGGGTCGCCGATCCAGGCGAGGAACGGCGCGGAGCCGTCCCACTCGGCGAAGATGTGGTGGATGTCCGAGCCGGGCTCCCGCAGCAGTTGTTCGCGGCGGTAGCCGGGTATCGCCGCCATCCGCCGGACCACCTCGGGGTAGCCCCTGTGGAACTCGGCGAGCCGGTCGAGCGGCACTGTGAGTTCGACGTCCACGTAGACCGGACCCGTCCCGTCCCCGGTCTCGCGCATCAGGGGGTAGCCGGGGTCGCCGTCCGGCTCGGTCAGCGGCCGGAGCAGGTCGGCCAGGCGGGCCGCCACCGGCCCGCGCCGGTACGCGCGCAGCGCCGCGTCGTCGGCCCACTCGGTGACGACGACGAAGCCGCGCGGGTCGAGGGCGTCGCGCAGCAGCTCGTGCCGCATGTTGCCGGGCAGTGCGCCGAGCTGCCCGGCGACCGTCTCGAAGGCCGGCCCGACCGCGGGCTCGCAGCCGGGGCGCGCGCGCAGCCGGAGCATCGTCCTGATCATGCAGCCCCCTCGAACGGTGCCGTCGTCGTGCCGCGACCCTGCCGTAGCGCGCGTCACCGCCTCGTCACCGTCGGCCCGCCGGACGTCCGGCCCCGGTGACGCCGCCGGGACGCCCCCGCTTATTGCAAAGGTTTGGCAACAAGCCTCGACAGGGTCGCCTGCCGGTAACTATCGTGAGGGGTATGACTCCTTACGATCTGGATGTACGGGCCTGGCAGGAGAGCTGGGACCGGCAGCAGGAGGCGTACCTGCCGGACCGGGAGCACCGCTTCGACGCGATGCTCGACGCCGTCGAAGCGGTCACCGGCGACCGGCCGCCACGGGTGCTCGACCTGGCCGGGGGCACCGGCTCGATCAGCCTGCGGACGCTGGCCCGCCGGCCCGACGCCGAGGTGACGGTGCTCGACCTCGACCCGGTGCTGCTCACCCTCGCCGAGGCGGCGCTGGCCGGGCGGGCCACCGTGGTCAGCGCCGACCTCAACCGGTCCGGCTGGGCCGCCGCGCTGCCGCACCGCGACTACGACGCCGTGCTCACCGCCACCGCGCTGCACTGGGTGGACGGTCCGCGCCTGACCGAGCTCTACCGCGAGATCCGCGACGTGCTGCGCCCCGGCGGCGTGTTCGTCAACGCCGACCACATGCCCGACGACGCGATGCCGACGCTCACCGCACGGCTCGGCGAGCGCGCGCGGGCGCGCCGGGACGCCCGGCACCGTGCCGGCGCGGCGCTGTCCTGGCCGGACTGGTGGGCGCAGGCGGCCGACGACCCGGTGCTCGGCCCGCTCGTGGAGAAGCGGCGGCAGATCTACCCGACCGGGCACAGCCCGGAGTGGAACCCGCCCGCGGCATGGCACCTGGACGCGCTGCGCGCGGCCGGCTTCACCGAGGCCGGCGTGCTCTGGCGCGGCGGCGCGGACGCCGCGGTGGCCGCACTGCGCTGATCCCGGCGGCGCGCCTGGCCCGGCGGCCGACACCACGCGGGCCGAGGGCGGCGGGCGGTCAGGACAGCAGGCGGGCCAGTTCGGTACGCGAGCGCACGCCCAGCCGGTGGAAGACGTTGCGCAGGTGGTGGTCGACGGTCCGGGTGGACAGGCACATCCGGGTGGCGATCTCCCGGTTGGTCGCCCCCTCCGCGACCAGCCGGGCGATGTGCAACTGCTGCCCGGTCAGCATCTGCTCCGGGCCGCGCCGCACCGGCCCGACCGACTCCCCCGCCGCGCGCAGCTCCTCCCCCGCCCGCTCGGCCCACACGGTGGCGCCGAGCAGCGTGAACGCCTCCCGGGCCCGGTGCAGGTGCGCCCGGGCGTCCCGGGGGCGGCGCCGGCGGCGCAGCTCGCGACCGAACAGCAGCTCGGTGCGGGCGCGCTCGAACCGGTCGGTGTCGGCCGGGTGCAGCCGCAGCGCCGCGTGGAACTCCCGTTCGGCCTCCGGGCCGCCCCGGGGTGCGAGCAGCGCCCGGCAGCGCGCGGCCAGCGCCCGCCGCGACGGGCTCGCCGTGCTGCTGGCCCAGTGGTCGAACACGGCGAGCGCGGCGGCCGGCCGCCCGCCGTCGTGGGCGGCGGCCTCCACCAGGTACGGCGTGGCCATCACCTGGACCAGCACCTGGCCCCGGCCGGTGCCGGTACGGGCCAGCGCGGACAGCCGGGCCACCGCGTCGGCGTACCGGCCGTCGATGAGGTCCAGCACGCCGAGCGCCCAGCGGGCGTACGCGTCCGGCCGGCTTCCCGGTGCGGCCCCGTCGCCGATCTCGGCGATCCGGGCCAGCGCGGCGTCCCGGTCGGCGCGGACCGCGGCCAGCACGGCGAGGATGCCGAGGTGCACCTGGGCGCAGACGTGCTGGCCGGTGGCGCGGGCGGCGCGCACGCCCTCGCGGGCGGTCTCCGCCGCCGCCTCGTGCCGGCCCAGCCAGTACTCGGCGACTGCTCGCAGCTCCAGCGCCCGGGGCAGCAGGGACAGCTCGCCGCGCGAGCGGGCCAGCTCGACCGCCCGGCCGGCGAGCCGGTGCGCGGGAGCGTCCACGGCGACGAGCAGTGCGGCCGCGGCGGCGCAGACGAGCGCGCCCGGGGTGAGCGCGGGACCGGCCAGCCGGCCGCCGAGGACGACGACGCGGCGCAGCGCCGGACCGCCACGGGCGTGGTCGCCCCGCAGCGTCGCCCCGACACCGGCGGCGAACGTGGCCAGCAGGTCGAGTTCGGGTGGGTCGCCGGGCCGACGCAGCGCCTCGGCCCGGCGGGCCACTTCGGCGTACCGGTACTGGTCGCCGGTGACGCAGATGGCCTCGCCGGCGCGGACCAGCGCCAGCAGCGCGGCCCGCCGGTCGGCCGGCGTGACCGCGTCGGCGGCGGCCAGCAGCGTGGCGACCGCGGCGGCGGGCGCGTCGCAGCGCAGTTGCATCTCGCCGCGGAGCAGGTCGGCCCGACCGGGCGCCGGTCCGGCGGTCAGGCGCCGTAGCAGCCCTCGGGCCTGGTCCGGGTCGCCGGCGGTCCAGGCGCACCGCGCCGCCGCGATGGTCAGCTCGGCCGCGCGCCCGGGGTCGGGGCTCAGCTCGGCGGCCCGGCGCAGCACGACCGCCGCGGCGGCGCGGTCCGGCACCTCGTCGACCGCCGCGCTCAACTCGGCGGCGAGCATGTCGGCCGGACAGTCGGCGGCGATGGCGTGGCGCAGCGCCCGGCCCAGCGTGCCCTCGGCGAGCGTGCCGGCCAGCAGCAGGTGCGCCGAGCGCAGGTCGGCGAGCGGCGCGACTGCGGTGATCATCGTGCGGGCGAGCGGGTGCGGGAACGTCACCCCGCCCGGCCCGGTGCGCAGCAGGCCGGCCGCTTCGGCGGGGGCGAGCGCCTCGACGGTCAGTCCGGCCGCCCACGCGGCGCGGACCAGCGTGGCCGGGTCGTCGCCGGGGTCGAGCGCGGCGAGCAGCACCATCCGCCGGGTCGGGACGGGCAGCCGGTCCAGGCGGGCCCGGTACGCGGCGGCGAGTACGCCGTCCACCGGCGGCGTGTCGGGCAGCGGCGCCTCGCCCCGCCACTGGGCGGCGGTGAGCGTGCCGGCCAGGTCGGCCAGCGCCGCCGGGCTGCCTCGGCTGAGCGCGGCCAGCGCCGTGGCCACCGCCACGGGTGGCCGCTCCCGCAGGCCGGCGAGCATGGCGTGGCACTCGCGGGCGTCCAGCGGGCGCAGCCGGTGGGCGGGTACGCCGTCGACGGTGGCCGGTGCGGTGGCGGTCAGCAGCATCGCCACCGGCAGCCGGCGCAGCCGGCGCGCCACCACCGCCAGTGTCCAGGCGCTCTGCGGATCGCCGATGTCGAGGTCGTCCACCGTGCACAGCAGCGGCCGGTCCGCCGCCGCGGCGGCGAGCAGTGACCGCACCGCCGCGGCCAGGGCCAGGCGTTGCTCGGCCGGGCACCCGTCGCCGCCGAGCGTGCGGCGCAACAGCCGGCGTTGCCGCACCGGGAGTGCGGTGTCCGCGTCCAGCACCGGGTCGAGCAGGCGGTGCAGCCCGGCGTAGGGCAGTGTCGCCTCGTCGGCCACGCCGGCGCCGGCCAGCACCGCGCGCTGTCCCGCCCACCTGCGGGCGTACGCCAGAAGGGCGGTGCGCCCGGAGCCGGGTGGTCCGTGGAACAGCAGCGCGCCGCCGTCGTCGTGGTCGAGGAGCCGGCGGATCGCGTCGCACTCGTCGTCCCGGCCCCACAGGTCTATATGCACTGTCGATGCAGAAACCATGCATGCAGTGTCACAGATGGGCAACCCGTCGGAAAAGAGGCGGACACGCTCCCGGGGTGGTCGCCACGGCGACCACCCCGGGAGCGGACCGGATCAGGCGCTCGGGCAGGTGTTGCGGTACTCCTGGATCGCCGACCCGCTCGGGCCGGGGCAGAGGAACTGCTCGTAACGGGTGTCGTCGTCGACGAACCGCTTCAGCCAGGCCACCATCTGCTTCGCCGTCGGCGTGTTCGTCGTCTGCGGGAAGAAGTGGCTCGCGCCGTCCAGCTCCAGGTACGCCTTCTCGGACGACGCCGGGATGCTGTTGTAGAACGGGATCGAGTGGGTCGCCACCGGTGCCACGCTGTCGGTCTCGCCGCCGATGATGAGCGTCGGCACCCGCACCTCGGACCAGGTCTTGTCCAGGTTCCACGGTGCGAGCGGGACGGCGGCCTGCAACGACGGCCGTGCCGCCGCCGCCTCCAGGCTGCCGCCGCCACCCATCGAGTGCCCGGCCACGGCGAGCCGGGACGAGTCGATCCGGCCCCGCACCGAGCTGCGCTGGGTCAGGTAGTCCAGCGCGGCCAGGAGCTGGCGGCCCCGGCTGTCCGGCTGGTCCAGCCGGGTGTTGGTCTCGATGCCGATCACCACGAAGCCGTGCGAGGCGATCCGCGGGCCGAGCCAGCTCAGGCTGGACCAGGAGGCGGTGTAGCCGGGCGAGATGGCGACCGCGCCGAAGGTGCCCTCGGCGGTGCTGGTCGGGTAGTAGATGACGCCGCCGCCGAAGCCGGTCACGCTCAGCGAGGAGACGTTTATCGACGAGGTGGCGAACGGGCCGCGGCTGGCCTCCAGGATGGCGCTCGTGGGCGCCGGGCCGCGCTCGTAGGGGCTTGCCGCGCTCGCCGCGGCCGGGACGGCGAGGGCGCCGCCGGTGGCGAGCAGTGCCGCCACGGCGAGGCGGGCGAGGGCACGGACGGGGGTACGGGAACGGGTGGTGGTGGGCACGTCGGTCACTCCTTGCGCCGGAATTACATCGACATGCGTCAGCATCGATGCCCTGCCGCCGGTGCGCATCGGTGAAATCACCGGTCCCCCGGCGGTGACCCGGCCGTGACATGCACGGCGGACGATTGCCCCATGCACCCGACGCGACGGCACCTGACCCGGCGGCACCTGCTCGGCGCGACAGCGGCGGCAGGCGTCACCGGCCTGGCCACCGGCTGCGAGCCGGACCGCCCGGCGGGCGGGACCGCGGCGCCGGACGACGCGCCCGCCCTGGATCCGGCCAGTTGGGACAGCGTCCGCGCCCAGTTCGCGCTCGACCCCTCCCGGGCACACCTGGCCACGTTCGTCTTCGCCCCGCACCCGGCACCGGTACGGGCCGCCGTGGCGGTCCACCGCGCCGGTCTCGACCGGGACGCCTCGGGTTACCTGGGGCTCCACGAGGAACGGCTGGACCGCGCGGTGCTGGACGCGGCGGCCGGGCACCTCGGCACCCGGCCGGAGCAGATCGCGCTCACCGACTCCACCACCATGGGCCTCGGCCTGGTCTACAGCGCGATCCGGCTGCGAGCGGGCGAGGAGGTGCTGACCACCGAGCACGACTTCTACGCCATGCACGAGGCGCTGCGGTTGCGCGCCGAACGCGACGGGGTGACAGTGCGCCGGGCCCGCCTCTACCGGGACGCGGCCACGGCCACGGCGGACGAGATGGTCGCCGGCCTGACCGCGGCGCTCACGCCCCGTACCCGGGTGGTGGCGCTGACCTGGGTGCACTCCAGCACCGGCGTGAAGTTGCCGGTACGCCGGCTGGCCGAGGCGGTCCGCGAGCGCAGCCCGGAGGCGTTGCTCTGCCTCGACGCGGTGCACGGCTTCGGCGCGGACGCGTCCACACCGGAGCAGCTCGGCTGCGACGTGCTCGTCTCCGGCTGCCACAAGTGGCTGCTCGGGCCGCGCGGCACCGGCCTGGTCTGGGCCGCCGAGCGGGCCTGGGCCCGGATGACACCGGTGATCCCCAGCTTCGACAGGCGTGGCATCGGTCGCTGGCTCGCCGGCGGCACCGGCGGGCAGCCCGTGCCGCCGGGCGCGGCGCACACACCCGGCGGCTACCACAGCTTCGAGCACCGGTGGGCGCTCGCCGACGCGTTCGCGTTCCACCGGCGCATCGGCCCGGCCCGGGTCGCCGAACGCACCCGGGAGCTGGCCGACCGGCTCAAGGAGGGGCTGGCCGGGATCCCGGGTGTCCGGCTGGTCACGCCGCGCGCCGCCGACCTGTCCGCCGGGGTGGTCTGCTGCGAGGTGCCGGGCGTGCCGGCGGACCGGGCGGTGGACCGGCTGCGGTCGGCCGGCGTGATCGCCAGCAGCACCCCCTACCGGCCGTCGTACCTGCGATTCGGCGCGACGATCGCCAACGGCGAGCAGGACGTGGAGGCGGCGCTGCGGGCGGTCCGCACGCTGGTCTGAGCCGGATCAGGGCCCGGTACGCGGCCGTACCGCCGGCGACCAGGTGACGTCGTAGCGCTCGGCGGCCACCGCCTCGGCGAACGCGGTCGCCGCCGCCGGTGAGCCGGCGATACGCCAGTCCTTCTCCTTGTCCACCTCGAACCAGATCAGCCCGATCAGGCCCGGATAGCGGGGCAGGGCGCGGAACGTGTCCCGGATCCACCGCGCCTTGTGCCCGGCGGCGTCGGCCGCGCCGGTCTCGGTGACCACGAGCGGCTTGCCGGTGACCTTGCGGATCTCCGCGATCGTCGGGCCGAAGATCTGGTCGAACGACCAGTACGTCTTGGTGAACGCGCCACTGCCGTAGTAGCCGGTGACGCCGACCCAGTCGACGTACTCGTCGCCCGGGTAGAGCCCGGTGACCCCGGCGGTCGTCTTGTCCCAGCGGGCGTTCGGGCTCCACACCCAGGTGACGTTCGTGGCGCCGGCCTCGGCGAAGACGTCGTGCACGTGCCGCCAGGCGCGGACGTAGTCGCCGGGGCGGTTGCCGTTGGCCCGCTCGCACCAGGGGTACCAGTCGCCGTTCATCTCGTGCGCGAAGCGGATCGCGACCGGGTAGCCCAGCGACCGGACGCCGTCGGCCCAGGAGCGCAGGTACGCGTCGAAGTCGCCGCGCGCGATCCGGGACAGCCGGTAGTCCGGCTGGGTGGCGCGCAGCCGGTCGATCTGCCTGTCGGTCAGCTCGGTGCGGCGGGCCGCCTTGTCGACGGTTTGGTCCCACGGCTCCCAGCCGAGCATCGGCATCATGCCCCGCTCGGCGATCCGGTCGAACAGGCTCCGGTCGAACGCGGCCGACGCCCAGTCCGCGCCGAAGAGCATCACCTGCGGCGCGCGCCCGGCCGCCTCGGCGAACCTGTCGACCGGCGCGAAGTCGTACGGTCCCTTGTCGGTCATCACGCCGAAGAACGCCTGCCCGGCCGGCGGGAACGGGCCACCGTGCGGGCTCGGCACGGCCGCCGCCGGCACGTCGGTGCTCGCCTGCGGCGTGGCAGGGGCGGGCCGCCGCGCCGCGGCGTCGGTGCCCGGGTCGCGCCACGCGCCCGGCGCCACCACGAAGGCGTACGCGAGCAGCAGCAACCCGGCCAGCGCCAGGCCCATCCGGGGCAGCGTCGGCCTCAGCACGGCACACCGCCCTCGGTCACGGTCCGGGGCACCACCTGCGGTTCCCGGGCCGGTTCGGCGGCCCGGTCCCGGCGGGCCCGCAGACTCTCCACCCAGGAGATCAGCGGCGGGGCGAGCCCGGTCAGCAGCGTCAGCACCGGCCAGACCCGCAGCAGCGGGTAGTCGTGATCCAGCGCGAAGCTCGCCGCGAGCAGCCCGGCGGCGGCGAGCGCCCAGCACAGGTGCAGCCGGAACGTACGCGCCGACTCGACAGTGCGCAGCGCACCCTTGGCGGTGACCACGAAGCCGAGCTTGCGGCGCAGCAGCGCGCCCACCGCGGCGGCCACGTACACCGGCCCGGCGAACAGGGCGAGCGCCATGCCGACCATGCCCACCTCCTCCCGCTCGTGCGGGGCGATGTTGAACCGGCGCAGCCACAGCCAGAGCAGGAACCAGGTGCCGATGGTGGAGCCCCACAGCGTCGCCCAGACCTGCGGGTCGAGCCGGCCCGCGTCGACGCCGGTCAGCAGGTAGAGCGCGGTGGCGGCGTTACCAAGCAGCAGGCTCACCGCCACGCTCGGGTAGTAGAACTGGAGCAGGCGGTACTGCCAGCGGCGGCGGGACGGCAGGTCGCGCGGCGTACGCAGCTCGCGGCGGAGCAGGATCTCGCAGATCCCGGCCGCCCAGCGCTTCTGCTGGTTGAAGTAGTCCGCCCAGGAGGTCGGTCCCTCGCCGAGCGCCACCACGTCCGGGGTGTAGACGCCCTTCCACCGGTTGCCGGTGGCCGGGTTCACGGCCGCGTGCACGCGGATGCTGGTGAGGTGGTCCTCGATGATCGAGTCCTGGTAGCCGCCGATGGTCCGCCAGGCCGCCGGGCGGTAGAGGTGTCCGGTGCCGGTCAGCAGCGGCGCGTCCAGGCCGTTGCCGCCGCGGGCGATCAGCCCGTTGTAGAGGTACTGCTGCACCGAGGCGCCGTGGGCGACGAAGTTCTGGTGCATGTTGCCGTACACCTGGGGGGTCACCACGAACGCGACGTCCGGGTCGCGGAAGTAGCCGAGCGTGCGTTCCAGGAAGTTCGGCAGCGGCACGTGGTCCGGGTCGACGTTCGCGACCACGTCGTAGCGGTGCTCGTGCTCGGCCCGCCAGGCGTTGTGGTTGCCGGACTTGGTCCGGGCCCGGAACTCGCCGCCGGGCCGGTTGTACTCGGGCCGGCCCTTGCGGGTGAAGTGGCGGACGCCCAGCCGCGCGGCCATCGCCCGGACCGCCGGGTCGTCGCCCTCGTCGAGGATCCACACGTCGACGTGCCCGCAGTAGACGATCTCCCGCAGCCGGCGCAGTGTCCGCTCGGCGACCTCGATCGGCTCCTTGCTCGGCACGATCGTGGTGAGCAGGGCGACCCGCAGGCCGACCGGCGGGTCGACCGGCACCGGGTCCCGGGCGTGGTAGGCGAAGACCCAGACCACCACGTTCTGCGCCAGGCGGATCAGTTCGACGCCGACGACGACGCAGAACGCCAGCCGGGCGGCGACGGTCTGCCAGCCGCCGAGGCCGACGACGCCGGGCCCGGGCACGTGCTGGGGCAGCAGCAGCCAGCCGACGAAGACCAGGCCGGCGGCGCTGTTGACGAGCACCAGCAGCGTCAGCACCAGCCGCGCGGCGACCGAGGCGGTGGGGCGGAACTCGACCGCCGCGTCGGGGCGGCGGGGCGGTCGCAGCGGGCCGGCGGTGGCACCGCAACGGGCGTACGCGAGGCGGGCGCGGACGTTGCGCTGCCGGCGGTCCGGATCGGCCGGCGTCCCGGGCGGGACGGGTGCGATCGGGCGGGCACCCGGCGGCCCGGCCGTCGTGGCGCGGGACGGGCGTGTATCGGCGGCGACGGCCACGTTTCCCCCATGGTCTGCAGGCTCTGGAGCCGACCGAATGCTAAGCCGACAATCAACCGCAAAAAGTGCGAATCAGGCAGACATCGCCCAATCGTCGACGGGTCACGCGGTCAGCCGGGAAGCTGGGCCGCCACGGCGAGCAGCGCGACGAGAGCCAGCACGGCGACGGCCCCGGCGACTCGCGCCCGGGACAGGGCGACCCCGCCGAGCACCGCCCAGGCCGGCACCGTGAACAGCAGGTTCGCCGCCGACCAGACCGGCGCGGCCTGTGCCAGCGCCAGCAGTCCGAGCGCCGGCACCAGCGCCCAGGCGGTGCAGATCGCGGCGGCGTACCGCAGCGGGAGGCTGAACAACGCCAGCCCGGCCAGCACGCCCCCGAGCGCGGCGACGCCGAACAGGTCGCCGGGCGTGGCCGCCAGCACGGCGGCGCCCGGTCGCACGCCGGACGCCAGATGACCGCCGTCGCGCAGGCCGGAGGCGAGCAGCGCGGCGACCGGGATCAGCCCGAGGACCACTGCGGCCAGCCATCTGACGGCGACGCGGCGACGGAACGCCAGCACGATCCAGCCGTGGCCGGCGAGCAGCAGCAACGCCACCGGCTGGCACAGGCCCAGCAGCAGCACCGCGCCCGCGTAGGGCACGAGGCGCCGCGGGCCCGGCCGGTCCAGCGCGGGCACCAGCAGCCAGGTGGCGAGCACGGCGGCGAACACCGCCAGGGCGTACGGCTGCGCCTCCTGCGCGTACCGGATCGAGGTCGGCAGCACCGCGAAGATCGCCCCGCCGGCCAGGCCGGCGGCGGGCGTGGCGATCCGGGCGGCGAGCGCGCCGACGAGCGCCGCGGCCCCGATCATGGCCAGCAGCGACGGTACGCGCAGCGCGAGGTCCGCCGCGCCGAACAGCGCCGCCCAGGCACGCAGGAGAAGGTGGTACGGCCCGAGCGCGACCTCGTCGCCGGTCAGCGCGGCGCCGATCCCGGGCCACGACGACGTGGCCGCGCGCCGCGTCGCGAGTTCTCCGGCGCTCGGCGCCGACGCGGTGATCCGGGCGGCGCCGAGCGCACCCGTGAGGGCCGCCGGCAGCAGCCACGCCGCGATCCGCCAGCGCCTCGCGGCGGTAGCGGCGCGGGCGGCGGCCCGGCGCGGCCGGTCCTCGCCCCACGGGTCCTCGACCACGGCGTCCCCGAGCCGGGGCAGAACCATGGTGTCCGCGTCCATCATCGTGACTCACGCATCCCTGTGGGTGCCGGCGACCGGGATCCAGCCGGGGCTGGATGACATCCTGGAGCCTACTGAGCCAAAAACGACATAACGCCAATATGAGATGAAAGGGTCCGCCGGTCGCCCCGTGGACGACCGGCGGACCCGGCTCAGCGAAGGTCGGTCGTCGTCCAGCGGGGCGACTCCGCGGTGATCGCGACGGTGTCGCCGGTCAGCGTCGTCCGCGCCTGGACGTCGCGCCGGGCGCTCGTGCCCACCCAGACGTCGACCTCTCCGGGCTCCACCACGCGCGTGAGCGTGCGGTCGGTGAAGGCCAGCCGCGTGTTCGGCACGGTCAGCTCGACGGTCACCGAGGCGCCCGGCTCCAGGCGCACCCGCCGGTAGCCGAGCAGCTGCGCCACCGGCCGGGTCACCGAGGCGACCAGGTCGCGGCCGTAGAGCTGCACCACGTCGTCACCGGCGACCGGGCCGGTGTTCGTCACCCGCACCGACACCTTCAGCGGCCTGTCGGTCGGCACCTCGGCCGGCACGGTCAGGTCGGTGTACGCGAACGTGGTGTAGGACAACCCGTGCCCGAACGGCGCCACCGGCGTCGCCGGCAGGTTCGTGCCGTTCATGCCCGCCCCCAGCTCGGGGTGCAGGTACGAGTACGGCTGCGCGCCGGCCGAGCCGGGCAGGGTGACCGGCAGCCGGCCGGACGGGTTGACCCGCCCGGAGAGCACGCCCGCGATCGCCCCGGCGCCCTCCTCACCCGGGAAGAACGTCTGCACCACCGCCGCGCACCGGGACAGCGCCCAGCCGAGAGCGTACGGGCGGCCGGTGAGCAGCACCAGGACGACCGGGGTGCCGGTGTCCAGCACCGCCTCGACGAGCTGACGCTGCACGCCGGGCAGCTCCAGGTCGTCCCGGTCGCAGCCCTCGCCGACGGTGCCGCGGCCGAACAGGCTGGCGTGGTCGCCCATCACGAGCACTGCCACGTCGGCGGCGGACGCGGCGGCGACCGCCTCGTCGAACCCGGACCGGTCCGCCGAGTCCACCTCGCAGCCGGCCGCGAAGGTGACCGAGTCGGCGCCGAACTCGGCGCGCACCGCTTCCAGCACGGTCGGCACCTCGAAGCCGGTCTCCACGCCCGGGTGGTGGGCCAGCACATGGTTGAGGAACGAGTAGCAGCCGAACAGCGCGCCCTGCCGGTCCGCGTTCGGCCCGACGACCGCCACCCGGCGGCCCGCCGGCAGCGGCAGCACGCCCTCGTTGGCGACCAGGACCACCGACTCCTCGGCGAGCCGGCGCGCGATCGACCGGTGCTCCGGCGAGTCGAGATCGATCGCGCCCGGCGGCTCGTCGTCGAACGTCGCGTCGAGCAGTCCGAGTTCCTGCTTCTGGCGCAGGACGCGCAGCACCGCCCGGTCGACCAGCGCCTCGTCGACCCGGCCGGCCCGCACCGACTCGGTCAGGGTCAGGTAGGCGTCGCCGGTGGGCAGCTCGATGTCGAGACCCGCGCTCAGCGCCTGCACCGCCGCGTCCGCGTTGTCGGCCGCGACGTGGTGCAGCAGGTTGAGGAAGGCAACCCCGAAGTAGTCGGCCACCACCGTCCCCTCGAAGCCCCACCGGTCCCGCAGCAGATCGGTGAGCATCGTCGGGTCGGCGGCGACCGGCACGCCGTCGATCTCCGCGTACGAGTGCATGACGCTGCGCGCGTCGCCGTCGCGGATCGCCATCTCGAACGGCGGCAGCAGCACGTCGGCGAGTTCCCGGGGACCGGCGTGCACCGGGCCGAAGTTGCGCCCGGCCCGCGAGCCGGAGTAGCCGGCGAAGTGCTTCAGCGTCGCGAGCACGCCCTGCGACTGGAGTCCCCGCACGTACGAGGTGCCGATGGTGCCGACGAGGTACGGGTCCTCGGCGATGCACTCGTCGACCCGGCCCCAGCGGGGATCCCGGATCACGTCCAGCACCGGGGACAGTCCCTGGTGGATGCCGAGCGCGCGCATCGAGGCCCCGATCGCCGCCGCCATCTCGGTGACCAGCTCCGGGTCGAACGCGGCACCCCAGGCCAGCGGCGTCGGGAAGGTCGCCGCCTTCCACGCCGACAGGCCGGTCAGGCACTCCTCGTGCACGATGGCCGGGATGCCCAGCCGGGTGCCCGTCACCAGGTCCCGCTGGAACTTCCACAGCCAGGCGGCGCGGGCGGCGGCGTCGACCGGGCGGGTGCCGTAGGCGCGGGTCAGGTGACCCAGCCCGTGCCGGGAGAAGTCCTCGAGCCGGCCGCTGTCGGCGAACTCGCCCTGCAGGGGCGCGACCGCCTCACCGTCCTCCTTCTCCCAGAACCCGACGAGCTGCGCGACCTTCTCCTCGATCGTCATCCGAGCGAGCAGTTCCCGTACGCGCGTCTCGGCGTCGTGTCCGTCCGGCCGGTCGTGGTCCGAACCTGCCTGAGCCGGTACCGGCCCGTCCACCACCGCGTGGACCTCTGTCATGGTGTGCCTTTCCACTGGTTGTGCTGGTGCCGCCGCCGCTCAGCCCTTGACCGCGCCCTGGAGACCGCCCACGATCTGCTTCTCCGCCAAGGTGAAGAACAGCAGCGCCGGCAACATCGCCAGCGACGTGAAGGCGAGGACTCCCGCGGTGTCGGTGGTGTACTGGCTGGAGAAGTTCTGCACGCCCAGCGGCAGGGTGTGCAGGTTGACGTCCCCGAGGACGAGCAGCGGCAGGAGGAACGCGTTCCAGCTCGCCACGAACGCGAGGATGCCGACGGTGACGACCGCGGGCCGCGACAGCGGCAGCACGATCCGCCAGAGGAAGCCGAGCCGGCCGGCGCCGTCGATGGCGGCCGCGTCCTCCAGCTCCCGCGGAATGGCCGACAGGAACGGCCGCAGGATGACGATCGTCAGCGGCAACGAGAAGGCCACCTGCGGAAGGATCACCGCGTAGTAGGAGTTGATCAGGTTCAGGTCGCGCAGCATGAGGTACAGCGGCAGGATCGCCGCGCCGGCCGGGAACAGCAGGCCGAGGGTGAAGAAGGTGTAGAGCCCTTCGCGGCCGCGGAACGTGTAGCGGGCGAGCACGAACGCGGCGGCCATGCCGAGCACCACCACGCCGAGCGTGGTGCCGAGGGCGACCACGGCGCTGTTGAACGCCTGCTTCCAGAAGTCGCTCTGGGTCAGCACCCGGTAGTAGTTGTCCCAGACCCACGGGTCCGGCAGGCCGGCCGGGTCGTTCACGATCTGCGGCGTGGTCCGGAAACCGCCGACGACGACGTACACGACGGGTGCGATCGACACGGCCGCGACCGCGAGCGCGATCGCGTACGTCAGCGGCGAGCTCCACTGCACCGGCCGGCGCCCGGCCGAGGGGGCGGATACGGAGTTCACGGCCACTGTCACTTCCCCTTCCGGGTGATGGCACCCTCGATGTCCCGGCGGAGCAGGAAACGCTGGAACAGCAGCGCCGCGACGAACGAGATGGCGAACAGGATCACGGCGACCGCGTTGCCGTAGCCCCAGAGCCGGGCGAAGAAGCCGTTGTCCACCATGTACGTCGCCATGGTGGCCGAGGCGCCGAGGGACCGTACCGCCGGCACCGAGGTCACCCAGATCATGTCGAAGACCTGCAGCGAGCCGATCATCGACAGGAACATCCAGATCCGGATGGTGGGGCCGAGCAGCGGCAGCGTGACGTGGCGCTGGATCTGCCACCAGCTCGCGCCGTCGATCTCGGCGGCCTCGTTCAGCTCCTGCGGCACGTTCGACAGGCCGGCGAGCAGCAGGATGATGGCGAAGCCGACGTACTTCCAGGTGAGGACGAACAGCAGCGTCCAGATCACCACGTCCAGGTCGGCCAGCCACGCCTGCACCAGGCCACCGAGCCCGATCGACTGCAGCAGCGCGTCGAGCGTGCCGTTCTCGGTCAGGATCAGCTTCCACATGATGCCGACGGTGACCTCGGCCAGCACGTACGGCACGAACACCAGCAGGCGGAACGCCGAGCGCCCGCGGAAGCGGCGGTTGAGCAGGAGGGCGATGCCCAGCGCGACCGGGCCCTGGATCAGCAGCGACCCGAACACGATGATCGCGTTGTTGCGCAGCGCGTCCAGGAAGATCGGGTCCTGGAAGGCGAGCGTGTAGTTGCGGAAGCCGACGTACTCGGTGGGCGGGCCGACGCCGCGCCAGCGGAACAGGCTGTAGTAGAACGCGAAGCCCATCGGCACCAGCACGAACATCACGTAGATGACGACCGCGGGCGTGGTCAGACCGATGATCTCGTACCACTTGCGACGGGTCTCGGCGCGGCGGGAGGCGGCCCGTGCGCCGGGCCGGAGGCCCGCCGGCGGCGCTTGCGCGCCGACGGCGGGCGTACGGGTCTGCGATGCGGACGTCACTTGCTTGCGGCCGCCTTCATGGCCGAGACGACCTTCTCAGGTGTCCCGTTGCCGGCGAAGATCGCGACGATCGCGTCGTTCATCGCGGTGCCGACGGTGCTGCCGAAGGCGGTGTCCAGCCAGAGCTGGATGTAGGTGGCGGACGCGGTCGACTCCAGGATGGACTTCAGCGCCGGGTCGGTCACGCCGTCGGCAGCGCTCTTGACGGCCGGCAGGCCGGTGCCGGTGGCGGCGTAGCCCTTCTGCACCTCGGGGCTGACGATGTACTTGAGGAACTCGACGCACTCGGCCGGGGCGTTCTTGGAGCAGGCGAAGCCGTCGCCGCCGCCGAGAGCCGCCTTCGGGTCACCGGCCGAGCCGGAGATCGCCGGCACCGGGAACCAGCCGAGGAACTTGCCCAGGGCCGCCTTGTCGGTGGCGACGGTGTCCAAGGTCCCGCGGTTCCACTCGCCCATCAGCTCCATCGCGGCCTTGCCGTTGGCGAGCAAACCGTTGGCGCTGGTCGGGTCGTTCTGGCCCGGCGTGGCGATGAAGTTGTTCTGGAACGGCTTGGTGTCGATGAAGGTCTTCAGGTCCTGGCCGGCCTTGACGAAGCACGGGTCGTCGAAGGTGCGGTCCTTGGAGGCCTTCTTCAGCGTGTCGACCGAGCAGGCGCGCAACGCGAAGTTGTACCACCAGTGCGCCGCGGGCCACTTGTCGCCGGCGCCCAGGGCGATCGGAACGACGTTGATGGCCTTGAGCTTGGTGACGGCGGCGTTGAGCTCCTCGAAGGTGGTCGGCGGCGCCGAGATGCCCGCCTTCGCGAACATGTCCTTGTTGTACCAGATGCCCTCGATGCCCATCCGGAACGGCAGGCCGTACTGCTTGCCGTCCACCTGCCAGATCTCGGCGGGGCTGCCGACGTCGGCCACCTCGCCCTTCACCTGGTCGGTGATGTCCTTGAGGTAGTCGGCCTCGACCTGCTCGCGCATCTCGCCGCCACCCCACGCCTGGAAGATGTCCGGCGGGTCGTTGCTCAGCAGCGCGGCGGGGAGCCGGGTGCGCTGGAGCTGGTTCGTCTCGATCGCCTCGATCTCGATCTTGACGGTCGGGTGGGCCGCGGAGAAGTCCTTGGCGACCTTCTCCCAGTACGTCTTGCCGGGCCCGTCCTGCGACGCGTTGTGCCACCAGGTCAACGTCACCGGGTTCTTGTACAGCTCGCTCTCGGCGGCCTTCTCCTCGTCGCCACCACCACTGCACGCGGAGGCCAGCAGAGCGCTTGTCACAAACAGTGCCAGGACGGCACCAGCACGGCGCTTCATCACCACAGATGTCTCCTCGACCACTCAGTCGGGTTACCTGCCGGGGAGTTTTACAGGGCCGTAACGTGAAGTCAATCGGTATCGATAACGTTTTCGACATCGTCTTCGATCCCCCTGGAAGAGCCCTCTATCATCGTCGGCGTGGTGTTCCAGGAGCGCGTCAAGATGTCGGACGTGGCACGTACGGCCGGCGTCTCGGTGGCAACTGTATCGAAAGTTGTCAATGGTCGGTACGGCGTCGCGCAGGCCACCGTCGAGCGCGTCCAGCAGGTGATCCACGAGCTCGGGTACGAGGCCAGCCTGGGCGCGCAGAGCCTGCGCAGCCACCGCACGAACGTACTGGGCATCCTGGTCGCCGAGTTCGAGCCGTTCTCCACCGAACTGCTCAAGGGCGCGTCCCGCGAGGTCGCCGGCAGCGGCTACCAGCTGCTCGCCTACTCCAGCGGCGACGGCGAGGGCGCGGCCATAGGGTGGGAGCGGCGCTCCCTGGCGCGGCTGTCCGGCACGCTCATCGACGGCGCGGTGATCGTGACGCCGACGGTGGTCGAGACCAAGCACGGCTTCCACGTGGTGGCCGTCGACCCGCACACCGGCCCGTCCGGCCTGCCCACCGTCGACTCCGACAACTTCGCCGGCGCGGTACTGGCCACCGACCACCTGCTGTCGCTCGGGCACCGGCGGATCGCGCACATCAGCGGCCGGCCCGACCTGGAGTCGGCCCGCCTGCGCGAGGCCGGGTTCCGCAAGGCGATGGCCGACGCGGGCGTGCCGGTGGACGAACGGCTCGTGCGGGTGGGCGGTTTCCGCACCGAGACCGCCGCCAGCACGGCCGCCGAGCTGCTCGCGCTCGCCGACCGGCCGACCGCGATCTTCGCCGGCAACGACCTCTCGGCCATCTCCACGGTGGACGTGGCCCGCGGCCTCGGCCTGCGCGTACCGGAGGACCTGTCGGTCATCGGCTTCGACAACATCCCCGAGTCGGCGCTCGTCGACCCGCCCCTCACCACGATCCGGCAGCCGCTGCAACGCATGGGCGCCGAGTCGCTGCGCCTGCTGATCGACCTCATCGCCGGCGTCGAGCGGGACACCCACATCCAGCTCCCCACCGAGCTGGTCGTCCGGGCCTCCTGCCACCCGCTGCGCTGACGCGCCGGCTCACCCTCCCCGCCCAGGTGATTGACGGACGGCTATCGGCGTCCGTAATGTTTCGGGCTACTTCCGGAAGGTTGATCGGAAGTTTCGGAAGCCGCATCGTCAGTCCACCCTGGCGCCCGCCGAACCGTTCCACGGCGCGGCGTCTCCGGCACCGCCACCGCCGGCCCCCGGGCCGCGCGCACCCTCCCGAAAGGAACGACCATGAAGCTGAGACGATGGCTCGCCGCCGGCGCCGTCGCCGTCGCGACCGCCACCGCCCTCAACGTCGTCCCCGCGACGGCCGGACGCCCGTACGACCCGGCCGCGCAGAGCCTGCGTGAGCTGGCCAAGCGCCACGGCCTCTACGTGGGCACCGCGGTGGACATGGCCGCCCTCAACGACGCCTCCGAGCCGCGGTACCGCGAGCTGGCCGCGTCCGAGTTCTCCACCGTCACCGCCGAGAACGTGATGAAGTGGGAGAGCCTCGAACCCACCCGGGGCACCTACAACTGGGGCCCGGCCGACGAGCTGGTCGAGTTCGCCCGCAAGAACAACCAGCGGGTCCGGGGCCACGTGCTGGTCTGGCACAACCAGTTGCCCGCGTGGCTGACCAGCGGCGTCGCGGACGGCTCGATCAGCAAGGCCGAGCTGCGCCAGATCCTGCGCAACCACATCACCGCAGTGGTCACCCACTTCAAGGGCAAGATCTGGCAGTGGGACGTGGTGAACGAGGCGGTCAGCGACCCCTGGGACACCCCGTCCACCCTGCACTACAAGGGGTTCTGGGCGCAGAACCTCGGCCCCGGCTACATCGCCGACGCGTTCCGCTGGGCCCGCGCCGCCGACCCGAAGGCGCTGCTGTTCTACAACGACTACAACATCGAGGCGTTCGGCTCCGGCAACCCGGCCGACGACAAGACGCAGTTCGTCTACAACATGGCCCGTGACCTGCGGGCCAAGGGCGTGCCGATCGACGGCGTGGGCGCACAGGGCCACCTGGGCACCCAGTACGGCAACTTCAGCACGCTCCAGGTGGCCGCGGCCCTGCGCAAGTTCGCCGGGCTCGGGCTGGCCACGGCGTTGACCGAGGTGGACGTACGCAGCCAGATCACCGAGGGGGTGGAGGCCGGCGACTCCGCGGAGATCAACCCGCGCCTGCAGGCGTCCGCGGCGAACTTCAGCGTGCTGATGCAGGCCTGCCTGGCCGAGCGGCACTGCCTGTCGTTCACGCTCTGGGGCTTCACCGACAAGCACTCCTGGGTGCCCGGCGCGTTCTCCGACCCGCCGGAGGGCCTGGCCACCGTCTACGACGAGAACTACCAGCCGAAGCTGGCGTACCACGAACTGAAGGCCGACCTGATGTTCTCCGGTCCGCCCTACGTGCTGCCGCGCATCCCGCAGCACCCGCGCCGCTGACGGTCGCGCGGAGGGGCCGGCCTGCGGGCCGGCCCCTCCGTCGCGGTGCGCCACGGGATCACGCTCACGCCGCCCGGCGCCGGCCCAGTTCCGACTCCAGCCGTCCGATGAGCGTCTTGCGGGCCTTGCCGCCGCGTTCCCGGCGCAGCGCCGCGCCGAGCTGGCGGGTGTCGAGGTCGCGGACCAGCTTGACGGCCTCGGTCACCGGCAGCTCGTTGATCTGCTCGGCGGCGGTGGCGTCCCGGCGGGCCCGCTTCGCCGGGCCGGTGTTCGGCACGTACTGGCGGCCGGAACGCGACGCGCGGCGCTTGCGGGTGTCGGTGGCCCGCCGTTCGGTCTCCGACAGCTCCTCCCACGCCTGTTCAGGCAGGTAACGGCGCGTTTCGCCGCCGTTGCGGGCACGCGTGTCACCGCTGCGGGTCTGCCACTTCTCGCCGCCCCAGCGTTGCAGCGAGCGCTGCCGTGCGTCCTTCGGGCCCTCGAATCCCCCGCCGGCCTTCTTGTACTCGTTCGTCAGCAGCTGCGACTTGCGGGCCGACCACTGCCCGGGCCGTCCGCCCTTGTCGGAGGCGCGGATCTCGGCCTTGAGGCGTTCGCGCAGTTCCGGCTCGGTGTACTTCGCCATGACGAGGCGTTACCCGGACCGGCAGCGGCCATGCCGGTCAGCGGGACGACGGCCGGTAGACCAGATCCATCGTGTCGGTGCGGCCGGACCAGTCCAGCCGCAGCCGCCAGCAGCCGGCGGCCGGCAGGTCGACGATGGACGGCCCGGGTCCGCCCGCCACCTCCCGGACGACAGGGGTGTCCGTCCCGTCCCGCGTCGCGGTGATCACCAGCGGGGTCCGCGGCGCCGGCTCGGACCGGCCGGGCTCGGGGCGCGCCACCCAGAGGATCTTGTTGTTCGCGCCGTCGCCGCGCGCGTGCACCAGCGGGTACGCGAACAGGATCGCCACGATGTCGCCCCCGGTGCCGAAGACGTGCCGGATCCGGGTGTCGCCGGTGAACCCGGCGTCCGCCCAGTCCGGCAGCCGGCCGGTCTCCACCCGCTCGGCGCAGGCCGCCGGCGTGGACGGTCCGGTGGCGGGCACGGTGCCCGTGGCCGGCCCGCCGGCCGGCTGCGCGGCCGGGCCGGTGCACCCGGCCAGCAGCAGGACCGGCACCAGCAGGACTCTTCTCGGAACGGACATCCGGCCTCCCCCGTCGACGACTCTCGTCGACAGGACACCGCCCGGCGCCCCGAGGTTCCCGCCGCACTCACTCAAGCGAGGACGCGATGTCGAGCGCCTGCTCGCGCGTCAGGTCGCCCTCCAGCCGGTAGCTCACCCCGGCCCGCTCCCAGATGAGCGTGGCGGCGGACAACCGCGCGGTGGCGACCCGTTCCGTGCCCGAGCGGTCCACGTACGCCAGCGCGTGCGGGCCGCCGACCCAGATCGCGAACTCGCCGCCGACGTGGGTGAGCGTCACGTCCGCCCCGAGGGACCGCTTGTGGAACACGATGTCGAGCGAGCCGTCGAAGGCGTCCAGCCGGACCGTCCCGCCCCGGTAGAGCAGGCTGGCGACCCGGTGCGCGCCGGTGCCGTCCGGATCGGCGACGAGCACCCGGTCCAGCTCGCCGAGCCGGGCCGGCACCCGGATCGGGAAGCGGACCTGCCGCTGCGCCTCGGCGAGGGCGACCTCGTGCTGCGCGGGCAGCGGCGACGGCGTACCCGTCGGCGGCGGGGCGGGCGCGGTGTCCACGACCACCCCGGAGAACCGCAACAGCCCGGTCACCGCGTCGGCGAGCGCGGCCCGCCCCGGCGGCAGCACCGCCACGAGCAGGGCGGCGAGCGCGGCGGCCAGCACGTACCGCCGGCGGCGGCGCGGCGCGGGCGCGTCGAGCCGGGCCCGGACCCGCGCGGTGAGGTCCGGTGTCCGCGCCGGCTCCAGCCAGCCCGTCAGCTCCCGCAGCTCCCGTTCCAGGTCATCCACGGTGTGCCACCTCCCGGTCCAGCAGGGCCCGCAGCTTCGCCAGCGCCCGGTGGGTCCGCGACTTCACGGTGCCCCGGGCCACCCCCAGCACAGTCACCGTCTCGTCCTCGCCGAGGTCGAGCAGGTAGCGGCAGACGATCACCTCGCGGTCGCGGGCGGGCAGCCGGCGCAGCGCCCCGACCAGCTCGGCCCGGCGCTCGGCCGCCAGCACCGCGTCGAGCCCGTCCTCGGCGGTGACCGCCGCGACCGGGTCCGCCGTCGCCGCGCGCAGCGTCAGCCCGTCCCGCCGGGTCCGCGTCCGGTGCAGGTTCCGGGTCTCGTTGGCGACGATCGCGAGCAGCCAGGACCGGAACGACGCCTCGGCCCGGTAGCGGGACAGTTTCCGGTACGCCTTGACGAACGCCTCCTGGACCACGTCCTCGGCGTCCGGACCGGCGCCGAGCAGCACCGCCGTCCGGTACGCGGACGCGGTGTGCCGGGCGACCAGGGCGTCGTACGCCTCCCGGTCGCCGGCGCGTACGCGGGTGACGAGGTCGTCGTCGTCCAGGGCAGCCTCCGCCGTCGGTCCGCTTCCATGACACCGCCCGGGGTGGCCGGGTTCCATCAGGCGTTTGACCGGGTGCCGGGCCGGAAAGAGTGGCGGGATGAGCTGGGCGAAGAGAGCCGTACCCGCAGCCGTCGCCGCCGTCGCCGCGCTGGCGGCGCGGGACCTGCTGCAACGCGACCACGCGCTGCGCCGCAACTTCCCCGTGCTGGGCCGCGCCCGGTACCTGATCGAGTCGATCGGCCCGGAGCTGCGGCAGTACATCGTGGCCGGCAACGACGAGGAGCGGCCCTTCACCCGCGACCAGCGGCGCTGGGTGTACGCCTCGGCCAAGCAGGAGAACAACTACTTCGGGTTCGGCACCGACAACGACATCGAGCACACCTCCGGCTATCCGATCATCAAGCACCGTACGTTCGGCCGGGCGGTGCCGCCGTCGGCGCCGACCGCCGGGCACGACGTGACGCTGCCCTGCGCCAAGGTGCTCGGCGCGGCGCGCGGCCGGGCGCGGGCGTTCCGCCCGGAGTCGGTGGTGAACATCTCCGGGATGAGCTTCGGCTCGCTGTCCGCGAACGCGGTGGAGGCGCTCAACCGGGGCGCCGCGCTGGCCGGCTGCCTGCAGAACACCGGCGAGGGCGGGCTGTCGCCGTACCACCGCAACGGCGGTGAGCTGGTCTTCCAGCTCGGCACCGCGTACTTCGGCTGCCGCGACGAGCAGGGCCGGTTCAGCCTGGAACGGCTCAGGGACCTGGTGGCGTCGGCGCCGGTACGCGCGCTGGAGATCAAGCTCAGCCAGGGTGCCAAGCCGAGCCTCGGCGGCCTGCTGCCGGCGGCGAAGGTCTCCGCCGAGATCGCCGCCACCCGGGGCGTCCCGGCCGGTCAGGACTGCGTCAGCCCGTCCCGGCACGCCGAGTTCTCCGACTGCGACAGCCTGCTGGACTGGGTGGAGCTGCTCGCCGCCGAGACCGGCCTGCCGGTCGGCATCAAGTCCGCCGTCGGTGACCTGGGGTTCTGGGAGGAACTGGCCACGCTGATGCGCGACACCGGGCGCGGCGTGGACTTCGTGACCGTCGACGGCGGCGAGGGCGGCACCGGCGCCGCGCCACTGATCTTCAGCGACTCGGTCTCGCTGCCGTTCCAGCAGGGCTTCTCCCGGGTCTACCGGACCTTCGCCGAACGCGACCTGCACGAGCAGGTGGTGTTCGTCGGCGCCGGCAAGCTCGGTCTGCCGGACAACGCGGTGGTGGCGTTCGCGCTCGGCGCCGACATGGTCAACGTCGGGCGGGAGGCGATGCTGGCGATCGGTTGCATCCAGGCGCAGAAGTGCCACACCGACACCTGCCCGACCGGCGTCGCCACGCAGAACGCGTGGCTGGCCCGAGGTCTGGACCCGGCGCGCAAGTCGGTGCGGGCCGCGAACTACATCCGTACGCTGCGCCGCGACCTGGTCAAGGTGGCCGAGGCGTGCGGCGTCGAGCATCCCGGGCTGATCGGTACCGACGCGGTGGAGATCCTCGACGGCCGGACCTCGTCGATCCCGCTGGACCGGGCGTTCGGCTACCGGCCGGAGTGGGGGATGCCGTCGGCCGCCGACCGGGCGGAGATCGTCCGGCTGATGACCGCCGAGGCGCCGCAGGGCGGCAGCGCTCCGCCCTCCCCCACCGCCGTCGGCTAGCCGGCGCCCTCGCCGGTGCGGTGCCGGCCCCGGCGGCGCGGCGGGCGCGGCCGGAGCACGACCGGCGCCACCACCAGGACTGCCGCACCGAGCAGTCCCCAGGGGTGGCGGCTGGTCTCGACCACGAAGGCCACCGGCCGTTCCGGCAGGTCGACGCGGCCGTGGAGTTCGTGCGCCCCGAGCACGGCGACGTCCACCGGCACCGGGATCTCGTACGTCCGGACCTGCCCGGCGCCGATGGTGCCCAGTGGCGGGGGGGCGACGATGGTGTGCGCCCGTCCGGGCCGGCCGAACAGCAGCGTGAACGGCGGGTCGACCACGTCGGCCGGGCCGGGGTTGCGCAGCGCGACGCGTACGGTGAGCGTCTCGGGCAGCCCGAACCATTCCCGCAGCGGGCGGCGGCCGGCGACGCGCAGCTCGTCGAGGTGCAGTCGCGGCGTGGCGGCCGGCGCGGGCGACGGGGCGGCGGTCACGCCCCGGACCGGCAGCGCGGCGGTGGCCCGGGCGGTGCCGGTCAGCGCATGCGCGCGCAGCACGCAGGGACAGGCGACGGGTGGCGCCGCCAGCACGATCGGCGCCACCGTCGTGCCCGCCGGCGCCTGGACGGTGGTGCCCTGCTCGTTGGCGCAGTCGAGCGCGCCCCGGCGGGCCTCGTTACCGCAGACCGTGAGGTGGACCGGACCGGCCGGCCAGCCGCGCAGCGTGACGGTGACCCGCTGCCCGACAGTCAGCGGGCCGGACGGCACGACGACAGCGGGCCGCGGCGCCGCGGAGGCCGCAGTGGACGACGGCGCGGCCGGGGCGGAGACGGCGGTGCCGTCCGGGGCGGACGGCGGCGCCGGGGCCGCCACGGCCAGCGCGAGGATCGCGGCGGCGGCCGGCAGGACCGGCGTCACCGGGCACCGGCCGGCGTGCCGCCCGCCGGGGGTTCGGCCGTCCCCCCGGCGGTGGCCCCGGACGCATCCGCCGGCCCGGCGGGAGCGGCCGAGGGCTCGGACACCGACGCCGGCCCGGCGGGTGCAGCCGTCGCCGCGCGCTCGGACACCGCCGCCGGCCCGGTCGTGGTGGGCGGCGCGGCCGGGGTGGGACGACGGCGGCGACGGCGCAGGTAGAGCCAGGCTCCGGCGGCCGCCAGTGCGGCGATCAGCAGCCAGGGTGGTGCCCACACGCTCGCGGTGCGCTGCACCGGGGGCAACGCGGTGTCGACGGTGGTGGGTGCGAGGTCGACAGTCGCGGTCAGCCGCAGCGCGGGTGGTACGCCGGTGACCCGCTCGGTGACGGTGAACTCGGCGCCGGGCAGCAACTCCGGCAGGTCGACCGGGCTGGTCCGGGACAGCGTCCAGCCACCGGGGCCGTCGACGACCACCGCGCCGGTGCCGCCGACGCGGACGTTGCCGCTGTTGCGGACCCGGTAGGTGACCGTGAGGTCGGCGCGGCCGATCGGGTTGAGCGGGGTGTCGTAGTCGACGCGTACCGATTCGACAGTCACGGCGGGGCGGACCTCGCCTGCGACGCGGAGGTAGACCCGGGCGGCGATCCGCTGGTCGAGCCGGACCCGCTGCCCGTCCGCGGTGACGCCGTCCTGGGCGACAGCGGCGATCACGCCGCCGGTGTGGTCGCCGGGCGTGGCGTTGCGCGGCACGGTGAGGCGGAACGGGATGTCCGCGCGCCGGCCGGGCTGGACGGTCCAGCTTCGCCGCTCGACGCCGATCCAGGCGCCGACATCGGTGGCGGCCCGGTCGGAGGGCAGCAGCGCGAAGGCGCCGTCGGTGGTGGTGTACGCGTCGGTGCCGTACACCGCGAAGGTGAGCGGGCGGTCGCCGAGATTCGTGACGCCGACGTGGTCGGTGACGGTGTCACCGGGCGCCAGGTCGTACGTGAAGTAGTTGCGCCCGGTCGGCCCGCCGGGCCCGGACGGCTGGACCGCCCAGCGGACGGCGCCGGGGTCGGCGGACGGTGCGGGCCGGAGGGCGGCCTCGCCGGCGGCCGGCGGCCCGAGCAGCACCGCGAGCAGCACGGCGGCGAGCGCGGCGCACCACCGCGCGGCCGGGGCGCCGGGCGTGTGCCGTCGCGGGGTGCGGGTGGAGGGCGTGAGGAGGGGCATACCGTGCTCCGCTGCGAGGTGGTCGCCGGGGCGCGGCTGGTGGGGCACGGGCGACGTGCCCGCGCCCCACCAGGTCCGACCCGGTCGGTGAATCAGGAGAGGGTCAGGGTGAGCGTGGCGACGTAGTCGCCCGCCGCGGCGGACGCCGGGACACCGAGGTTGAGCTCGGCGCCGCAGGCGAAGACGCCGTTGCTGGTCCCGGCTCCGGCCGTGCACAGGGCGCGGGCCTCACCGAGACCGGCGCCGGGAGCGGCCACCGCACCCGGGGTGACGGCGCCGGTGGTGCCGCCCAGCGGGTCGTCCACCACGTTCGCCGTCGGCGCCCAGCCGAGGTAGTTCCCGGCGATGACGCCACCGGCGGCGGAGGTGAAGTCGGAGACCTGTCCGACCAGGCTCCAGCCGGTGCCGGCGCCGCGCAGGTCGGCCACCGTGGCCGTGTTCAGCGGCGCCCGTGCGTACTCGCCCTTGCCGACCGGCGGCAGGGCGACGTTCGCTCCGGCCACGCTCAGGCTGAGCGGGCCGCCGGTCACGGTGCTGGTGATCCGCTGCTGGGCCGAGTTCCCACCCGCCCCGGTCCGGGTGAAGGTGATCGGGGTGAACGTGTCCTGGCGGCGGTCGGCCGAGCCGCGGGCGGCGAAGGTGATGACGTAGCACTGCACCTCGGTGCAGTCCACCTCGTCGCCGTTGCGGTCGGTGTAGACGGCGCTGATCGGCAGCGTCGTGGTGAAGCTGCCGTCGGCGGCCATCCGGTCCCGGGCGTCGGTCGGCTCGTTGGTCTTGTTGACCCACTTGGTGACCTGGAGGACGCCGGCGTTCGCCCAGTGCTCGTCGACCTTCGGTCCGAACGAGACGTAGATGCCCGCCCCGTTGTTGACGTCCGGGTCGAAGCCGGTGCCGCGTACGGCGACGGTCGCCCCGGCGGGGTCGAGGCCCTGGGCCGGGTCGACGGTCACCGCCGGGGTGGCGGGCGCGGTGCCGCCGGCCGTGGTGAACGTGAACGACACCGGGTCCAGCGCCTCACCGGCGGCGTAGAAGCCGTTGAACGCGCCGGCTCCCACGCTGGTGAGCGCCGCGGCGAGGTTGCTGCCCGTCACCGTGTTCCCGCTGGTGGCGGGAGCGCCGGTGAGGGTGGCGATGGTGGCCTGCTTCACCGAGACCGGCTCGGTCATCGTGGTGGCCAGGTCGACGTCCGCCTTCAGCGAGGCGGTGCCGCCGGAGACGGCGACCGTCGGGTTGGCCAGCGTGATGGTCAGCAGGTGCGCCGGGTACGAGAACACCACGGTGCCGCCGTACGTGGCGTTCGTCGTACCGGCGGCGGCGTCGTGCGTGCCGCCGGTCGACGGGAACGTGAACGTGCCGTCGGCGTTGACACTGGCGCCGTTGCTGACAGCGATCGGCGGGTCCCCGTTGCCGGCCTTGACGTAGTTGCGGAAGCTGGCCTTGAAACCCCAGTTCAGGCTGCCACTGGCGATCTCGGCCTCGGCCGCCGAGGCGGGTCCGGTGCCCACGAGCGCGCTCGACACGCCGAGGGCGAGCACCGCCGCCCAGCGCATCGACCGGAGGGCTCCGGCTCTGGATCTGAACATGCTGTTCCTCTCGGGAGGGGAAGCGAAGGTATTAGGTTAGGCAAACCTAAGATGATCGGGCGATCCGCGAAGCGTCTCAAGATCTTCAGCCGAACGGACCCCTTGCCACCTGCGCGTTTGCCACTTAGGTTAGCCAAACCTAAGCAACTGCTCGGCCGGTGCGCCCGGCCGGACCTGTCGTGTGAGGAGTCCGATGCGAGCACGGCGCCGCACCATCTGGACCACCGTTCTGCTCACCGCCGCCGTCGTCGCCACGCCCGCGCCGGCCCACGCCGGCACCGCCACCGGCAGCGGCGGTCAGAAGCTCACCGTCACCCCGAGCACCGGCCTGAGCCGCTCCGGCGCCACCGTGTCCGTCTCCGGGCGCGGCTACGACGTCGACAAGGGCATCTACGTCGCGTACTGCGTCGACAACGGACCGGGCGTGGCGGCCACCCCGTGCGGCGGCGGCGCCGACACCACCGGCAGCCTCGGCGCCTCGCAGTGGATCTCGTCGAACCCGCCCGCCTACGCCGAGGGCCTGACCAAGCCGTACGGCCCCGGCGGCTCCTTCTCGGTGGCGGTCAAGGTGACCCCCACCATCGGCGACGTCGACTGCACCGTCCGGCGGTGCGCGGTCGTCACCCGCGCCGACCACACCCGGCCCTCCGACCGGTCCCAGGACGTACGGGTGCCGGTCACCTTCGCCGCGGGCGCCACGAGCGCCCCGCCGAAGGCCGGCCCGGCGCCGAAGGCGACCACGCCCGCCGCCACGCCCCGGACCACCACCGGACAGGACGCGCCGGCGCCGGCCGTCTCCGGCAGCGCGCCGGCCGCAGCGGGCGCGGCAGGGGCGACGGGAGCGGCGGGCGCCGCGCCCGGAGCCGGGGCGCCGTCGCAGGCCGCGGCCTCCGACCTCCACGTCACGCGGGTCAGCGACACCTCCGGGGCCGGACGCGGATGGACAGTCGGGGTGGTGGCCGCCGCACTGGCCCTGGTTGTCCTGGTCGCCCTCGGCCGGTGGCGGCGCCGTCGCGGTGCCGGCCGGTGAGCCGCCCGCACCGGCGACCGGGCCGCCGACCGCTCGTCGCGCTGCTCGCGCTGACCATGGCGGCGACCGGCTGCGCCGCGCCGGGCCGATCGGGTACGCCGACCGCCTCCGGCTGCGGCCCGGTCACCGCTACGGTGGACGACGCCGACGTCGACCCGGTCCGCCCGGCGCCCACGCCCGCGCTGCCGGCCACCGTCCGCTCCGGCGACGGCACGACGGTGACTGTCGACGACGTCAGCCGCATCCTCCCGGTGAACCTGCACGGCTCGATCGCCGAGATCGTCTTCGGCCTCGGCCTGGGCGGCAACGTCATCGGGCGGGACACCTCGACCACGTTCCCCGCCGCCGCACACCTGCCGGTGGTCACCCCGGGCGGGCACGACCTCTCCGCCGAGGCGGTGCTCGACCTCGACCCGAGCGTCGTGCTCGTCGACGACGGCGTCGGGCCGCCCGAGGTGCTGCGCCAGCTCCGCGCCGCCGGCATCCCGGTCGTGCGGGTACCTGCCGAGCCGACCCTCGACGGCGTACCGGCGCACATCCGCGCGATCGCGGCGGCGCTCGGCGTACCCGAGGCCGGGGAGCGGCTGGTGACCCGCGTGCGGAGCGAGATCGCCGAGGCCCGGCGTACCGCCCCGGCGGGCCGAGCGCCGAGGATCGCGTTCCTCTACCTGCGCGGCACCGCCGGGGTGTACCTGATCGGCGGCCGGGGCGCCGGGTCCGACGCGATGATCGAGGCGATCGGCGGCGTCGACGCCGGCAGCGCCGCCGGGCTGTCCAAGTTCCGTCCGCTGACCAGCGAGGGCCTCATCAACGCCGCGCCCGACGTGATCCTGGTGATGAGCGCCGGGCTCGCCTCCGTCGGCGGCGTGGACGGCCTGGTCGAGCTGCCCGGCGTGGCGCAGACGCCGGCCGGGGCCAACCGGCGCGTCGTCGACATGGCCGACGGCACGCTGCTCACCTTCGGCGTCCGATCCGGCCGGGTCGTCCAGGCCCTCGCCCGCGCCGTCTACTCGTGCGAGGACCCGTCGTGACCACGCTACGGAAGCGGCCCGCGCCCGCCGCCGCCCCGGCGACGGTCACCGGCGCGCCCCGGTCCCCCGGCCGGCGGGGCACCGTACTGGTGGCCGGGCTCGGCGTCGCCCTGGTGCTCGTCGCCCTGCTGGCGGCCGGGCGCGGCCAGGTGGCGATCTCCCCCGCGGAGGTGCTCGGCTCCGTGCTGCACCGCCTCGGGCTGGACCTCGGTCCGCTGCCGTCGGCGGCACAGGGCGAGAACGCGCTCTGGATCGTCCGCTTCCCCCGGGTGCTGCTGGCGGCCGTCGTCGGTGCCGCCCTCGGCTGCGCCGGCGCGGTCATGCAGGGCGTCTTCGGCAACCCGCTCGCCGAGCCCGGCGTGATCGGGGTGTCGGCCGGCGCGGCTGTCGGCGCCGCCCTGGCCATCGTCACCGGCGTCACCGTCGTGGGCGGATGGACCGTGCCGCTCGCCGCCTTCGCCGGCGGCCTCGCCACCACCTACCTGGTGTACGCGCTGGCCCGCTCCGGGGGCCGGACCGAGGTGGTGACGCTGGTCCTGACCGGCGTCGCGGTCAACGCGGTCGCCGGCTCGGTGATCGGGCTGCTCATGTTCGTCACCGACCAGTCCGGCGTGCAGGCCATCGCGTTCTGGAACCTCGGCAGCCTCGCCCAGGCCAGTTGGACGGCAGTCGGTCTCGCCGCGCCGTGCCTGCTCGCCGGCCTCGCCGTCGCCTGCGCCGACGCGCGCCGCCTCGACCTGCTCGCGCTCGGTGAACCCGCCGCGCGGCACCTCGGTGTCAACACCGAACGCCTGCGGCTGCGGCTGATCGTCGTCACCGCGCTGCTCGGCGCCGCCGCTGTCGCGTTCACCGGCATCATCAGTTTCGTCGGACTGGTCGTGCCGCACCTGATCCGGATGGTCGCCGGACCGGGCCATCGGGTGCTGCTGATCGCCAGCGCGCTCGGCGGGGCCGTCGTGGTGATCGGCGCCGACCTCGCGGCGCGTACCCTCGTCGAGCACCAGGAGCTGCCCCTCGGCGTGCTCACCGCGGTCATCGGCGGTCCGGCGTTCTTCTGGCTGCTGCGCCGCACTCGCGACCGGGCCGGAGGCTGGGGATGAGCCTTCCGCGTACGCCACGCCGGTTCGCCGCCGCCCGCCCCCCGGAGACGGCGCCCGCCGGGCACCTCCGGATCGGGGTGGCGGGGCTGCGCGTCGAACGCGCCGGCCGGCCCGTGCTCGACGGGATCGACCTTGAGGTACGCGCCGGCGAGGTGCACGCCCTGGTCGGGCCGAACGGCGCCGGGAAGTCGACGCTGCTCGGCGCGATCAGCGGTGACGTACCGGCCGCCGCCGGCCGGATCGAGGTCGACGGGCTGCCCCGCGAGTCGTGGAGCCCGGTGGAGCTGGCCTGGCGCCGCGCCATCCTCGCCCAGCGCAACACGCTCAGCTTCCCGTTCACCGTCGGGGAGGTGGTGCGGATGGGCCGGGCGCCGTGGGCCGGGCGACCCGAGCGGGAACAGGACGACGCCGTCGTCGCCGACGTGCTCGAACGCTGCGACGTCGCCCGCTTCGCGGCCCGGCCGTACCCCGCGCTGTCCGGCGGCGAGCAGGCTCGCGCCGCGCTGGCCCGGGTCCTGGCGCAGCGGGCCACCACGCTGCTGCTCGACGAGCCGACCGCCGCGCTCGACCTGCGGCACCAGGAACTGGTCATGCACATCGCCCGGGAGCGGGCCCGCGCCGGGGACGCCGTGGTCGTGGTGCTGCACGACCTGACGCTGACCGGGGCGTACGCGGACACCGTGACCCTGCTCGGCGACGGACGCGTCCGCGCCGCCGGGGCACCGCGCGAGGTGCTCACCGCCCCGCTGCTCAGCGAGGTCTACCGGTACGACATCGACGTCGTCCCCCACCCCCGTGACGAGCTGCCGCTGATCGTGCCCCGACGGGGCCGGCCCGCAAGACCGTCAGTCGACGAGGAGAGATAGCAGATGGATACCCAGACGTTCGCGGCCCGGCTGCGCGCCGAGACGCGCGACGCGCACCGGAGCGCCGAGTCCCAGCGGTACGTCTCCGCGCTCACCGCGGGTGAACTCGACGTGGCCGGCTACACCGCGCTCGTCGTCGCGCACCACGGCATCTACGCGGCGCTGGAGGGCGTCGCGGAGACGATGCGCGACGATCCGCTGGCCGGCCCGTTCGTCGACGACGCGCTGACCCGGCTGCCCGCGCTCGCCGCCGACCTGCGGTTCCTGCTCGGGCCGCGCTGGCGCGAGGTGATGGAGCCGATCCCGGCCGCTGTCGCGTACGCCGCGCGGATCACCTCGGCCTGCGCCGGATCGCCCGAGCGGTTCATCGCGCACCACTACATCCGCTATCTCGGCGACCTGTCCGGCGGGCGGCACATCGGGCGCTGCGTGGCCCGGTACTACGGGGTGACCGGCGAGGCCGGGGCGTCGTTCTACCACTTCCCGCGGATCAGCGACCCGAAGTCGTACAAGGACGCCTACCGGGCGAGGCTGGACGCGCTCACGCTGGACGAGGCCGGCCGCGCCGCGCTGCGCGACGAGGTGCTGGTGGCGTACGAGCACAACATCGCGGTCTTCACCGACCTGGGTCGCCTGGCGGCGGCGAACGGCCGGGAGGGCGCCGCGTGAGCGCCGGGTTTCCGCCGGAGGTGGTCGCCGCCGTCAGCCGGCACATGAACGACGACCACGCCGGGGACGCGCTGCTGATCTGCCGTACGCTCGGCGGCCGGCCGGACGCCACCGCGGCCCGCACCACCGGCCTGGACGCCGACGGCATCGACTTCGCCGTCACCGTCGGCGGCACGGAGGTCCCGGTGCGCGTCCCGTTCGCCCACCGGCTCACCGAACGGGCGCAGATCCGCCGGGAGGTGGTGCGCATGTACCGGGAGGCCTGCGACCGGGCCGGCGTACCGCCCCGACCGGCCGGCTGAGCACCGGGACTGTCCGGGCTGCGGAAACCCGGTCGGCCGCCGCGCCGCCGCCGCGTACAGTCCGCCGCATGGCTGTGGACACGAGGCCGGCGGTGCGCGCCGGCCGATTCCGGCTGCTCCCGCTGGGTGTGGTCTTCCTGACCGTCGGTCTGTCCACCGCCGTGGTGCTGCCGTTCCTGTCGCTGTTCCTCGACCGGGAGGTCCACGCCAGTCCGGTACGGGTGACCGTGTTCCTGGTCGTCGCCCCGCTGTCCGGGGTGGTCGCCTCCGCGCTGATCGGCCGGCTGTCGGACCGCCTGCCGATCCGGCGCGCGCTGCTTGTCGGCGCCGCGCTGGCCGGTGTGGTGGGCGCGGGGACGACCGCGTACGTCCGCGACTACTGGATCCTGCTGGGGCTGACCGCCACCGCCACCGCGCTGGCGAACTCGCTGTTCCCGCAGTCGTTCGCGTACACCCGGGCGCTGTTCGACAGGGACGATCCGACGCGGGCCGCGTTCGGCGTCAGCCTCATGCGTACCGTCTTCTCGGTCGCCTGGGTGGCCGGGCCGGCGCTGGCCGCGGTGCTGCTCGACGTCGGCGGCTTCCGCCTGGTCTACGGCATGGCCGCCGTCATGTACGCGCTGGCCGCGCTGGTGGCCGCGTTCCGGCTGGAGGAACTGCCGCTGCCGGCGCGGCCGGTCGCGGCCGATCCGGACGGCGCGGTGCCCGGCCCGCCCGGCCCGCCCGGCGCGTCCCGGCTGCGGCTGGCGCTGACGGCGCTCGCGTTCGTCCTGCTCCAGTGCCCGCTGACGGTCGGCGTGCAGGCGATGCCGCTGTTCATCGACACCGAACTGAACGACGACCCCTCCCGCGCCGGGCTGGTGCTGGGCCTGTGCGCGGCGCTGGAGATCCCGCTGATCCTCGGGCTGGGCGCGCTGACCGCGCGGGTCCGGCTGCGGCCGCTGATCCTGGTCGGCGGCGCCTGCGGGGTCGCCTACTACGCGACCGCCGCGCTGGCGCCGAGCGTGCCGTTCCTGCTGTTCGCGCAGCCGGTGAACGCGCTGTTCATCGCCGCGGTGTCCGGCGTCGGCATCGCCTACGTGCAGGATCTGCTGCCGGGCGAGCCGGGCCGGGCCACCACGCTGTTCACAAACACGTTCCCGATCGGCGCCATGCTCGCCGGGCCGCTGCTCGGGCTCTCCGCGCAGGTCGGCTACCGGTGGGCGTACGGCATGAGCACCGCGCTGTGCGCGGCCGGGCTGCTGGTGCTGCTGCTGACCCGGCCGACGGCCCGGGCCTGACCGGGGTCAGCGGCGCCGCACCAGGACCACGTGGTCGATCAGCTCGCCGGTCTGGCCGTCCGGGCCGGTGGCGGTACGGCGCGCCGCGCCCAGCCGCTCGGTGTCCCAGCCGTCCGGGTCGAGGTTCATCGCGGCCAGGATCTCCTCGGGTTCGGCGAACCGGTGGTGGCCGGTGTCGGGCCCGGCCCAGGGCGGCGGCGCGCCGTGCTCGACGACGAGCAGCCGGCCACCGGGCGCGACCGCCTCGGCCGCCGGGGGCAGCACCGTCTCCCGGGGCAGGACCAGCGGCGACTGGAAGAACTGCGCGGACACCAGGTCGTACCGGCCGGGCGGGAAGCCCTGGGTGAGGTCGTGCCGGACGGTGGTGATCCGCTCCGCCACCCCGGCCCGCTCGGCCTCCACGGCGAGGCGGTCCAGCGCGACGGACGAGATGTCCACGGCGGTGACCCGCCAGCCGTGCGACGCCAGCCACACCGCGTCGCCGCCCTCACCGCTGCCCAGGTCGAGCACGGTGCCCGGGGGCAGCGTGGCGGCCACCTCGGCCAGGACCGGATTGACCCGGCCGCTCCAGATCCGGTCGCGCTGGCCGTACCGCTCGTCCCAGAAGCGGGCCGGGTCGGTGTCCGCCGCCGGATGCTCGTGGTGGTGCCCCGTCATGTCTGCCTCCTCGCCGCCGGGCGTCTCCCGTCCGGGCCCCGCCATCGTGCGCCGCCGCCGACCGGACAGCAAGGAACCTTGCCGTTCCGGCAAACGAGCGCACCGGACGAGCGGGGGGTGGCGGACGGCCGGACGCCGCGCTACCGTCGAGAGCAGATACCCCCGGGGGTATAGCTGATCCGGAAGGAGAACGCCCATGCGCGAGGTCGACCTGACCACGTTCGCCACCGCCCACGCCGACGGGGCGACGGTCATCGACGTCCGGGAGACCGCCGAGTACCTCGGCGGCCACGTCCCCGGTGCCTGTTGTGTGCCGCTGGGTCATCTGCCCGCCCAGATGACGCAGGTGCCCCGCACCGGCACCGTCTACGTGATCTGCGAGGCCGGCGGACGCAGCCGGGTCGGCGCCGAGCTGCTCGAACGCGCCGGCGTCACCGCCCTGTCGGTGACCGGCGGCACCTCGGCCTGGGTGCGCTCGGGCCGCCCGGTAACCGCCGGCAGCCGGCCGTGACCAGCCGTCCGGAGACGGCGGCCGCTCCGCGCACCGGCTTCCTCCGCCGCCTGCTCGGCCCGCGCGTCGCCCGGGTCACCCCGGCGGAGGCGGCGGCGCTGTCCGGCGCGGGCGCGCTGCTGCTCGACGTCCGGGAACCCGCCGAGTGGCGGGCCGGACACGCCCCCGGCGCCCGGCACATCCCGCTCGGCCAGCTCGCGGACCGGCTGTCCGAGGTGCCGGCGGACCGGCCCGTGGTGACCGTCTGCCGGTCCGGCGCGCGGTCGCGACGGGCGGCCAAGCTGCTCGCCGCGGCGGGCCACGAGGTGCACGACCTGACCGGCGGCATGCGGGCGTGGACGAACGCCGGGCTGGCGGTACGAGCCAAGGGCGGCAGGCCGGGCCACGTGGCCTGAGCAGACCCCTCATCACCAGGAGAAGGAGCACTGCCGATGTTGTTCACCCAGTACTACCTCGACTGCCTGTCCCAGGCCTCGTACCTGATCGCCGACGACCGCACCGGCCGCGCCGTGCTCGTCGACCCGCGCCGGGACATCGACGAGTACCTCACCGACGCGAAGGCGCACGGCCTGACCATCGAGGGCGTCGTCAACACCCACTTCCACGCCGACTTCCTCGCCGGGCACCTCGAGGTGGCCGCCGCGACCGGCGCGTGGATCGGCTACGGGAGCCGGGCCGAGACCGAGTACCCGAGCCGCAAGCTCACCGACGGCGAACGGATCAGCCTCGGCGACGTGACCCTGGAGATCATGGAGACCCCGGGCCACACGCCGGAGTCGATCAGCATCCTGGTCTACGAGCACGCCGACGACCCGGTCCCGTACGGCGTGCTGACCGGCGACGCGCTGTTCATCGGCGACGTGGGCCGCCCCGACCTGCTCGCCTCGTTCGGCGTGACCGCCGAGGAACTCGGCCGCATGCTCTACGACAGCGTGCAGCACAAGCTGATGGGCCTGCCCGACGAGGTGCGCGTCTTCCCCGCCCACGGCGCCGGCTCGGCCTGCGGCAAGAACCTGTCCACCGAACGGCAGTCCACCATCGGCGAGCAACGCCGCACCAACTACGCCTGCGCCCCGATGAGCGAGGAGCGCTTCCTCGCCCTGGTCACCGGCGGGCAGCCGGCCGCGCCCGGCTACTTCGCCTTCGACGCGGTGCTGAACCGCAAGGCGCGGGAGCTGTTCGACCACGCCCGGCCGGCCCGCCCGCTCACCCCGGCCGAGTTCCTGGCCGCCCGGGCCGACGGCGCCGTCGTGGTCGACGCCCGCGACCCGCAGGAGTACGCGACCGGGCACCTGCGCGGCGCGCTCAACGTGCCGGCCGACGGCCGGTTCGCCGAGACCGCCGGCAGTGTCGTCGCGCCGGACCGGCCGGTGCTCGTGGTGGCTCCGCAGGACCGGGAGGAGGAGATCGTCGTCCGCCTCGCCCGGATCGGCTTCGACCGGGTGATCGGCTACCTGCGCGAGCCCGAGGGCGCCTTCCTGGAGATGGTCGCCGAGATGACGCGGGCGAGCCGGGTCACCGCCACCGAGCTGCGCGCGGCCCTCGACGGTCCGGACGCGCCGGTGGTGCTCGACGTCCGCAACGCCGGGGAGCGGGAGCAGGGCGCGGTGGACGGCTCCCGGCACATCCCGCTGGCCGAACTGACCCACCGCCTCGGCGAGGTGCCCACCGGCCGGCCGGTCGTCGTGCACTGCGCCGGCGGCTACCGCTCCTCGGTCGCCGCCAGCCTGCTGCGCAACGCCGGGCACGCCGACGTGTCCGACCTGCTCGGCGGGTACGGCGCCTGGCAGGGCCTGCACGCCGCCGCGTGAACCACCGGGCCGGGCGGGGTCCCTCCCCCGCCCGGCCCGGATTGTCCGGCGCCGTCAGGATTAGCACTCCCCTCGCATGGGCAGACATTTGTCATCGGACACGCGAACGAGGGAGCTGACGGCATGGCGAAGGGCGACATCGACACCTACCAGCAGGACGGGCAGTGGAAGAACCGCCCGGAGGGCAACGAGCGCGCGACCAGCCGCCACGACACCAAGGCGGAGGCCGAGGCGGCCGGCCGGGAGATGGCGGCCGAGCGCGGCGCCGAGCACGTGATCAAGAAGCAGGACGGCACGATCGGCGAGAAGAACACGTACCCCCGCAGCCGCGACCCCCGGGAGATCCCGGGCTGAGCACGCAGCGCAGGCGATATACGGCGCCGGACCCGCTCGGGTCCGGCGCCGTATCGCGTACCGGCGGGTAGTGAGTGGCTGGCTAAAAACTTTTGTTCGGTTCCTACAACGGTCCCCGCTCAGGCTTCGGCCGTTACGACATGGCGCCGCCCGCGCACAGCCGGAAAGGTGAGGCGAGCCGGGGGCATCGCCGCGCCCGGCGCGCAGGAGTGGGTCAACCGAAGGGGACGGTCACGTGTTCACCCGTGTCGCCATCGTCAACCGTGGTGAGGCCGCGATGCGGCTCATCCACGCGGTCCGGGAACTGGCCGCGGAGACCGGCAGCCGGATCGAGACCGTCGCGCTGTACACCGACGTCGACCGTACCGCCACCTTCGTCCGCGAGGCGGACGTCGCCTACGACCTGGGCCCCGCGTCCGCCCGCCCGTACCTCGACCTGAAGACCCTGGAACGCGCGCTGGTCGAGACCGGCGCGGACGCCGCGTGGGTGGGCTGGGGTTTCGTGGCCGAGGACCCGGCGTTCGCCGAGCTGTGCGAGAAGATCGGCGTGACGTTCGTCGGGCCCAGCCCGGACGCCATGCGCAAGCTCGGCGACAAGATCGGCGCGAAGCTGATCGCCGAGGAGGTCGGCGTGCCGGTCGCGCCGTGGAGCCGCGGCGCGGTGGAGAGCCTGGACGACGCGCTGCGCGCGGCGGCCTCGATCGGCTACCCGCTGATGCTCAAGGCGACAGCCGGTGGCGGCGGGCGCGGCATCCGGGTGATCCGCAGCGACGCCGAGCTGGCCGACGCCTATGAGCGCACCAGCCAGGAGGCGGCGCGGGCGTTCGGCAGCGGCGTGGTGTTCCTGGAGCGCCTGGTCACCGGTGCCCGGCACGTCGAGGTCCAGGTGATCGCCGACGGTCAGGGCACCGCGTGGGCGCTCGGGGTACGGGACTGCTCGGTGCAGCGGCGCAACCAGAAGGTGATCGAGGAGTCCGCGTCGCCGGTGCTGAGCCCGGAGCAGACCGCGGAGCTGAAGGCGTCGGCGGAGCGGCTGGCGGTCGCGGTCGGGTACCGGGGCGCGGCCACCGTCGAGTTCCTCTACCACCCGGGCGACCGGCTGTTCGCGTTCCTGGAGGTCAACACGCGCCTGCAGGTCGAGCACCCGATCACCGAGTCGACCACCGGGTTCGACCTGGTCAAGGCGCAGCTGCACGTGGCCGGCGGCGGCCGCCTCACCGGTGAGCCGCCGGTCGAGCGCGGGCACGCGATCGAGGCGCGGCTCAACGCCGAGGACCCGGACCGCGACTTCGCGCCCTCCCCCGGCCGGATCACCCGGCTGGACCTGCCCGCCGGGCCCGGCATCCGGGTCGACACCGGGGTCAGCGAGGGCGACACCATCCCGGCCGACTTCGACTCCATGATCGCGAAGATCATCGCGTACGGCCGGGACCGGGACGAGGCGCTGGGCCGCCTGCGGCGGGCGATGGCGAACACCACTGTGGTCATCGCCGGCGGCGCGACGAACAAGAGCTTCGTGCTCGAGCTGCTCGACCAGCCCGAAGTGATCGACGCCAGCGCGGACACCGGCTGGATCGACCGGGTACGCGGCGAGGGCCGCCTGGTCGCGCACCGGCACTCCGCCGTCGCGCTGGCCGCCGCCGCGATCGAGGCGTACGAGGAGGACGAGACCGCCGAACGGCAGCGGCTGCTGTCCACCGCGGCCGGTGGACGCCCGCAGGTGCAGCATCGCAGCGGCCGGCCGCTGGACCTGAAGCTGCGCGGCGTGACCTACCGGATGCGGGTGGCCCGGGTCGGCGCGCACCGGTTCCGGGTCGGTGTCGAGGCCGGTGGCGGTGTGCGCACCGCGGATGTCGAGCTGGACCGCTTCGACCGGCACACCGGCCAGATCGCCGTCAACGGCGCAAGGTTCCGCCTGCTCACCGACACCCACGGCCCGGTCCACCTGGTCGAGGTGGACGGTGTGACGCACCGGATCAGCCGCGACGAGGGCGGCGTGCTGCGCTCCCCCATGCCGGCGCTGGTGGTCGCCACGCCGCTTCAGGTCGGCGCGGAGGTCGAGGCCGGCGCGCCGGTGCTGGTGCTGGAGGCGATGAAGATGGAGACGGTGCTGCGCGCGCCGTTCCGGGCCCGCCTCAAGGAGTCGTCGGTTCAGGTCGGCACCCAGGTGGAGGCGGGTGCGCCGCTGCTGCGTCTGGAGCCGCTCGCGGAGGAAGGCGCCGAGGCGGCCGCCGGCCCGGCCGGACCGGCTGTCGAGCTGGACCTGCCCACGGCGCCCGCGGACGTGCCGGCGCGGTCCCGGGCCGAACGCGGCCAGGAGGACCTGTGCGCGCTGCTGCTCGGCTACGACGTGGACCCGCACGACGAGCGGCGGGTGCTCGGCGACTACCTGGACGCGCGGCGGGCGGCCACCGAGGCGGGGCACCGGCCGCTGGCCGAGGAACTGGAACTGGTGAACGTCTTCGCCGACCTGGCGGAGCTGAGCCGTAACCGGCCCGGCGGCGACGACGGGCCGGGCGGGCACGTGCACAGCGCCCGCGAGTACTTCCACACCTACCTGCAGAGCCTCGACGTCGAGCGGGCCGGTTCGCCGGACTCGTTCCGGGCCCGCCTGGCCAAGGCGCTCGCCCACTACGGCGTCACCGAGCTGGACCGCTCCCCCGAGCTGGAGGCCGCGGTCTTCCGGATCTTCCTGGCCCAGCAGCGGGCCGCCGCCGACGCCACGGTGATCGCCGCGCTGCTGCGTTCCTGGCTGCGCGAGCCGCCGCCGGACGAGGCGCTGCGCGAGCCGGCCGGTCTCGCGCTGGAGCGGCTCGTCGCGGCCACCCAGGTCCGCTTCCCGGTGGTCGCCGACCTGGCCCGGGGCGTGGTGTTCGCCTGGTTCGCCCAGCCGCTGCTGCGCCGCAACCGGGCCCGGGTCTACGCCCAGGTCCGCACCCACCTGCGGCACCTCGACGCGCAGCCGGACGCGCCGGACCGCGCCGAGCGGATCGCCGAGATGGTGCGCAGCACCGAGCCGCTGGTCCGGCTGCTCGGCCAGCGCCTGGTCCGCAACGACGTGGACAACGCGGCCATGCTGGAGGTGCTGACCCGCCGCTACTACGGCAACAAGGCGCTCACCGAGGTCAGCACCCGCACCGCCGGTGGCTGCACGTTCGTGGTGGCCGGACGGGACGGGTCGAGCGTGGTCTCGGCCGCCGTCCGGTTCGACGCGCTCGGCGACGCGCTGCGCGGCCTGGCCGAGGTGGCCCGGGACTGCGAGGCCGTCGACGCGGACGTCTACCTGGCCTGGGAGAACCAGCCGGAGGACCTGGACGCCACCGCCGCCGCCCTGCTGGAGGTGGTGAACGCGCACCCGCTGCCGCAGCAGGTGCGCCGCCTCACCACCACTGTCGCCGGGCGTGCCGGCGCGGTGATGCACCACCACGTCACGTTCCGCCCGGCGCAGGGCGGCGGGATGGCCGAGGAGCGCCTGATCCGCGGCCTGCACCCGTACATCGCACAGCGGATGCAGCTGGAACGACTGCGCGAGTTCGACCTGACCCGGCTGCCGTCGCTGGACGAGGAGGTCTACCTGTTCCAGGCGGTCGCCCGGCAGAACCCGTCCGACCAGCGGCTGGTCGCGTTCGCGCAGGTGCGTGACCTGACCGGGCTGCGGGAGCAGGACGGCCGGCTGGTGGCGCTGCCGACCACCGAGGACACGGTGGCGGCCTGCATCGACTCGATCCGCCGGGCGCAGTCGAGGCGGCCGTCGAAGTCGCGGTTCCCGACCAACCGGATCGTCGTCTACGTGTGGCCGCCGAGCGAGCTGACCCGCGAGGAGATGGAGCTGATCGCCGGGCGGGTACGCCCGACCACAGTGGGCGCCGAGCTGGAGGAGATCCTGTTCATCGCGCGGCAGCGCGACCGGCGTACCGGCGAGCTGACCAAGGTCGGCGTGCGGATCACGTTCGACGTCACCGGGCACGCGCAGCTGACGGTGGGCGAGCCGCCGGCCGAGCCGGTCGAGCCGCTTGACGACTACCGGCTGAAGGTGCTGCGCGCGGCCGGGCGCAACACGGTCTACCCGTACGAGCTGACCGGCCTGCTCGGTGACTTCGCCGAGCACGACCTGGACGCCGACCACCGGCTCGTGCCGGTGGACCGGCCGAAGGGCCGCAACACGGCGGCGATCGTGGCCGGTGTGGTCACCACGCCGACGCCGCGGCACCCGCAGGGCGTGACCCGGGTGGTGCTGCTCGGCGACCCGACCAAGTCGCTGGGCGCGCTGTCCGAGCCGGAGTGCCGGCGGGTGATCGCCGCGCTGGACCTGGCGCAGCGGATGGGCGTGCCGCTGGAGTGGTACGCGCTGTCCGCCGGTGCCCGGATCTCGATGACCTCCGGCACCGAGAACATGGACTGGGTGGCCGCGGCGCTCAAGCGGATCGTCGAGTTCACCCAGGACGGCGGTGAGATCAACATCGTGGTGGCGGGCATCAACGTCGGCGCGCAGCCGTACTGGAACGCCGAGGCGACGATGCTCATGCACACCAAGGGCGTGCTGGTCATGACGCCGGACTCGGCGATGGTGCTCACCGGCAAGCAGTCGCTCGACTTCTCCGGCGGCGTCTCCGCCGAGGACAACTTCGGCATCGGCGGCTACGACCGGGTGATGGGCCCGAACGGGCAGGCGCAGTACTGGGCGCCGGACCTGCCGGCCGCGCGGGACGTGCTGATGGCGCACTACGACCACACGTACGTGGCGCCGGGCGAGGACGCCCCGCGCCGGGCCGTCACCATGGACCCGGTGGACCGGGACATCTGCGGCTACCCGCACGCGGTGGCCGGCAGCGACTTCGCCACGGTGGGCGAGATCTTCTCCGCCACCGCGAACCCGGACCGCAAGAAGCCGTTCGACATCCGTACCGTGATGCGGGCCCTCGCCGACCAGGACCACCCGGTGCTGGAGCGGTGGGCCGGCATGGCCGACGCGGAGACCGCTGTGGTGCAGGACGTGCACCTCGGCGGCATCCCGGTGTGCCTGCTCGGCATCGAGTCCCGCTCGGTGCCCCGGCACGGCTTCCCGCCCACCGACGGCCCGGACACGTACACCGCGGGCACGCTGTTCCCGCGCTCGTCGAAGAAGGCCGCGCGGGCGATCAACGCGGCAAGCGGCAACCGGCCGCTTGTGGTGCTCGCCAACCTGTCCGGCTTCGACGGCTCGCCCGAGTCGATGCGCAAGCTGCAACTGGAGTACGGCGCGGAGATCGGCCGGGCGATCGTCAACTTCCGCGGCCCGATCGTGTTCTGCGTGATCTCGCGCTACCACGGCGGCGCGTTCGTGGTCTTCTCCAAGGCACTCAACCCGGACATGACGGTGCTGGCGATCGAGGGGTCGTTCGCCTCGGTGCTCGGTGGCGCGCCCGCCGCCGCCGTGGTGTTCGCCGGCGAGGTCGCCGCCCGCACCGCCGCCGACGCGCGGGTACGCGACCTGGAGGCGAAGGTAGCCGCCGCGGCCGGAACCGAGCGGGCGACGCTCACCGCCGAGCTGGACGAGCTGCGCTCGTCGGTGCGGGCGGAGAAACTGGGCGAGGTGGCCGCCGAGTTCGACCGGGTGCACAGCATCCAGCGGGCGGTCGAGGTCGGTTCGGTCGACGCGGTGGTCCGCGCCGCCGAGCTGCGTCCCCGCGTCATCGAGGCGATCGAGGCGCGTCTGCGCTGACACGTCGCACCGCCGGACGGCGGGTGGGCCTTCGGGTCCGCCCGCCGTTTCGCGTGCGCCGGTAGTTGACGGGCCCTCCGCCGCGTGGTGTGCTCAATCGGTAATGGAAACCGTGTTCGTTAGCGATGACGGAGGACCCATGTCGCTCACCGTTCCGCCCGCCCTGCTGCGCGCCGCCGAGACCGGTCCCGTGGACGAGGAGGCGTTCGTCGCCTGCGTCCGTGACTCCCTGCCGTACGCCTGGGAGACGGTCAGCCGGGTGGCAGCCGACCTGGCCGCGTCCGACGCCGAGTTCGCCGACAACGTGGTGCCGCCGCCGGGCGACGCCGAGCGCGGGCAACTGCTGCGCGCACTCGCCAGCGACGCGATCCGCGCCGGTCTGGAACGGCACTTCGGGGTGACGCTGGCGTTCCAGAACTGCCACCGGGTGGCGGCGTTCCGCCCCGGCGCGGCCGGCTCCGAGGCGTACCGCCGGTTCACCTCCAGCCGGGGCCAGCTGCTCAACCAGTCCCCCACGCTGCGCAACTGCTGACCGGACGCACGGGCGGGCGGGCCACCGCCCGCCCGTGGCACCGCTCAGGCGGCGCAGCGGTCGCAGGTGCCGAAGATCTCCAGGGTGTGCCCGACGTCGGTGAAGCCGTGCTGCGCGGCGACCTGGTCGGCCCACCGCTCCACGGCCGGGCCGGCCACCTCCACGGCCCGGCCGCAGCGGCGGCAGACCAGGTGGTGGTGATGGCGGCTCTGGCTGCACCGCCGGTAGAGGTGCTCGCCGCCGGGTAGCCGCGCCGAGTCGATCTCGCCGTTGTCGACGAGCATCTGCAGCGTCCGGTACACCGTGGTGAGGCCGACCTTCGCCTGCCGCTGGACGAGCATCTGGTGCAGCTGCTGCGCGCTGTGGAAGCCGTCCAGCTCCCGCAGCAGCGCCAGCACCTCGGCGCGCTGCCGGGTGTTGCGGGTCGCCCCGGTCGTCACCTGGCTCACCGTCGCCTCCCTCGTCCGGGCACCCGCCCGGCACCCTCGTCCGGCCGCGGCCGCGCCCGGCGCGCCACGTGACACCCGAAACCATTATGCCTTCCGGCCACACCGCCGGTCCCCGGTCGGCGCCGGTCCGCCGGGCGGGGTGTGACGTGATCGACCACCCGGGCCGGAACTATCCGGCGTACCGCGCCGACAAACGGTACGAACACCGGATCTTCGAGGGGACGACGTCATGCCCAGCACCACCCGCCGCCGGTTCCTGCGCCCGGCGGCCCTGATCGGCGCCGCCGTGCTCGCCGCGTCGGTCACCGCCTGCGGGTCCTCGGACACGCCGTCCGCCGCCACGTCGTCCTCGGCTTCGGCGTCGGCCTCGGCTCCGGCGAGCGCGGCGGCGGGCGTGCTCACCGTCCGCGACCCCTGGGTGAAGGCCGCCGACAAGGGCATGACCGCCGCGTTCGCCACGCTCGCCAACGACGGCGACACCGACGTCACGATCACCGGGGTGACCACCGACGTCTCCCGGGCCGAGATCCACGAGATGGCCATGACCGACGGCAAGATGGCGATGCGGCAGAAGCAGGGCGGCGTCGTGGTCGCTGCCCGCTCCCAGGCCGCCCTGGAGCCCGGCGGCGACCACCTGATGCTGATGGACCTGACCCGCCCGGTGCGCCCCGGCGACCAGCTCGACATCACGCTCACCTTCGCCGACGGCCGGACCCAGACGTTCACCGCGGTGGCGAAGCCGTTCACCGGCGCCCAGGAGTCCTACGCACCCGGCCACGGTGAGTCCCCGATGCCGGAAATGAGCATGAGCCCGGCGTCATGAGCGACAGTCCCGCCACGGCCCGCCGGGTGAGCCGGCGCGGCCTGCTCACCGGCGGCGCGATGGCCGCCGGGGGCGCGCTGGCCGGCGCCGGCGCCCTCACCGCCGTCCGTTCCGGCACTGCCGGGGTACGCCCCGCCGAGCCCGTTCCGGTGGCCCAGGTGGGCAGCGCGGTCGAGCCGTTCCACGGCAGCAGGCAGTCCGGGGTCACCACCGACCCGCAGGCGCACGCCGCGTTCGTCGCGTTCACGCTGCGCCCCGGCACCGACCGGGCGGCGCTCGGGCGGATGCTGCGGCTGCTCTCCGACGACGCGGCGCGGCTCACCCAGGGCCGCCCGGCGCTGGCCGACACCGAGCCGGAACTGAGCGTCCTGCCGGCCCGGCTCACGGTCACGTTCGGCTTCGGTCCCGGGCTCTACGCCGCCGCCGGGCTCGACGACCGGCGGCCCGCCTCGGTGGCCGAGCTGCCCGCGTTCGGCATCGACCGGCTGCAACCCCGCTGGTCCGGCGGGGACCTGCTGCTGCAGATCTGCGCCGACGACCCGCTCACCGTCGCCCACGCCCAGCGGGTCCTGGTCAAGGACAGCCGTCCGTTCGCCGTCGTCCGCTGGGTGCAGCAGGGCTTCCGCCGGGCCGCCGGCGCCGAGCCCGGGCGTACCCAGCGCAACCTGTTCGGGCAGCTCGACGGCACCGCCAACCCGAAGCCCGGCACCCCGGCGGACACCGCGGTGTGGGTGACCGACGGACCGGACTGGCTGCGGGACTCGACCACGCTCGTGGTGCGGCGGATCAGCATGAACCTGGAGACCTGGGACCTGCTGGGCCGCACCGACCGGGAACTCGCCGTCGGGCGGCGCCTGGACACCGGCGCGCCGCTGACCGGCCGGGCCGAACACGACGAGCCGGACTTCGCCGCGCTCGGCCCCGACGGGCTCACCGTCATCCCCGACTTCTCGCACCTGACCCGGGCCCGCGTCATCGACGACCGGCAGAAGATCCTGCGCCGGCCGTACAACTACGACGGCGTGCCTACGCCCGAGGGCGACGCGGACAGCGGGCTCGTCTTCGCCTCGTACCAGGCCGACATCGCCGGTCAGTTCCTGCCCATCCAACGCCGGCTCGCCGAGCGCGACCTGCTCAACGAGTGGACCACCCCGATCGGCTCCGCCGTGTTCGCCGTACCGCCCGGCTGCCCCGAGGGCGGCTGGATCGGCCGGCAACTGCTCGGCTGACCAGCACAGGAAGGCGCGTCATGCGTACCCGTTCCGTCACCGCGCTGCTCGCCGCGGTCTTCACCGCCCTGCTGCTGGCCCCGGCCACGCCGGCGGCGGCGCACAACTCGCTCCAGGAGGCCACACCGGCGCGCGACGCCCGGCTCACCGCCGCGCCGACGCAGGTCACGCTGCGGTTCATGCAGGGGCTGAACCCCTCCTTCACCACGATCACGGTCAGCGACGCCGGCCAGCGTAAGGTCCCCACCTCCGCACCGGCGGTGAACGGTGCCACCGGCACGGTGACGATCGACGAGCCGCTGGGCAACGGCACCTACACGGTCGCGTACCGGGTGGTGTCCCGCGACGGCCACCCGGTCCAGGGGTCGTACCGCTTCACCGTGGCCGACCCGGCCGCGCCCGCGCCGTCGGCTCCCGCGTCGGCGGCGGCTCCACCGTCGGCGGCGGCTGCCGCGTCGGCCGGCGCAGACGCCGCGGGCGGGCCGGACGCCGCAGGCGCGCGGTCCGGCGACGACGGCCCGCCGGTCGCGCTGCTTGCGGGTGGGGCGGCCGCCGGTCTGCTCGTGGTCGCCGGAATCGTGCTGCTGATCGCGCGCCGGGCGCGCGCTCACCGCACGGACCACTGACGACCGGACCTCGCACGGCGGGGTCGGGCCACGGGCAGGCGGGCCGCTACCGCCTCAGCGGGCGGGCGGCGGGCCCACGCTGCGGCGCGGCACCAGCGTCGGCGCGATCGTCTGCCGCAGCGGCCCGACGGTCTGCGACTCGATCTGCGCCAGGAGCAGGTCCAGGCTCGCCGCGGCGACAGCGCCGAAGTCCGGCCGGACGGTGGTCAGCGGCGGGATGAAGTACGCCGCCTCGGGCACGTCGTCGAACCCGACCACGCTGATGTCGTCGGGGACGCGGCGGCCGTGCTCGTGCAGCGCCCGCAGCACGCCCAGCGCCAGGTGGTCGTTGGCGGTGAAGACGGCGGTGACCTCCGGCATCCGGGCCAGCATCTGCCCGCACCGGTAGCCCGCCGCAGCCGACCAGTCGGCATGGACCAGCGGCGGGATCTCGGCGCCGGCCTGCCGCAGCGCCTCGCGCCACCCCTCGATCCGCCCGGCGCTGTCGAACCAGTCCGACGGCCCGGACACGTGCCACACCGTGCGGTGCCCGGCGGCCAGGAGGTGCTCGGTGGCGGCCCGGGCGCCGGCGACCTGGTCGACTGTGACCAGCGGGATCGGCCGCCGCGGGTCGCCGTCGACAGTCACCAGCGGCACGTCCTGGGGCAGCCGTTCCAGCGCCTCCCCGGCGGACTCGACCGGTGCGATCACCACGATGCCGGCGACCCGGTGCGCCAGGTGCCGTTCCACGGCGGCCGAGATGGAGCGGTGGTCGAGGTCGCGGACGCTGCCGACGCTCACCGCGAAGCCGGCCTCGGCGGCGGTCTGCTCCAGCGCCGCGAGCAGCGATGCCGGGCCGTAGAGCGTGGTGTTCTGCGCGACCACACCGATCACCTGGGACCGGCCGGTCACCAGCGCGCGGGCGGCGCGGTTGGGCCGGTAGCCGAGTTCGGTGATGGCGGCCTGCACCCGCAACCGGGTCTGCTCACGCACGTTGGGATGCCCGTTGAGAACCCGGGAGACCGTCTGGTGCGATACCCCGGCGAGGCGGGCCACGTCCGTCATCGCAGGACCGCGCACGGCCACCTCACTTTCGCCACTGCCCGCGGCCACACCCGGTCGATCTCGACCGGACCGTCCCGGGTGGCGACAGTCTACGCCAGCGGTCCCATCGGTATCGGCACCGTCGATCGCCCGTTCCGGCCGTGGCGCGGCGATATCGGGGAATCGACAGGCGGCTCATTCCCTGCCGTTACGCAGTGGCACGAACAGGCAGCTCGGAGCGGGTGGAATTGCGCCCGGGGTGCGGCATTTCCGGCGATTGCCAGAGCCGCACCCCGGGTTGTCGAAGATGTGTCAACGGCCGCGAATAGTGACCGTTGTCACGGTGTCGTCAGCGAGAACTGCCGCACCGTCACCGCGCCGCCGAGGGATTGGGTGGCGTAGTTGAAGAAGCCGAACCGGTAGCCCATGAAGAACTGCCACGCGTTGTTGAGCGTCAGCGCGTTACCGAGCGACACGAAGTTCACCCCGTCGGTGCTGTAGGAGAACCGCGCCTGCCGGCCCGAGCCGGGCCGGATGTCGGCGTTGGCCCGCAGCCAGATCCGACCGCCGGACACCGCCGCGCCGGCGATCTCCGTACCGGTGCTCGTGGTGTTCCAGTTCGAGCCCATGGTCAGGCCGTTCGTCATCACCACGCGGGTCGCGCCGTTGTCCCGCCGTACGCCGATCCAGGCCGAGCTGTCCCGCAGCATCGCCAGGCCGGCCCGGTCACCGTCGCGCATGGTCGAGTAGTCCAGCTCGATCGTGCCGGTCGAGGTCGGCCCCTGGATGCGGTGGGTGAGCGTGTTGCGGGCCCGGTACAGGTCGTTCGTGACGGTGGCGGTCTGCAACCGCAGGCCGTTGTCCACCGACCACCTGCTGTTGTCCGGGTTGTGGTTCCACTCGTACTGCGGGCCGAGCGTGGTGCCGGAGAACGTGTCGGTGCCGGTGAGCGGCTTGACCGGGCGGGTCGGCAACGGGTTGGGGTAGCTCGCGCCCCAGGCGCCGTTGACGGTCTGCACCTGCGGCCAGCCGTCGGAGGTCCAGGTGATCGGCGCCAGCGTCGGCATCCGGCCGCCCGGGTACGCGTCGGTGAACGCCATGTAGTACCAGGCGCCGGTCTGCGTCTGCACCAGCCCGCCCTGGTGCGGCACGCCGCCGCCGGAGATCGGGCCGGGCAGGTTGAGCAGCACCTGCCGCTGCTCGTACGGGCCGAACGGGCCGTTCGTGGACTTCAGCACGTACTGGCCGTTGGCCGGCCGGGTCAGCCAGATGTAGTACGCGCCGTTGCGCTTGTAGAAGCGCGCGCCCTCCAGCGTGCCGATGCTCGACGGCGTCTGGTAGACCTGCTGGGCCCGGACCTGGCTGCGCCCGTCGGCGGAGAGCTGGGCCACGCTGATCGTGCCGTTGCCGTACGCGACGTACATGGTGTCGTTGTCGTCGATCAGCATGCCGGCGTCGTAGTAGCAGTTGGGGATGGTGGTCAGGCGGTTCCACGCGCCGTCCACGGCGGTGGCGGTGTAGATGTGGGTCTGCGCGAAGTCGATGCACCCGGCCCAGTAGAACGTGCGGTTGCTCGGCCGGTAGTTCAGCGTCGACGCCCAGATGCCGTCCACGTACGCCTGCTCGCCGGCGCTCAGGTCGTACTTGGTGCCGAACTCCAGCCGCGGCACCGAGTGGCCGGCGAACTCCCAGTTCACCAGGTCCCAGGAGCGCAGCACCGGCGCGCCCGGCGAGTAGTGCATGGTGGAGGCGGACATGTAGTAGACGTCGCCCACCCGGATGATGTCGACGTCGGCGAAGTCCTGCCAGACGGCCGGGTTGGTGAAGCTGCCGCCCGGGGTGCCCGGGTTGCCGGGGTTGTCGCCGACGCGGACGAGCTGCCACTGCTGGTTCGCGCCGTTCCAGTCGTCGTACTGCACGATGTTGCCGCCGTCCGCGGTGGAGGCGTTCTGCACCTCCATCACCTTGTTCGAGTTCCGGTTGATCAGCCGGACGTACCCGCCGTCGGAGTCGGCCAGCCGGAACTGCTGGTTGGTGCCGCCGTGGTCGGTCCACTGGACCACCGCCGCGCCGTTGGCGGTGGACGCGCCGGTCACGTCCAGCACCTTGCCGGAGTGCCGGGACCGCAGCCGGTAGTAGCCACCGCCGGAGTCCACGAACTGCCACTGCTGCCAGGCACCGTCGTTGCGCGTCCACTGGGTGATCCGCGCCCCGTCGTTCGTCGCCTGGTTGTACAGGTCCAGCGCCTTGCCGCTGTTGCGGTTCACCAGCACGTAGTACGCGCTGGTGTCCACGGTGGCCGCGGAGACGGGCGCGGGCACGGCGCCCACCACCACGCCGCCGACAAGCAACGCCACCACCCCGGCCAGCAGCCGGGACAGGCGTCCACGTCCACGGGACAGTCGAGCCGTCACCATGATCCTCCTTCGTCGACCGGAGCCCGGGCACGGCGGCACGCGCCGACGACGTCGGCGTTATCGCTAACAGCGATGCCCACCCAGGCGGGAGTCGGATCCCTGGCAACTGCGGCGCAGATCGCGCCCGGAACGGCCCGCGAGCGGTGCCGGTGACCCTATCCATCGACTGTGAGCGATAACATGCCGTACGTCAAGGCGTAACACGGGGCACCGCCGCGCGGGCCGGCACGGCCGGCCGGCGAGGGCTCAGAAGCCCCGGGCGAGCCGGTAGTACGCCTGGTTCCAGCGCAGCTCGTCGGCGAAGCGGTGCGGACGCGTCTCGGCGTCGATGACCACCAGCTCGGTGCGGGCCATCTCGGCCAGGTCGCGCAGTTCCTCCACGCCGACGGCCTGGGACAGCACGGTGTGGTGCGGCGCGCCCGCGGTGATCCACGCCTCCGCCGAGCCGGCCAGGTCGGGCTGCGGACGCCAGACCGCGCGCGCCACCGGCAGCCGGCGCAGCGGATGCGGCGGCGGCACCACGTCCACCGCGTTCGCGACCAGCCGGAACCGCTCCCCCATGTCCGCCATGCCCAGCACGACCGCCGGACCGGGCGCGGCGTCGAAGACCAGGCGTACCGGGTCCTCCCGGCCGCCGATGCTCAGCGGGTGCACCTCCGCGCTCGGCACGTCGGCGGCGATGCTCGGGCACACCTCCAGCATGTGCGCGCCGAGGATCAGCTCCTGGCCGAACGTCAGGTCGTAGGTGTAGTCCTCCATGAACGAGGTGCCGCCCGGCACGCCGACGGCCATCGCCTTGAGCGTGTGCACCAGCACCGACGTCTTCCAGTCCCCCTCGCCACCGAAGCCGTAGCCCTCGGCCATCAGGCGCTGCACCGCGATCCCGGGGAGCTGGCGCAGCCCGCCGAGGTCCTCGAAGTTCGTGGTGAACGCCCGGAACCCGCCGGCGTCGAGGAACGCGCGCAGGCCCAGCTCCTGGCGCGCCGCGTACCGCAGCGAGTCGTGCCGGTCCCCGCCCGGCCGCAGCTCGGCGGCCACGCGGTAGGTGTCGTCGTACTCCTTGACCAGGTCGTCGACCTGCGCGTCGGGCACCTGGTCGACGGCGGCGACCAGGTCGTTGACGCCGTAGGTGTTCACCGAGACGCCGAAGCGCAGCTCCGCCTCGACCTTGTCCCCCTCGGTGACCGCGACGTCGCGCATGTTGTCGCCGAAGCGGGCCAGCCGCAGCGTCCGCACCGCCGACCAGCCGATCGCGGCGCGGGCCCAGGCCGCGACCCGCCCGACGACCCGGGGGTCGGTGACGTGCCCGGCGACGGTCTTGCGCGCCACCCCGAGCCGGGTCTGGATGAACCCGAACTCCCGGTCGCCGTGCGCGGCCTGGTTGAGGTTCATGAAGTCCATGTCGATGTCGTCCCACGGCAGCGCCACGTTGGCCTGCGTGTGCAGGTGCAGCAGCGGCGTGCGCAGCGCGTCCAGCCCGGAGATCCACATCTTGGCCGGGGAGAACGTGTGCATCCAGGCGATCACCCCGACCGCGCCCTGCGCGGCCGCGTCCCGGCAGGCGGCGAGGATGTCCGCGCTGGAGGTGAGGACCGGCTTCCAGACCACGCGTACGGGGATGTCCGGCGACTCGTCCAGGCGCGCGGCGATCTGCCGGGACTGCTCGGCGACCTGCCGCAGGGTGTCCTCGCCGTAGAGGCCCTGGCTGCCGGTGAGGAACCAGACCTCGGGCTGGGGGTGAGTTGCCATGTTGTTGCCTTCCGCGCTAGGAACCGTCACTTGAACCGGATGCCGATGAGGCGCTGGAGGAGGATGAACGCGAACAGCAGGCCGCCGATCACGATCTTGGTCCACCAGGAGTTGAGGCTGCCGTCGAACGTGATCAGCGTCTGGATCACGCCCAGCACCAGCACGCCGAGCACGGTGCCGAAGACGTATCCGGAGCCGCCGGTGAGCACGGTGCCGCCGATCACCACGGCGGCGATCACGTCCAGCTCCATCCCGACGGCGATCAGCGGCGCGCCGGACAGCGTGTAGAACGACAGCAGGATGCCGCCGATCGCCGAGCAGAGCCCGCTGATCGTGTAGACGGCGATCCGGGTCCGCGCCACCGGCAGGCCCATCAGCAGCGCCGACTGCGCGTTGCCGCCGACCGCGTACACGTTGCGGCCGAACCGGGTGTACGCCAGCACGTACGCCGCGATCAGCACCACCGCGAACGCGATCAGCACGCTGATCGACACGAAGTTGCCGGCCGGGTCGCCGATGCGCTGCTGCGACATCGAGGTCCAGAAACCGTCGGTGATGGAGATCGAGGCGTCGCTGATGAACGTGCACATGCCCCGGGCGAAGAACATCCCGGCGAGTGTCACGATGAACGGCTGGATCTCGAAGAAATGGATCGCGCAACCCATCAGGAAACCCAGCGTCGGGCCGATCAGCAGCGCGATCACCAGCACCAGGGCCGCGGGCAGGCCGTCGCGCAGCAGCGCCGCCGACACCATCGCGGTCATCGCCACCACCGATCCGACGGACAGGTCGATGCCGCCGGTGAGGATCACGAACGTCATGCCGACCGCGACGACGAGCAGGAAGCCGTTGTCGATGAAGACGTTGAAGACGACCTGGACGTTGGAGAAGGCGCGGTACTGGGACACGCCGATGCCGTACATGACCAGCAGCAGGGCGAGCGTGGCCAGCACCGGTACGTGCCGCCGGGGCAGGCTGGGCCGCCACGACCGGCCGGTGGTCAAGGACGTGCTGCTCATGCCGGCACCTGCTCCTTCTCCCGCTGCGGTGCCGCCGGGCCGGGTTCGGCCCCGCGCCGTCGCCGGCGCAGCCGGGCCCGGAACGCCGGGGCCTGCACGAGGCAGACGGCGATGACGACGACGGCCTTGAACAGCAGCGACGTCTGCGGCGAGATGTTCATCGCGTACACGGTGGTGGTCAGGGTCTGGATGATCAGCGCGCCGAGCACGGTGCCGCCGAGGGAGAACCGGCCGCCGGCCAGCGACGTGCCGCCGATGACGACGGCCAGGATCGCGTCGAGTTCGATCCACAGGCCGGCGGCGTTGCCGTCGGCGCTGGACACGTTCGCGGTGACCATGAAACCGGCGAGCGCGGCACAGGCGGCGCTGATCACGTAGACGAGGAAGACGATGCGCCGCGACCGGATGCCGGCGAGCCGGCTGGCCTCGGCGTTGCCGCCGACCGACTCGACGATCAGCCCGAGCGCGGTGCGGCGGGTGAACGCGGCCACGAGCAGCGCGGCGGCGAGCGCGATCAGGATGGCCAGCGGCAGCGTCAGGAAGTGCCCGAGCCCGATCGCCCGGTACGGACCGGAGTTGATGGTGATGATCTGGCCCTCGGTGACCAGCTGGGCGATGCCCCGCCCGGCCACCATGAGGATCAGCGTGGCGATGATCGGCTGGATGCCGATGACCGCCACGAGTATCCCGTTCCAGGCACCGAGCACCAGCGCGGCACCGAAGGCCAGTGCGAGCGCGGTGGCCACCGTGGCCGGGCTGCTCTGGTCGGCCGCCCCGCTGATGTGCAGGCAGGCGATCGCGCCGCTGATCGCGCAGAGCGAGCCGACCGACAGGTCGATGCCGCCGGTGGCGATGACGAGCGTCATCCCGAGCGCGACCAGGATCAGCGGCGCGCTCAGCCGGAGGATGTCGATCGGCGTGCCGTACAGGTGGCCGTTCTTGACCTCGACGGCGAGGAAGCCGGGACGGTAGACGGTGTTCGCGGCGATCATGACCACGAGCACGAGTGCCGGCCAGAACAGGCGGTGGCCGGTCAGCGGGCGGAGGCGGTCGGCGACGGCGGTCATGGGGTCACCTCCTCCCGGGGCGTTCCACTGGCGATGGTGCGCATGACGCGGTCGGCGTCGAGCGTGTCGTCGTTGTCGAGCTGAGCGACCATCTCCCGGTCGCGCATCACCGCGACCCGGTGGCTCAGGCGCAGCACCTCCTCCAGCTCGGCGGAGATGAACAGCACCGCCATGCCGCCGTCGGAGAGCTGCACCACCAGCTTCTGAATCTCGGCCTTGGCGCCGACGTCGATGCCGCGGGTCGGCTCGTCCAAAATCAGCAGGCGCGGCTCGGTGATCAGCCAGCGGGCCAGCAGCACCTTCTGCTGGTTGCCGCCGGAGAGGTTGCGCACCGGCAGCTCCGGGTTGGCGGGACGGATGCTCAGCGCCTCGACGTACCTGCGGACCAGCTCGTCCTGGCGGCGGCGCGGGATCGGACGCAGCCAGCCGCGCGCGGCCTGCATCGCCAGGATCATGTTCTCCCGGACGGTGAGTTCCGGGACGATGCCCTCGGCCCGGCGGTTCTCCGAGCAGAACCCGACGCCCTGGCCGATGGCCTGGATCGGGTTGCGGACCGGCGCCCGGCCGCCGTCGAGCCGGACCTGGCCGTGGTCGGCCCGGTCCGCGCCGAAGATCAGCCGCGCCACCTCGGTCCGGCCGGAGCCGAGCAGGCCGGCCAGGCCGACCACCTCGCCGGCGTGGATGCGCAGGCTGAACGGGGCGACCGCGCCGCGCCGGCCGAGTTCGGTGGCGTCCACGAGCGGGGCCGCACCGCCCGCGTCGAGGGTGGCGCGCTTCTGCTGCTCGTCGAGCCGCTCCAGCACGTCCAGCTCCTGCCCGATCATCTTCTCGACCAGGCTGAACTGCGGCAGCTCCTCGGTGCGGTACTCCCCCACGAGCTGGCCGTTGCGCAACACCGTGATCCGGTCGGCGATGCCGTAGACCTGGTCGAGGAAGTGGGTGACGAACAGGATCGCGATCCCCTCGTCGCGCAGTTGCCGCATGATCCGGAACAGCTGCGCGACCTCGCCGGCGTCCAGGCTGGACGTCGGTTCGTCCAGGATCAGTACCCGGGCCCGCACGTCGATCGCCCGGGCGATGGCGACCATCTGCTGCACCGCGAGCGAGTACGAGCCGAGCGGCGCGCCGACGTCGAGGTCGAGGTCGAGCCGGGCCAGCAGGTCGCGGGCCCGGCGGCGCATCTCGCCCCAGCGCACCGCGCCGAACCTGCGGGGTTCCCGGCCGATGAAGACGTTCTCCGCCACCGACAGGTTGGTGCAGAGGTTGATCTCCTGGTACACGGTGCTGACACCGGCCGCGGCGGCCTGCATCGGACCGGTGAACGAGACCTGCTCGCCGTCGAGCGTGACGACGCCCGCGTCGGTCCCGTAGACGCCGGTCAACACCTTGATCAGGGTGGACTTGCCGGCGCCGTTCTCGCCCATCAGGGCGTGGACCTCGCCCGGGAACAGCCGGAAGTCGACGTCGTGCAGCGCGCGGACCCCGGGGAAGGTCTTGCTGATGCCGGTCATGGTCAGGACCGGACGGTTACCCGTCATCCCATCGGACCTCTTCTTCGACGGTGGTGGTACGGGGGCCGCCGTCGGTTGCGACGGCGGCCCCCGGGTGACTCAGTACTTGCGGTTGGGCAGTGCCTCCTTGGCCTGCTCCTGGGTGAACGTGGTCTCCTCGGTCTCGATCCGGGCGGGCACCTCCTCGCCGGCCTTGACCTTCTTGACCAGGTCCATCAGCTGCGGGCCGAGCAGCGGGCTGCACTCGGCGATGAAGTTGAACTTGCCGTCCGCGAGGGCCTGCATGCCGTCCTTCACCGCGTCGACGGTGATGATGGTGATGTCCTTGCCGGGCGTCTTGCCGGCCGCGGTGATCGCCTCGAGCGCGCCCAGGCCCATGTCGTCGTTGTGCGCGAAGAGCACATCGATCTTCGGGTTGGCCTTGAGGAACTGCTCCATCACCTGCTTGCCGCCGGCGCGGGTGAAGTCACCGGTCTGCGAGGCGACGATCTTCAGGTTGGGGTTGGCCGCGATCGCCTCGGCGAAGCCCTTCTTCCGGTCGTTTGCCGGCGCCGAGCCGGTCGTGCCCTGCAGCTCGACGATGTTGACCGGGCCGGACGCGGACTTCTTCTGCTCCACCAGCCACTCGCCGGCGAGGCGGCCCTCCTTGACGAAGTCCGAGCCGAGGAACGTCTTGTAGAGCGACTTGTCGGCCGAGTCGACGGCGCGGTCGGTCAGGATCACCGGGATCTTGGCGTCCTTGGCCTCCTTGAGCACGGTGTCCCAGCCGGACTCCACCACCGGCGAGAAGGCGATCACGTCGACCTTCTGCTGGATGAAGTTCCGGATCGCCTTGATCTGGTTCTCCTGCTTCTGCTGGGCGTCGTCGAACTTCAGCTCGATGCCCGCCTCGGCCGCCGCCTCCTTGATCGAGGTGGTGTTGGCGGTGCGCCAGCCACTCTCGGCGCCCACCTGGGAGAAGCCCAGGACGATCTTGTCGTTGCCGTCGCCGGAACCGCCGCCGGTGTCGCTGTTGCCGCACGCGGCCATGCTGGCGGCGAGCAGCACGCCGGCGAACGCCGCGATGACCGTGCGTGCCGTGCTCCTGCTTCTCATCGATTCTCCTCCGGGGGTTGGATGTTCCGGGCGCACGTCCGGCGGGGAGCCGGAGCGGCCCGGGTGTGGTGGTGGGGGGTGCGCGGCGCGGTCCGGGGTCAGTGCGCCGACGGGCGTTGGCCGTACACGTTCTGGTAGCGGTCGTAGAGCGAGTCGATGTCGGCCGGCGCGATCGGCACCGGCTGGCCGAGCGCCCGGGCCAGGTGTGCGGTGCGGGCCACGTCCTCGCACATCACCGCGGCCTTGACCGCCGCCCGGGCGTCACGGCCGATGGTGAAGACGCCGTGGTTGCGCATGAGTACCGCGGGTGAGCGGTGCCCGGACAGCGTGCTGACGATGCCCTTGCCGATGTCGTCGCCGCCGATCAGCGCGAACGGCCCGATCGGGATCTCCCCGCCGAACTCGTCGGCCTGCGCGGTCAGCCAGCACGGGATCGCCTCGCCGCGGGCCGCCCAGGCGGTGGCGTACCCGCTGTGCGTGTGCACGACGCCGCCGACCTCGGGCATCGCGCGGTAGACGTAGGCGTGCGCGGCGGTGTCGCTGGACGGGGCGCCGTCGCCGTCGACGACGGTGCCGTTGAGGTCGCAGACCACCATGGCCGCCGCGGTCAGGTCGTCGTAGTCGACGCCGCTGGGCTTGATGACCATCAGATCCTGACCGGGTACGCGGGCTGACACGTTGCCGGCGGTCCAGGCCACCAGGTCGTAGCGGGTCAGTTCGCGGTGCAGGCGCGCCACCGTCTCGCGCAGCGCGTCGACCTGGCTGTTCATCCGACCACCTCCAGGGTCGCGGCGGCGCGGTCCGCGGCGGCGTCGACCGCCGCGTTACGGATCGCCCGCAGGCGGAGCATGACGTCGTTCGCGCCGCGGCCGAAGTGGTCGTGCAACGCGCGGTACTCGGCGTACAGGGCGTCGTAGGCCCGGACGTTCTCCGGTACGGGCCGGTAGACGGCCTCGTCGATGCGCCCCATCGCGGCGGACGCCTCGTGGATCGTCGGGTACGCCCCGGCGGCGACAGCCGCGTGGATGGCCGAGCCGAGCGCCGGGCCCTGGGCGGAACCGATGATGCTCAGCGGCCGGTCGGTGACGTCGGCGTAGATCTGCATGAGCAGCCGGTTGGAGGTGAGCCCACCGGCCACCACCAGGTCGTCGACCGGCACACCGGCCTGCGCGAACGCCTCGACGATCATCCGGGTGCCGTACGCCGTGGACTCCAGCAGCGCGCGGTAGACGTCCGGCGGCCGGGTGGCGAGCGTCAGCCCGACGATCATCCCGCTCAGGTCGTGGTTGACCAGCAGGGACCGGTTGCCGTTCCACCAGTCCAGCGCCACCAGGCCGTGCGCGCCGACCGGCTGGGCGGCGGCGGCCTCGGTGAGCCGCTCGTGCGAGTCGAACCCGGCCGGGGCGGCGTGGCGGACGAACCAGCCGAAGATGTCCCCCACGCCGCTCTGCCCGGCCTCGAAGCCCCAGGCGCCGGGGCTGATGCCGCCGTCGACCACGCCGCACATGCCCGGCACCTCGGCCGGGTGGGTGCCGTTGAGGACGTGGCAGGTGGAGGTGCCCATGATGGCGACCAGCCGGCCGGGCCGCAGCGCCTGGGCCGACGCGGCGGTGACGTGGGCGTCGACGTTGCCGGCCGCGACCGCGATGCCCTCGGGCAGTCCGGTCCAGGCCGCGGCGCGGGCGCTGAGCGTGCCGGCCCGCGCGCCCAGCGGCAGCAGCGGACCGTCCAGCTTGGTCACGAAGTCGGCGAAGCCGGGGTCGAGCGCGGACAGGTAGTCCGCCGACGGGTAGCGGCCGTCCTGCCGGATGCCCTTGTAGCCGGCCGTGCAGACGTTGCGCGTCTCGGCGCCGCAGAGCTGCCACACGATCCAGTCGGCGGCCTCGATGAAGCGCTCGGCCCGGCGGTAGACCTCCGGGTCCTCCTCCAGGATCTGCAGGCCCTTGGCGAACTGCCACTCGGCGGAGATCTTGCCGCCGTAGCGGCCGAGCCACGGCTCGCCGCGTTCGGCCGCCAGCGCGTTGATCCGGTCGGCGTGCGGCTGCGCGGCGTGGTGCTTCCAGAGCTTCACCCAGGCGTGCGGCCGGTCGCGCAGTTGCGGGATCTCGCACAGCGGTGTGCCGTCGGCGAGCGTCGGGAGCACGGTGCACGCGGTGAAGTCGATGCCGATGCCCACCACCCGGGACGGGTCCACGCCGGATTCGGCGAGCGCGGCCGGCACCGCGTGGCGCAGCACGTCGCGGTAGTCGTCCGGGTCCTGGAGGGCCCAGTCCGGGGGCAGCGCCGGGCCGCCGTCGGGAAGCGCGGTCTCGATGACCCCGCGCCGGTACTCGTGCACCGCCGTACCGAGTTCGGCGCCGTCCCGGACGCGGACCACGAGCGCCCGCCCGGACAGCGTGCCGAAATCGACACCGATCACGTACCGGTCGGACGCGTCCACTTCGCTCATTTGCACCTCCGCCGTGTCACGGAGTTAGTGTTAGCGCTCACATATACATCCGTCAAGACACCTCCGGGCAACAGCTACGTAACGAGGAACCACCCTCGCCGGACCACCGCGGCCGGGCGGCACGGACCGGCGGGGCCGCGCCCGGAGGAGATCCACACGGACGCGTGCCCGGTCCGGCCGCCGGGCCCCGGCGAGCGCCTTGTTAGCGACAACAATCGATGCCTTAGTGGATCGTCGGGCCGCCGCGATCGGCGCTGCGGACTCCGAGCCGCGGCGAGGGCCTCCCGAGGTCGCACAGCGCCCCTCAGCGGCACTTTTCCCGGCCCCGGCACCCGCGCAAACGGTCGCCGACACGGGCCGCACGGACCTCGTCGCTATTTACAGGGTTTGATGTCAGCGATAACATTCTCGCCATCCCTGCTTCGTGGCGCCGCCGTCCGGGAAACCCCGGCGCCGCAGCCGGGCGGCGACGCGGACGGCGTCCCCGTCGACCGCCGGACCCCACCACCCACGAGCGCCCGCCGGTGACCGGCCGGCCCCTCTCCACTGCCGTGCCGCGTACGTCCCCGCGCACCCCGGGCGACGCCACGCGACCGGCGGGCCGCTCCCAACCGGACGCCGGCACGGCCGGCGCCCGGCGACCGAGGAGGATCAGTGCGCAGATGGACCCGACGGACGCTCGCCGTCCTGGGCGTCGCGGCGGTGGCGCTCGCCGCGACAGTCACCGACCAGGCTGTGGCCCCGCGTCCCGCCCGGGCGCTGGACAACGGCGTCGCCCGTACCCCGCCGATGGGGTGGAACACCTGGAACACCTTCGGCTGCAACATCAACGAGACCCTCATCCGCCAGACCGCCGACGCGATGGTCAGCAACGGCCTGCGCGACCTCGGCTACAAGTACGTCGTCGTGGACGACTGCTGGTTCGACCCGAACCGGGACGCGCAGGGCAACCTCCAGGCGCACCCGCAGCGGTTCCCCAGCGGGATGAAGTCCCTCGGTGACTACCTGCACGCCCGGGGCCTGCTGTTCGGCATCTACCAGGTGCCGCTGGACAAGACCTGCGCCCAGGTCGGCGGCGCGTTCCCCGGCGCCACCGGCAGCCTCAACCACGAGTACCAGGACGCGCGGCAGTTCGCCGCCTGGGGCGTGGACTACCTCAAGTACGACTGGTGCTCCGGCACCGGCACCATCAACGACCAGGTGGCGCGGTTCGGCATCATGCGCGACGCGCTGGCCTCCACCGGACGCCCGATCGTCTACAGCATCAACCCCAACAGCTACCACGCCAAGACCGGGCCGCAGCGCAACTGGAGCGACGTGGCGAACCTCTGGCGGACCACCGAGGACATCACCAACGCGTGGAACACCGGCCAGACGAACGGCTACCCGATGGGCATCCAGAACATCGTCGACGTCACGGTGCCGCTGGCCGGTTACGCCGCGCCGGGCGGGTTCAACGACCCGGACATGCTCGAGGTCGGCCGAGGGGGCATGAACGACACCGAGATGCGCAGCCACTTCGCGCTGTGGGCGGTCCTGGCCGCGCCGCTGATGATGGGCAACGACGTACGGTCGGCGAACGCCGCCACGCTGGCGATCCTGCGCAACGCGAACCTGGTCGCGATCAACCAGGACGCGCTCGGCCGTCAGGCGGCCCAGGTCTCCTTCGACGGCACCCGGCGGGTGCTGGCCAAGCCGCTGGCAAACGGCGACGTGGCGGTCGCCCTGTTCAACCAGGGCGGCTCGACCACCACCGTCTCCACCACGGCGGCGGCGGTGGGCAAGAGCGGCAGCTCGTTCACGCTGCGCGACGCGTGGACCGACGCCACCTCCACCAGCACCGGCACGATCTCCGCCAGCGTGCCCGCGCACGGCACCGTGGTCTACCGGGTCAGCGGGGGCGGCACCACCACCCCGCCGCCGGTCCCGACCACGTTCCGGCTGCGCAGCGAGTCGTCCGGCCGGTGCCTCGACGTGGACAACGCCGGCACCGCCAACGGCACCGGGACGCTGATCTGGGACTGCCACAACAACGCAAACCAGCAGTTCACCGCCAGCGGGCAGGCGTTGCAGGTGCTCGGCAAGTGCCTGGACGTGCCGACGAGCGCGACGGCCGGCACCCGGGTGCAGATCTGGGACTGCAACGGCGGCACCAACCAGCAGTGGACCGTCAACGGCAACGGCACGGTGAGCAACGGGCGCTTCCCGTCGCTGTGCCTGGACGTCGACAACGCGGGCACCGCCAACGGCACCCGGGTGATCGTCTGGACCTGCCACGGCAACGCCAACCAACGGTGGAGCCGGGCGTGAGCGGCTACGGCCGGTGAACGGCGGTCGGCCGGACGAAGGGGCGAGCGTCCGGCCGGCCGTCACCGGGCGCCGGCCGCCCGGCGCTTGTTCCAGATGTCGAACGCCACTGCGACGAGCAGCACCAGGCCCTTGACCACCGACTGGACGGACTGGTCGACGCCCATGAGCTGCATCCCGTTGCTCATCACCGCCATGATCAGGCCACCCACCATGGCGCCGACCACGGTGCCGACGCCGCCGGTGACGGCCGCGCCGCCGATGAACGCCGCCGCGATCGCGTCCAGCTCGAACATGTTGCCCGCCGCCGGCTGGGCCCCGTTCGAGCGGGACGAGTAGATGACACCCGCCACGGCGGACAGGAAGCCCATGTTGACGAAGATCCAGAAGTTGACCCGCTTCACCCGTACGCCGGACAGCATCGCCGCGGGCAGGTTGCCGCCGATGGCGTACACCTGGCGGCCGAACACCGTGCGGCGGGTGAGCAGGCCGTAGACGAGCACGAGCACGGCGAGCACGATCAGCACGATCGGCAGGCCCCGGGCGTGGGCGAGCTGCCAGGCGAACCACATGACCACGGCGCCGACCACCACGATCCGCAGGACGAACAGCGGGAACGACTCCACCGGCTGCTCGTGGCGCACCCGGGCGACCCGGGTCCGGAACACGGCCACCGCGTACCCGACCACGGCGAACGCGCCGATGAACAGTGTGAAGGCGTCGTAGCCCTGGCCGCCCAGCAGGCCGTTGAGGAAGCCGGCCGCGACCCGCTGGTACTCCTCCGGGAACGGCGAGAGCGAGATGTTGTCCAGCACGCGCAGCGTCAGGCCGCGGAACAGCAGCATGCCGGCCAGGGTGACGATGAAGGCCGGGATGCCGGCGTACGCGACCCAGAGCCCGTGCCACGCGCCGACCGCGACGCCCACCGCGAGCGCGGCCAGGACGCCGGCCCACCAGGGCATGCCTTCGCGGATGACCAGCACCGCCGAGACCGCTCCGGTGAGCGCCACCACCGATCCCACGGACAGGTCGATGTGGCCGCCGATGATCACGATGACCATGCCGATCGCGAGCACCAGGATGTAGGAGTACTGCAGGACGATGTTCGTCAGGTTGCCGGGGCTCAGCGAGACGCCGTCGGTGAGGACGGCGAACAACGCGACGATCACCACCAGGGCGATGTAGATGCCGCTCTGCCGCAGGTTGCCCAGGATCAGCGCGCGCGGGTCGCTGGTGCCGGTGTGCAGGGTCGCCGCCGCGCCGGTGTCCGGCGTGGCGACCTTCGTGGCGGGAGGAGGCTTCGTGCTGGTCATCGGACGAGATCCCTGTCCTTGGTCATGAGTTCCATCAGGTTCTCCTGGGTGGCCTCGGCCACCGGCGTCTCCCCGGTGATCCGGCCGGCCGCCAGGGTGTAGATGCGGTCGCACATGCCGAGCAGCTCGGGCAGTTCGGAGGAGATGAGCACGACGGCCTTGCCGTCGGCCACCAGCCGGTTGACGATCGTGTAGATCTCGAACTTCGCGCCCACGTCGATGCCCCGGGTCGGCTCGTCGAGGATCAGCACGTCCGGGTCGGTGAACAGCCACTTCGCCAGCACGACCTTCTGCTGGTTGCCGCCGGAGAGCTTGCCCACCACCGACATCACCGTCGGCGCCTTGATGTTCATGTCGCGCCGGCCCCGCTCGGCGACCTGGATCTCGCGGTTGCCGTCGATCCAGCCACGCCGGGCCAGCTTGTCGAGCGCGGCGGCCGAGACGTTGCCGCGGACGTCGTCGATGAGGTTGAGGCCGTAGTGCTTGCGGTCCTCGGTGGCGTACGCGATGCCGTTGGCGATGGCCTCGGCGACAGTGCGCGCCCGTACCTCACGGCCCCTGACGAACAGCCGGCCCCTGATGTCCCGGCCGTACGCCCGGCCGAACACGCTCATCGCCAGCTCGGTGCGCCCGGCGCCCATCAGGCCGGCGATGCCGACGACCTCACCGGCGCGCACGTGCAGCGACGCCCGGTCGACGACCAGGCGGTCCTGGGTCGGGTGGCGCACCGACCAGTCCTCGATCCGCAGCACCTCGTCGCCGGGCGTCACACTGCGGGTCGGGTAGAAGGCGGCCAGGTCGCGCCCGACCATGCCGCGGATGATCCGGTCCTGGGTGACGGCGCCGTCGGACATGTCCAGCGTCTCGACGGTACGGCCGTCGCGGATGACAGTGGTCGAGTCGGCGACGGCGGTGATCTCGCCTAGCTTGTGCGAGATCATGATGCAGGTGATGCCCTGGTCGCGCAGCCGGCGCATCAGGTCCAGCAGGTGCGCCGAGTCGACGTCGTTGAGTGCCGCCGTGGGCTCGTCGAGGATCAGCAGCCGCACCTTCTTGGACAGCGCCTTGGCGATCTCCACGAGCTGCTGCTTGCCGACGCCGAGCTGGATGACCGGGGTGACCGGGTTCTCGTGCAGCCCGACCGACCGCAGCAGCGCCGCGGCCTCCGCATTGGTCCGATGCCAGTCGATCAGCCCGCCGCGACCGCGGCGCTCGTTGCCGAGGAAGATGTTCTCGGCGATCGACAGGTAGGGCACCAGGGCGAGTTCCTGGTGGATGATCACGATGCCGCGGGCCTCGCTGTCCTGGATCCCCCGGAACCCGACCGGCTCGCCGTCGAAGACGATCTGGCCGTCGTAGCTGCCCGCCGGGTAGACCCCGGACAGCACCTTCATCAGGGTGGACTTGCCGGCGCCGTTCTCACCGCAGATCGCGTGGATCTCGCCACGCCGTACGGCGAGCGAGACGTCCTGGAGCGCGGCCACGCCCGGGAAGGTCTTCGTGATGCCCCGCATCTCGAGGATGTGATCGCTCATGGGTATCCGTCCTGCTCGTGGTCGAGGTGTCCGGAGCGGACGGGCCCGGTGGCGCGGTGGCCGCCGGGCCCGTCGCCGCGCGGGTCAGCCGGCCCGTCCGGCGGCGACCTCCTGCTCGGTCAGGTAGCCGGAGTCGATCAGGACGGACTTGATGTCCTCCTTGTAGACGGTCTGCACCGGCAGCAGGAACGCGGGCACGACCTTGACGCCGTTGTTGTACGCCTTGGTCTCGTTGGCCTTCGGCTCCTCCTTGCGCAGGAACGCCTCGGCGGCGATGACCGCCTGCTCGGCCAGCAGCCGGGTGTCCTTGAACACCGTCGAGCTCTGCACGCCGTCGTTGATCAGCTTGACCGAGGCGACCTCGGCGTCCTGGCCGGTCACCACCGGCATCTTCTTGGCGCCGCCGCGGTAGCCGGCGTTCTGCAGCGCGGTGATGATGCCGCGGGACAGGCCGTCGAACGGCGACAGCACGCCGTCGACCTTGCTGCCGTCGTTGTAGCTGGAGGTGAGCAGGTCCTCCATCCGCTTCTGCGCGGTCTCCTGCTGCCAGCGCAGGATGGCGGCCTGCTCGATCTTGGTCTGCCCCGACTTGACCTTCAGCGTGCCGGCGTCGAAGTACGGCTTGAGCGTGTCCATCGCGCCGTTGAAGAAGAAGCCGGCGTTGTTGTCGTCCAGCGAGCCGGCGAACAGCTCCACGTTGAACGGGCCGGTCGCGGTGCCCTTGGCGCCGTCCTTGGTGAGCAGGCCGAGGCCGACCAGGAGCGCGTTGGCCTGCGCCACGCCGACCTTGTAGTTGTCGAAGCTGACGTAGAAGCTCACGTTCGGGCTGTTGCGGATGAGCCGGTCGTAGGAGATGACCGGGATCTTCGCGGCCGCGGCGGCCTGGAGCTGGCCGCTGAGCGCGGTGCCGTCGATCGGGGCGATGACCAGCACGTCCGCGCCCTGCGTGATCATCTGGTCGATCTGCTGCGACTGGGTCGGGATGTCGTCCCCGGCGTACTGCAGGTCGACCTTGTAGCCCTTGGCCTGGAGCTTCTCCTTCACCGAGTTGCCGTCGGCGATCCATCGTTCCGAGGTCTGCGTCGGCATCGAGACGCCGATCGTCAGGTCGCCGGGCTTGGCCGAGCTGGTGTCTCCGCCGCCTCCCGCGCCCTCGCCGCTGCAGGCGGCCAGGCTGATCGCGAGCGCGGCACCGCTGAGTGCGGCCAGAAGTCGTCTGCGCACGAGCGTCCTCCCTGTCGTGGCGGTCCCTGTGACACAGGTAACCCTCACGGGGAGTGTTAACGCTCACAAGTTGCCCCGTCAACCAATCGCGCGAAATGCGCATGTCTCTTTCTCGTAACAGAGACGGCGGTCCAGGTCGGACGGGACGGCGTGGCGGAGCACCGCGGGGGCGGCGCGCGCCGCCCCCGCGGTGGCCCCGGCTCAGGTCGCGGAGCAGGTGGGCGTCATGCCCGATCCGCTGCCGTTGCCCTGGAACCCGAACTCGGTGCTCTGACCGGCGCCGAGCTGGCCGTTGTAGTCCACGTTCGCGAACCGCACCGTGCCGCTGTTACCGCTCGCCGTCGCGCTCCAGGTGTTGGTGATGCTCGCGCCGCCCGGCAACGTCATGGTGACCGTCCATCCCCGGGTGCCCGACGAGCCGGCTGTCACCTTCACGTTGGCGACGAAGCCACCGGTCCAGGAGTTCAGCGTCACCGAGGCCGAACATCCACCCTGGCCCGGCGGCGGGGTGGTCGGGTTGTTCGGCGGCGGCGTCGTGGTCGGCGGCGGGTTGTTGCCGCCGGCGTTCAGCGCGTCGAGCACCGCGTTGTACGCCGCCTTCTTGTTGCCCGAGCAGTCGAACAGCAGCGCGTTGTCCGAGCCGCGCCACGAGTCGCAGTCCCGGACGCCCCACACCGTGATGCCGGTGCAGCGCGACACCGCCAGGCAGGCGCGGGTCACGGCGGCGTAGATGTTCGCCTGGTTGCCGCCGGTCATCACGTCCAGCTCGGTGATCTGCACCTCCACGCCCAGGTCCGCGAAGCGCTGGAGGTTGGCCTGGTAGTCACCGGGGATCGTGGTGCCCAGGTGCGACTGGAAGCCGACGCAGTCGATCGGCACGCCGCGCGACTTGAAGTCGCGGACCATGTTGTAGATACCGGTCGACTTCGCGTTGATGCCGTCGGTGTTGTAGTCGTTGTAGCAGAGCTTCGCGCCCGGGTCCGCGGCGCGGGCCGCCCGGAACGCCGCCTCGATCCAGTCGTTGCCGGTGCGCTGCAGGTTCGAGTCGCGGCGCCCGCCGCTGCCGCCGTCGGCGAACGCCTCGTTCACCACGTCCCAGGCGTAGATCTGCCCGCGGAAGTGGGTGGCGACCTGGGTGACGTGGTTGATCGCGGCGTTGCGCAGCGCGCTGCCGGACAGGCCCTGCGCCCACGACGGCTGCTGCTGGTGCCAGAGCAGCGCGTGCCCGCGCACCGACATGCCGTTCGCGCGTGCGTGGCTGACTAGCCGGTCGCCGCCGGTGTAGCTGAACCGCCCCTGCTGCGGCTCGGTGGCGTCCCACTTCATCTCGTTCTCGGCCACCACGGAGTTGAACTCGCGGTTCAGCACAGTGGCGTACGTGTTGTCGGACAGCTTGTTGGTGGCGACCGCGGCGCCGAAGTAACGGCCCTTCTCGGCCGCCGACGCGCGCAGCGTGGTGCCGGCGCTCGCGGACGGCGCCAGGGCCACCGCCATCCCGGCGGCGAGCGCGCCGGCCAGGATGCCGGTGGTCAGCAAGGCTCTCTTTCGTCTCATGCGGATTCCTCTTCCGGGGGTTACGCGATGGTGGTGGTGCGAGTCCCCGACCCCGCGTCCGGTGACGGTGTCGAGGTACGCCCAGCGCGGCTCGCCCGGTGAACCTTGCGGCGCTCATGCCCTGCCATCGACTGTGAGCGATAACATCCCCCGGCGTCAACCCCTGCCGCCTAGGGATAGACGTCCTCGTGCGCCTTGCGGTAGTCGACGATCTCGTCCAGCCGGCCGGCCACGGCGTGCGTCACCCAGGCCGGGTTGCCGAGCAGCGCGCGGCCCAGCGCGACCAGGTCGAACTCCCCGTCCGCCAGCCGCGCGGCCAGGCCCGCCACCGACTCCGGGCCGTACGGGCGCAGGAAGTCCCGCCGCAGCCCGACCGAGCCGACGGTGATCGACGGCAGGCCGGTGAGCCGCTTCGCCCAGCCGGCCAGGTTCAGCGGCGAGCCGGGGAACGCCGGCTGCCAGAAGCGGCGCTGCGAGGCATGCAGCACGTCCGCGCCGGCCTCGGCGAACGCCCCGAGGATCCGCGCCAGCTCGGCCGGGGTCTCGGCGATCCGCGCGTCGAACGCGCGCTCCTTGAACTGGGAGAACCGCACGATCACCGGCCGGTTTGCCGGGACCTGCGCGCGTACCGCGCGCACCACCGCCGCCGGGAACGCCGCCCGCCGCTCCGGCGAACCGCCGAACGCGTCGGTCCGGCGGTTCGTGTACGGCCACAGGAACTCGTCCAGCAGGTAACCGTGCGCGGCGTGGATCTCGATCGCGTCGAACCCGGCCCGCACCGCGACCCCTGCCGCGTCCGCGTACGCCGCGAGCAGCACGTCCACGTCGGCGGCGGTCATCGCGTGCGGCGCCGGGCGGCCCGGCTCGCGTACCCCCGAGGGGGTCCACGCCGGACGGCCGTCCACCGGCTCGCGCAGGCTGCCCAGGTGCCACAGCTGCGCGGCGATCCGGCCGCCGGCGGCGTGCACCGCCTCGACCACGCCCCGCCAGCCGGCCTCGGCCGCACCGGCGGTCATCCGCGGCACGGTGTCCTCGTGGCCGGCGCTGGGATGGTCGACCAGCACGCCCTCGGTGACGATCAGGCCGATGCCCGCCGCGGCGCGGCGCCGGTAGTAGCCGGCCATCTCCGGCGTCGGCACGCCACCGGGCGCGCGGTTACGGGTCATCGGCGCCATCACGAAGCGGGACGGCACCGGCAGCCCGGCGACGGTGACGGGTGCCAGCAGCGGCGCCAGCGGCGAGGCGGTGTCCAGAGTCGCGTTCATGACCCGACGCTAGGAGTTGACACCGGTGTCAAGGGCAAGCGTTCAGGCGGCCCGATCCCGGGTGTCCTCGGTCACGCTCATGTCGGACACGACGTCGTCGAGCACCGCGACGGCGTGCGCGAGCCGCGCCATCTCGGCGGTCATCCGGGCCCGCTCCTCGCGCAGCCGGTCGGTGAGCCACGAGGTGCGGATCTCCGGATCGGTCACGCAGGGCAGCAGCTCGGCCATCCGGCGGCTGCTCAGCCCGGCGTCGAACAGCCGCTGGATGAGCCGGACCCGGTCCACCGCCGACTCGGCGAAGACCCGCTGCCCGCTCGGTGTCCGCACGGCGGCGAGCAGGCCCTGCTGCTCGTAGTACCGGATGGACCGGGCGCTCACCCCGGTACGCGCCGACAGCTCCCCGATCCGCATCGCGCCCCCTGTGTCAGTGCGTCCCCGCCCGCCCGCCGGGCAGCGGCGCCCGGGCCGGCGGTGGGTGCTCACGACGATACCGGCGACCGGGCCGCGCGTCGTTCCCGCAAGCGGGGGCCTCCGGTACAGTAATCGATTGCCGACGATGTTATCGGTCACAACGATACGGTCGGCAGCCGCGGGAGCCTCGCCACTCGTCGCGCGCGCCCCGGGCAGGCGCCGCGCACCGGAACGTCGCCGGCCGCCGCACGCAGGCGGCCCGCCGCGCATCCGGCACCGACCGCACGCCTGCACGGCGAGGAGCCCTTTCATGAGTGAGCACAACGTCCGACAGGTCCGCCGGCGGATCGGCCTGGTGGCCGCCGTCGTGGCCCTCACGGTCGCCGGCGGCCTGACCGTCACCGGCAACGCCCAGGCCGCCGCCGGCTGCCGCGTCACCTATACGGTGCCGTCGCAGTGGCCGGGCGGCTTCACCGCCGACGTCACGATCGCCAACCTGGGCAGCCCGGTCAACGGCTGGAATCTGACCTGGACGTTCCCGTCCGGGCAGCGGGTGACGCAGGCGTGGAACGCGACGGTCACCGCGGCCGGTCCCCGCCAGACCGCAAAGAACATGAGCTACAACGCCACGATCGGCACCGATGCCAGCGTGTCCTTCGGGTTCAACGGGGCCTGGACGGGCAGCAACACGGCACCCACCTCGTTCGCGCTCAACGGCGTCACCTGCGACGGCAGCGGCGGCGCGCCGACCTCCACCCCACCGCCCTCGCCGTCGGCGTCGGTCTCGCGCTCCCCGTCACCGTCGCCGTCCACCTCGCCGCCGCCGACCGGGTCGCCGTCCGACGACGCGATGAGCACGGTGGCCGACATGCAGCCCGGCTGGGGGCTGGGAAACACGTTCGACGCCATCCCGGACGAGACGTCGTGGGGCAACCCGCCGGTCACGCAGGCACTGCTGCACCACGTTCGCTCCCAGGGCTACCGCAGCATCCGCATCCCGGTGACCTGGAGCAACCACCACGGCCCCGCACCCGACCACACCATCGACGCAGCCTGGCTGAGCCGGATCCGTCAGGTGGTCGACTGGGCACTGGCCGAGGACCTCTACGTGCTGATCAACCTGCATCACGACTCATGGCAGTGGATCAACGCCTATCCCGGTGACCGGAGCACTGTGATGAACCGGTACACCGCCTTGTGGACCCAGATCGCCACCGCCTTCCGCGGCCACTCGTCGAAGCTGCTCTTCGAGAGCATCAACGAGCCGCAGTTCACCGGCACGGCGGGCGACACGCAGAGCGACGAGGTGCTGGACGAGCTGAACACCGCATTCGTACGCCTCGTACGCCGCACCGGTGGGAACAACGCCGACCGCGTACTCGTGCTGCCCACCCTGCACACCAGCTCCGAGCAGGCGCGGCTCGACGCCCTGTCGGCCACGATCGGCCGGCTCCAGGACGACCACATCGCGGCAACCGTCCACTTCTACGGGTGGTGGCCGTTCAGCGTCAACATCGCCGGCGGCACCCGGTACGACGCCAACGTCGAACAGGACATGGTCGACGGCTTCAACCGGGTACGCGACACGTTCGTCGCCCGGGGTATCCCGGTGATCATCGGCGAGTGGGCGCTGCTCAGCTACGACTACACGCGGCCCGGCATCATCGAGCGCGGGGAGTTGCTCAAGTTCTTCGAGGCCGTCGGCTACCACGCCCGCAGCAGAGGTCTCACCACGATCCTCTGGGACGCCGGCTCGTTCCTCAACCGCAACGATCTCCAGTGGCGCGATCCCGGCCTGTTCGCCCTGATGAAGGCGAGCTGGACCACCCGCTCCGCCACCGCGTCCTCGGACCGGATCCACGTGTCCCGCGCCGGCGCCGTCACCGCGAAGGCGCTCACGCTCGATCTCCACGGCACGTCGTTCCAAGGACTGTGGCAGGGTGACACCAGGCTGACCGAGGGCGCCGACTACACAGTGTCCGGCACCACACTCACGCTGACCGGAACGGCCGTGGCGCGGCTGGCCGGTGACCGCGCCCCCGGCATCAACGCCACCGTCGAGGCCCGCTTCTCCGCCGGCGTGCCGTGGCGGATCAGCGTCGTCTCGTACGATCCGCCGACGCAGTCCGCGGCGACCGGCACGACCGGCGCCTTCGCCGTCCCCACCCGGTTCAACGGCGACGAGCTGGCCACGATGGAGGCGAAGTACGCCGACGGCAGCCCCGCCGGACCGGCGAACTGGACCCCGTACAAGGAGTTCTGGACGCACTTCCAGCCCGACTACGCCGCGAACACGATCCTCCTGAAGCCGGAGTTCTTCGCCGAGGTCGACGACGGCCCGGTCACGCTCACCTTCCACTTCTGGAGCGGCACCCAGGTCACGTACCGGATAGTCAGGTCCGGAGACACGGTGACCGGCAGCCCCGCCTGACCGGCGCTCCGGGTCCCGGCGGGGCACGCCGGGACCCGGACCGGCCGTCAGGACAGCAGCTCGACGTACCCGTCGGTGCCGTGCACGCGGATCCGCCCGCCGTCGGGGATCAACCGGGTCGCGTCCGGTACCGCCACCACCGCGGGCAGGCCGTACTCGCGGGCGATCACCGCGCCGTGCGTCATCAGGCCGCCCACCTCCGTCACCAGGCCCGCGACTGCGACGAACAGCGGCGTCCAGCTCGGGTCGGTGTGCGCGGTGACAAGGATGTCGCCCGGCTCCAGGTCGGCGCCGGCCAGGTCCGTCACGACCCGCGCCCGCCCCTCGACGACGCCGGCCGAGACCGCCAGCCCGGCCAGGGCGCCCGGCGGTACGTCGTCCCGCCGGTACGAGCCGTTGAGGGCCTCGCCGTCGGAGGTGAGCACCCGGGGCGGGGTGAGCGCCTGGTGCGACCGGAACTCCTCCCGGCGCCTGCGGATCAGCCCGGCGTCCACCCGCCCGGTGGCCGCGACCTCCCGGAACTCGTCGAAGGTGAGGTAGTAGACGTCCTCCGGGTCGGCGAGCACACCGGCGCGCGCCAGCCGACCGGCTTCCGCCATGAGCGCCTGCTTGTAGACGGCGTAGCGGCTCACGATGTCGTACTTCGGGTACTCCCGGTAGCCGGCGAACGTCCGTACCCGCTCGATCGCGGCCTGCGTCTCGGTGGCCTTGCGCTCGCCGTCGGGCAGCGCGCGCAGGCGGTCCAGCACCTCCCGGGCCTTCGCCTCGGCCCGCTCCCGGCCCTCGGCGAAGCGGCGCGCGGCGGCGCCCGGGGCGAAGGTGCGGACGTTGTCCAGGATCAGCGGCACGAGCGTGGCCGGGCGTTCGCTCCACCGTGGCCGGGTGATGTCGATCTCGCCGACGCAGCGCATGCCGTACCGGTCCAGGTAGCCCTCGACGGCCTCGCGCACCCGCGCGCCGCCGGGCAGCTTCGGCAGCTCGTCCAGGAACCCGTCGTCGGCGGCGTCCCGCAGGAACGCCACCACCTCGGGGTACGCGCGGACCACGTCGGCCACGTCGAGCAGCGCCAGGCCCATCTCGGCGGTGACGTTGCCGGGCGCGGACAGCGTGAGCGTGTCGGCGGCGTCACGTTCGCCGAGCCACTCCCCCAGCTTGTCGTTGAGCCACCAGGTGGCCTGCATCCCCGCCATGATCACCTGGGCGCTCAACGGATCGGTGAGCACCCGCTTGTGCTCGGCGAACGCCTCGGCCAGGAAGTCGAACAGCTCGGGTCCGGAGCGGCCGCGGACGTCGCGGCGCAGGGCGGCGAGAGACTCCCGGCTGCGTTCGACGAGCGTGGTGACGATCGCCGGGTCGGTGTCGATCGGGGGTGGCGGTCCGCCCGCGGGCGGGCCGGCCGGGGCCGGGTCCGGCGCGGCCGGTACGACGTCCCGGGCGAGGACCGTCTCCAGCGCGTCCCGGGTGAGCGGGTCGGCCCGGCCGATCATGCCCAGGAACGCGGCCCGGCCCGCCGCCGTGGACAGGTGCGGCGTGGCGTCGACGAACAGCCGGCCACCCGCCTCGTGCATCGGCGCCATGGCGGTGAGCCGCCACATCGACAGGCCCAGCGGCCTCATCGCGTCGGTCATCATCTGCTGGTGGCCGACCGACAGGTAGACGTGGAACCGCCCGTCGGCGGCGGCCGCCGGCACCGGGAACAGCGTGGTGATCGGCCGGCTCTGGAGGATGTGGACGTCGTCCCCGGTCACTGCCCACTCGACGTCCTGCGGGCAGCCGAAGTACGCCTCGATCCGCCGGCCCAGCGCGGCGAGGCGTACCGCCTGCGCGTCGGTCAGCGCGGGCTGGGCCTGCCGCGCCGGGTCGACCGGCGTCTCCCGGGTGCCGCCGCCGGGCGCCGCGTACACCGCCCGCGCCTTCGCGCCGATCGCCCGGCCGACCACCGCGCCGTCGCGCACCGTGAAGACGTCCGGGTTCACCAGGCCGGAGACCAGTGCCTCGCCGAGACCGAAGCCGGCCTCCACCGACACCACCGTCCGGTCGCCGGTGACCGGGTCGGCGGTGAACATGACCCCCGCCGCGTCCGGGACGACCATCAGCTGCACCACCACCGCCATCTCCACGGCCCGGTCGTCGATGCCGTGGCGCCGCCGGTAGGTCACCGCACGGTCGGTGAACAGCGAGGCCCAGCAGCGGCTGACGTGCCGCAGCACCTCGGCCGCGCCGACCACGTTCAGGTAGGTGTCCTGCTGGCCGGCGAACGAGGCGTCCGGCAGGTCCTCCGCCGTCGCGCTCGACCGCACGGCGTACGCGGCGTCCGCGCCGAGCCCGGCCAGCGCGGCGGTGACCGCCGCCGCGACCTCGCCCGGCAGCGCGGCCCGCTCGACCGCGCGACGGACCTCGGCGGCGGCCGCGCGGATCGCCGCCGGGTCGTCCGCGTCCGCGCGGGCGAGCCGCTCCAGCGGGCCGGCCAGCGCCGGCGTCCGCGCCACGGCCAGCCGGAACGCGTCGGTGGTGACGCAGAAACCCGGAGGTACGCGCGCCCCGTCGATCCTCTTCAGCGCCCCCAGGTGCGCGCCCTTGCCCCCCACCGCGGCGATCCGCGTCTCGTCCACCTCGTGCAGTTGCCACACGTACCGTCCGGTCATGCCGTGCCCCCGTTTTCGCAGCTCGACCCGCATCGGCCGATGATTCTGCGGCATCACCGGGGTCTTGCGGCAAGACCCGGGGTGCGATATACGTTGATAGTGGCGAGGAGATCTGTCTCCTTGCCTTTCGTTTTCCGCACCACCAACCCCTGCCTGGCCCGCTGCCGTCACGTGAGTCAGATCTCCCCGCCCCGGGTGGAGTGCCGGGGGCGCGACGGGGCAAGAAGCGACCACGAGGCCGCGACGTGGCCCGGACGAGCGGGACCGGACGGGGTGGGGGAGACTCGGGCGATGAGCGGCGCTGACACCGACCCGCATACGCGTGCCGACGTCTTCGCCGTCGACGGCGAGATCGGGCCGGACCTGGCGCGGATCGACTGGTCGGCGCATCCCCTGGGACCGCCGGACACCTGGCCGCAGAGCCTACGGACCGCGGTACGGATCCTGCTGTCCTCCCGGTTCCCGATGTGGATGGCCTGGGGGCCGCAGCTCAGCTTCTTCTGCAACGCCGCCTACCGGCGGGACACGCTCGGCCGCAAGTACCCGTGGGCGCTGGGGCTGCCGGCGAACGAGGTGTGGGCGGAGATCTGGGACGACATCGGCCCCCGCGTCGACACCGTGCTGCGCACCGGCGAGGCGACCTGGGACGAAGGGCTGCTGCTGTTCCTGGAACGCGCCGGCTACCGGGAGGAGACCTACCACACGTTCTCCTACAGCCCGCTGCGCGCCGACGACGGCGGACTGGTCGGGATGCTCTGCGTGGTCAGCGAGGACACCGAGCGGGTCATCGGCGAGCGGCGGATGGCGACGCTGCGCGACCTCGGCTCGGACCCGAGCGTCATCCGCACCGAGCAGGAGACGCTCGCGTTCGTCAGCCGCCAGCTGGCCCGCAACCCGCAGGACCTGCCGTTCACGCTCACCTACCTGTACGACGACGACGGCGGGGCCCGGCTGGTGGAGGCGACCGGCCTGCCGGACGGGCACCCGGCGGCCCCGGCCACGCTGTCGCTCGGCGACCCGGCCGCGCCGTGGCCTGCCGGCGACCTCACCGAGGGCGATTCGGTGCGGGTCGGGCTCGACGGCCCGCCCTTCGCGGACCTGCCGGCGGGCGCCTGGCCCGCCGCGCCGGCCGAGGCGCTGCTGGTGCCGCTGCGGCAGCAGGGCGGGGCCCCGTACGGGTTCCTGGTCGCCGGGCTGAACCGCTACCGGGCGCTCGACGACGGGTACCGCGGCTTCGTGGAGCTGACCGCCGGGCACCTGGCCACCGGCATCGCCAGCGCCCGCAGCTACCAGGCACAGCAGCGGCGGGCCGAGGAACTCGCCGAGCTGGACCGCGCGAAGACCGCCTTCTTCTCCAACATCAGCCACGAGTTCCGCACCCCGCTCACCTTGATCATGGGACCGCTGGACGAGCTGCGCGGCCGGCTGCCGGACGCCGACGAGCAGGTCCGCGCCGAGCTGGACGTCATCCGCCGCAACGGCCTGCGCCTGGGCAAGCTGGTCAACAGCCTGCTCGACTTCTCCCGGATCGAGGCCGGCCGGATGCAGGCCCGCTACGAGCCGGTCGACCTGGCCGCGGTGACCGCCGACCTGGCGAGCGTCTTCCGGTCGGCGATCGAACGGGCCGGCCTGTCCTTCGAGGTCGACTGCCCGCCCCTGCCCGAGCCGGTGCACCTGGACCTCGGCATGTGGGAGAAGGTGGTGCTGAACCTGCTCAGCAACGCGCTGAAGTTCACCTTCGACGGCGCCATCCGGGTGGAGCTGCGCGGCGAGGCCGACACCGCGGTGCTGCGAATCTCCGACACCGGTATCGGCGTACCCGCCGACGAGATGCCGCGCCTGTTCGAGCGGTTCCACCGCATCGAGAACGCCCGCTCCCGCTCCGACGAGGGCAGCGGCATCGGCCTGGCCCTGGTTCGGGAGCTGGTCACGCTGCACGGCGGCGGCATCGACGCGATCAGCACCGTGGGCCGGGGCACCACCTTCACCATCCGGCTGCCGTTCGGCACCGGCCACCTGCCGGCCGACGCGCTCGCCCCGGCGGGCACCGGCCGGACGCCGGCGTCGGCCGAGCCGTTCGTGCAGGAGGCGCTGCGCTGGCTGCCGGCCGAACCGGGCACCGCCGCCGGCGGCGGGGACGTCCCGGCCGGCGGACCGCTCCAGCCGCTGCCCGACGGGGCGCAGGCCCGCGTCCTGGTGGCCGACGACAACGCCGACATGCGGGAGTACCTCACCCGGCTGCTGCGTTCGGCCGGGCACGAGGTGCACGCGGTCGCCGACGGGCAGGCCGCGCTGGACGCCGCCCGCGCGCACACCCCCGACCTGGTGGTCAGCGACGTGATGATGCCCCGGCTCGACGGCCTGCAACTGGTCGCCGCGCTGCGCGCCGACCAGCGGACGGCCGGCACCCCGGTGCTGCTGCTGTCCGCCCGCGCCGGGCAGGAGGCCTCGATCGAAGGGCTGGAAGCAGGCGCCGACGACTACCTGGTCAAGCCGTTCCCGGCCGCCGAGCTGCTGGCCCGCGTACGGGCGAACGTGGAGCTGGCCCGGCTGCGCAACCACCACGCCCGCTGGCGTACCGCGCTCGTCGACTCGCTGCAGGAGGCGTTCTTCGTCTGCGACGAGGACGGCGCGGTGGTCGAGATCAACGCGGCGTTCACCGGCATCCTCGGCTACGGGACCGAAGGGCTGCCCTATCCGGCGGTGCACCCGTGGTGGCCGGACCGGGAGGCCGAGCCCGAGGCGCACCGCCAGGTGGCGGAGGCGTTCTCGAGACTCGTGGGGCAGACCCGGGGCACGTACACCGTGCCGGTGACCCACCGCGACGGGCACCGGATCTGGATCTCGGCCGCGTTCAACCAGGTCGACGATCCGGACACCGGCCGCCGGGTGATCGTCGGCACGTTCCGTGACGTCACCGCCGAGCACTACGCGGTGCAGCGGGAGACCGCCCTCGCCGGGCTCAGCATGCGGCTGTCGCAGGCGGACGACCTCACCGACGCGCTGCACGGGGTGCTGGACGAGCTGCGCAAGCTGTGGCGGGCCGCCGGCGTGCTCACGGCCGTCTTCGGCGACCCGCCCGTCCCCGAGGTGACCGCCACCGACCCGGCGGCACGGTGGGACACGCTGCCGCAGGAGCGCCGGCAGGCGCTGCTCGCGCTGCGGGACACCCCGCTGCTGACCCCGGTGGCGACGCGTACGCACGGCGCCGGCATCGCCGTCGAGCACCCGGACGGCACCATGGCACTCTGGATCGACCTGGGCGAGAAGCGGCCCTTCACCGAGCAGGACCAGACGCTGCTGGCGCTGCTGGCCGGCCACATCGGGCAGGGGCTGCACCGGGTGCACCAGATCGACCAGCAGCGGGAGACCGCGCTGGCCCTGCAACGGGCGATCCTCGGCCCGGCGCAGCTCCCCGCCGGTTTCGCGGTGCGGTACTCCCCCGCTGCGATGCCGCTCAAGGTCGGCGGCGACTGGTACGACACCGTGGAGCTGCCGGACGGGCGCATCGGCATCGTGGTCGGCGACTGCGTGGGCCACGGCCTTCAGGCCGCGACGGTGATGGGGCAGCTGCGCAGCGCCTGCCGCGCACTGCTGTTGCAGGGCCCGAGCCCGGCCCGGACGCTCGAGGCGCTGGACCGGTTCGCCGCGCTGCTGCCGGGGGCGTCCTGCGCCACCGTCTTCTGCGGCGTGCTGGACCCGGCCACCGGCCTGATGCGCTACTCCAGCGCCGGTCACCCACCGGCCATCGTGGTCCGCGCCGACGGCACTCCCGAACTGCTGCAGCACGGCCGGTCCCGGCCGCTGGCCGTACGACCCGGGCAGGAACGTCCGGAGGCGGAAGCGACGGTGCCGCCGCGCGCCACCCTGATGCTCTACACCGACGGCCTGGTGGAACGCCGCCGCCAGCCGATCACCGCCGGCATCTCCCGCGCCACCGACGCCATCCAGCAGGGCCATCACGCGCCGGTCGAGGTGCTGGCGACCGAGATCATGGACCGGCTCACCCCGGACGGGGGCTACCACGACGACGTGGCCCTGCTGCTCTACCGCCACCCCGGGCCGCTGGAACTGGAGTTCCCGGCCGAGTCGACGCGCCTGGCCGAGGTCCGCACCGCGCTGCGGGGATGGCTGGAGCGTTGCGGGCTGGCCCCGGCCCACGCGTACAACATCCTGGTGGCGGCCGGGGAGGCGTGCGCCAACGCGGTCGAGCACGGGCACCGCGACGACCCGGGCGGACGGATCCGGCTGCGTGCCGCCGCCACCGCCGGCGGCCTGCGCCTGAGCGTCACCGACAGCGGCCACTGGCGCGACCGGGACCAGCCTCCCGACCCGCACCGCGGCCGGGGACTCGTGCTCATGCGCGCGCTGATGGACAACATCAGCGTCACCCCGGGGGCCACCGGCACCACCGTCGACATGCAGGCGAGGATCACGCCATGAGCACGTCCCTGACCCTGACCACGAGCGACAGTCCGGACGGCGTCCGCGTGCTGGCAGCCGTCGGTGAGATCGACATGAGCAACGCGTCTACCTTCGCCGACGCGCTGGCCGAAGCCGTACGCCCCGACGGCGAACCCCTGGTCGTGGACCTCACGAAGGTGGAGTACCTGGACAGCGCCGGGCTGGCCGCGCTGTTCCCGCACGCCGACCGGATCGCGCTGATCGCCGGCCCGCTGCTGGAGCCGCTGCTGACCATCTCCGGGCTGGCCGACCTCACCACGGTCCGCAGCGCCTGACGCCGTCGGGGCGTCAGGCGCTGTCGCGGAGGTCGGGCACAGTCGGCGTTCTCGCCTGGTCGGGCGCGGTCGCGAGGTCAGGCGCCGTTGCGCACGATCACCAGCGGCGAGTGGGCGTGGTGCAGCACCGCGTGGCTGACCGAGCCGAGCAGCAGCCCGCCCAGCGCGCCCCGGCCGTGCGCGCCGACCACCACGAGCTGGGCGTCCTTCGACTCCTCCACAAGCACCCGGGCCGGGGCGCCGCGCAGCGACCGCTGCCGTACCGGCACGTCCGGGTAACGCTCGGCCCAGCCGGCGATCGACTCGGCGAGGACGCGCCGGGACTCCTCGGCGAGCGCCTCCGGGTCGTACACCAGCGGCAGGATGTCGCCGGGGCCGATCGGGGTGGGGTACAGCCAGGCGTGCACCACGATCAGCGACGCGCCCCGGCGGGCGGCCTCCTCGTACGCGTACCCGACCGCCGCGGTGGACAGCTCGGAGCCGTCCACGCCGACCACGATCGGGCCGTCGGCGCGCGCCTCGCCGCGCGTCACCAGCACCGGGCAGTGTGCGCGGGCCGACACCTGGAGCGTGACCGAGCCGATCAGCAGGCCGGCGAACCCGCCCAGGCCCCGGTGGCCGAGCACGATCAGCGCCGCCTCGCGGGACTCGGCGACCAGCACCGCAGCCGGTGCGCCGTCGACCACCACGCCGGTGACCGGGACGTCCGGGGCGACCTTGCCGGCCTCGGCGACCGCCTCGGCGACGACCCGTTCGGCCTGGTTGCGCAGGCCGGCGCCGGCGGGCGCGCCCGGGGCCGGGGTGAGCGGCGCGCGGGTCAGCGGCCAGATGAACGCGTGGACGACCTGCAGCGGCCGGTTCCGGTCGGCGGCCTCGCGGGCGGCGACCCGGACCGCGTCCAGCGAGGCGGCGGAGCCGTCCACGCCCACCACGACGGGGGCCTGCGAGTGGATCGTCATGTCGTCCTCCTTCACTCGTGCTCAGCCTGCCGGTCAGGCGGCCGGCCCGGCAGGGTCCGGGGTCACGGCGTGAGGGCCGTTGGTCCCGCGGAGACGGCGGGTCAGCCGCAGCACCAGCCCCGGCAGCACGCCGATCGCGGCGCAGGCGAGCAGGTCGAGCGCGCTGAGCGGGGACGTGCCGAGCAGCTCGCGCAGCGGCGGCAGCAGCACGCCCGCCACCTGGAGCACAGCGGAGACCGCTACCGCCACCGGCAGCGCGAGGTTGCGTTCGCGCGAGCCCGGGGTACGGATCGCGCGGACCGCCAGCGCCACGCCGAGCTGGGCCAGGCCGAGCACCACGAACACCACCGACTGCCACGGCCGGTCGGCCGCCGCGGCCCACACCCCGGCGCCCAGCGTCGCCGCGGCGATCAGCCCGCCGGTGACCAGCACGTCCCGGCCCAGGCCGGCGCCGAGGACCGACTCCTGCGGGGAGCGGGGCGGCCGGCGCAGCGTGCCCGGCTCGGCCGGTTCCGCGCCGAGCGCCACGCCGGGGACGCCGTGGGTGAGCAGGTTGATCCAGAGGATCTGCGCCGGCAGAAGCGGCACCGGCAGGCCGAACAGCGGGCCGAGCAGCATCACCGCGATCTCGGCCACGCCACCGGCGAGCGCGTAGCGCAGGAACCGGCGGATGTTGTCGTAGATCCGGCGGCCCTCGCCGATGGCGGTCGCCACGGTGGTCAGGTCGTCGTCGACGAGCACCAGGTCGGAGGCCTGCCGGGCCACCTCGGTGCCGCCACCCATGGCCACGCCGATGTCCGCGCGGCGCAGCGCCGGGGCGTCGTTGACGCCGTCGCCGGTCATCGCCACCACGTGCCCCCGGTTCTGGAGGCCGGCGATGATGTCGAGCTTCTGTTCCGGCTGGGTCCGCGCGTACACCCGGGTCTCGGGGTGGGCGCGGCCCGGGTCGCCGTCGTCACCGTTGGCGAGCGGGTCGCCGTCGCGCCAGAGCCCGAGCCGTCCGCCGATGGCGGCGGCGGTCGCCGGGTGGTCGCCGGTGATGAGGACCAGCCGGATGCCTGCCTCCTCGAAGCCCGCGGCGATGCCGGGCGCCGCGGCGCGCAGCGGGTCGCCGACCGCGACCAGGCCCAGCGGGCGCAGGCCGGTCGGCCGGGCCGGGTCGGGCAGGGTGTCGACCACCGCGGAGGCCACCGCCAGCACGCGCAGCCCTTCGGTGGCGAGCCGGTGCGCGGCGTCGGTCAGCTCGGCCAGTTCCGCGGCGTCGGCGTCCACCAGCGGCGCGGCCAGCAGGTTCTCCGGCGCGCCCTTGCAGACCACCAGGTAGCGCCCGTCGCAGCGGCGGTGCACGGTGGTCATCCGGCGCAGGTCCTGGTCGAACGGGGCCTCCGCCACGCGGGGCCAGGCGTCGCGGGTGGTGTCCGGGTCCAGGCCGCAGCGGGCGCCGAACGTGACGAGCGCAGCCTCCAGCGGATCACCGATCGCCGTCCACTCGGGCCGCTCGTCGGTCGGCGGCGTCACAGTGGCGTCGTTGCAGAGCAGCCCGGCGCGGGCGAGGGCGCGCAGCTCGTCGGGGGCGCTCACCGGCTCGCCCCGGTGGTGCACCTCGCCGCCGGGCGCGTAGCCGGTGCCGGTGACGGCGTAGCGGTCGCGGCCGGGGACGACCGCGTACTGCACCGCCATCCGGCCCTCGGTGAGCGTGCCGGTCTTGTCGGAGGCGATCACGGTGACCGAGCCGAGGGTCTCCACCGCGTGCAGCCGGCGGGGGATGGCGCGGCTGCCGGCCATCCGGCGCGCGCCCAGGGCGAGCGCCAGCGTGACGACGGCGGGCAGCGACTCCGGTACGGCCGCCACCACGAGGCTGACGGCGGTGACGGCCATCTGCGTGACCGGCCGCCCGTCGAGCACGCCGATGGCGAAGACCAGCCCGGAGAGCACCACGGCGGTCAGGCCGAGCACCCGGCCGAGCGAGGACAGGCGTCGTTGCAGCGGAGTGGGCGCCGGCCGGGTCGCCGCGACCAGGGCGCTGATCCGGCCCAGCGCGCTCGCCGCGCCGGTGCGCGCCACGGTTCCGGTGGCGCGGCCGGTGGTGACCACGGTGCCGGCGCTCGCCTCCTCCCCCGCGACCCGGGCCACCGGCACCGACTCGCCGGTCAGCGCCGACTCGTCCAGGCTGAGGCGTACCGCGTCGGTGAGATCGAGGTCGGCCGGAACCACGTCGCCCGCCTCCAGCCGGACCAGGTCGTCGCGGACCAGGTCGGCGGCGGGCAGCACGAGGTCACGGCCGTCGCGGACCACACGCGCGGTCGGCGCGGCGAGCCGGTCCAGCGCGGCGACGGCCCGGTCGGCGCGTACCTCCTGCACCACCCCGATCGCGGTGTTGATGAGGACGACCAGCACGATCACGGCGGTGTCCGGGTAGTCGCGCAGCAGCGTGGTCACCACGGCGGCGGCCAGCAGCAGCGCCACCAGCGGGTCGGTGAGCTGGCGGAACACCCGGCCGGCCAGCCCGCGCTTGCGCGGGGCGGCAACGGTGTTCGGGCCGTCGGCGCGCAGCCGGGCGGCCGCCTCGGCCGAGCCGAGCCCGGTCGCGGGGGCCGGAGAGATCTCGGTGGGCGTCGTCGCTGTCGCCGGCCCGCCGTTGATCACCACATCGTCCTCCATGTCGTCGCCGCCCGCGCCGGGCAATCCCAGCATGCCGCGCGACCCTACGTGGGTCGCAGGGCCGTCGGCCTGTCGGGCCCGGGACCAACGGCCCCCGCGTACGGGGCAGCGCGGCGCCCGGCGCGCCGGTAACGTCCGCGCGGTGAACCGGACACGCAGCGCCACCGGGCCGACACCTCCGTCCCGTCACCGGTGGGTGCGGTGGACGCTCGCGGTGCTCCTGCTCGCGTCGGCGGGGTGCGGGAGGGGACTCGGGGAGGAGAGCGGCGACGCGCTGGCGCGCGACACCGCGGCGGCGGAGGCGAAGCAGCTCAACACGGAGCTGGGGCACCGCAACCGGGCGCGGGACGCCGGGTCGATCGCGGCGGCCGAGATCGTCCAGGAGCCGAAGGACGCCGCGTCCGGCGGCGGTGCGACGGTCCGGCGGGAGGCGCTGGCCTGGTCCGGCCGCACCGCCGGGAACGAGCGGGCCACCGTCGACGTGCGGTTCGTGGTGACAGTCCCGGAGCGGCCGCCGGTGTCGATCGGCGGCGCGAGCAACAGCGCCGGTGAGGCCACGCGCTGCTACCGCTACGAGTTCGAGCTCTACCGCTACACGACGTACCACGAGATCGACTGTCCGAGCGGCCCCGCTCCCTCGCCGCCCACCGCCGCGCCGGTGCCGAGGGTGCCCGAGGACGGGCGGCAGCGGCTCACCGCAGTGCTGCGCACCGCCACCCCGGACACGCTGGCGGGCGCCGTGCGGGCGGCCTTCCCGCAGGACTGGATCACCGTCGACACGACGGTGCACGAGGGCGCGCTCGTCGCCGCCGTCGGCGTACCGGCCGAACGGGACTGCCTCCTGCTCGTCCGCACACCGGCCGGGAAGATCGAATCCCCCGGGTACGACCGGATCTGGCTGGAGCCGGGCGAGACCGGCTGCAAGACCGGCCTGTACGTGGCGCCGCCGCGCTGACGTACCGGTTTGCCGCGTGGCCGCCGGGGCACCTGACGGTCATGACGGATCCGGAGCAGTTCCAGCGGCAGCAGGAGGGCGCGCTCGAGCGCGGGCAGGTGTTCCAGGACGCCGAGGGGCGGCGTACCCGGGACCCGGGCGCCGGGGCGGAGAACGCGGAGAGCGAGTCCGACCGCAACGCCGAGCGTCTGGCGCGCGGCGAGGTGGGCCCGGGCGTCCCCGAGGACTGACGTGCCGAGGCGGTTGTCAATGTAGCGTTGACAGGTGACCCTGGACCACCTGTCCGAGATCGCCGCGGCCCGGGTCCGGCTGGACGAGCGCGAGCTTGACCTGATCGACCGGGCCCGGCACGGCGGCGCCACCTGGGCCGAGATCGCGCGGGCGCTGGGCCTGGGCAGCCGGCAGGCCGCCGAGCAGCGCCGGCAACGCCTCGTCGCGGCCCGGCGGGCCCGCCTGTCCCGGCTCGATCCGGTTGGTGCCCCCGACCTGCCTGTGCTGCGGGCGGCGGTCACCGACCTGCACCGCTGGATCGAGGCGGACCGCGCGTGGGACGGCCGTTTCCCCCGCGCGGCGTTGACGCGCCGTACCTGCGCGCTCGCGCTGGACGCCGGCGCCGGGCCGCTGCACACGCTGGCCGCGCACCTCGCCGACGACCTAGCCGGGGCGGGGCGGCGGCTGCCCGCTCCGGCACGCGACGCCGCGCTGCGTATCGCCGCCGCCCTGTCAACGTCGCATTGACGATTGCTCTAGGCATTGCCCCCTGACGGCTCAACTCCGGAGGATGTGAGTCCACCAGGCTCAACCTCACGGGGGATCCATGCGCCGCAACGCCGTCCTGTTCGTGGCCGTCTCGCTGCTGTCCGGCCTCGGCGGCAGCGCCATGGCCCTGGTCTGCGGGATCTGGATCCTGGACCTGACCGGCTCCACCGGGCTCGCCGCGCTGGCCGGGCTCTGCGTCTACGCCCCGACGCTGACCGGCCCGTGGCTCGGCGGCCTGCTCGACCGGGTGCCCCGGCGTCCCCTGGTGATCGGCGTCAACCTCGCGCTCGCCGCCGCGCTGCTGAGTCTGCTCGCGGTACGGGGGCCCGGCGAGGCGTGGCTGATCTACGCCGTCTCGCTCGCCTACGGGATCGGCTACGTGCTCGTCGACGCCGGCGAGACCGCGCTGCTGCCCGCCGCGCTCCCCCCGGCCCGGCTGGCCGACGTCAACGGCTGGCGGTCGAGCGCGCAGGAGGGCGTGAAGCTGGTGGCGCCGCTGGCCGGGGCGGGCCTGTACGCGTGGCGGGGCGGGCACGTCGTCGCGGTGCTCGCCGCCGTCGTACCGGTGCTCGTGGCCGCCCTGTACGGCGCGTTGCGCCTGACGCGTACCGTCCCCGCTCCCCCGGCCGCACGGCCGGCGCGAGTCCGGGACGGGCTCACCGCACTGCTGACCCGGCGGGCGGTACGCGTACCCGTGGCGCTCGCGGCGGTGTCCATCGCGATGTCCGGCTTCACCACCGCGGCGCTGTACGACGTGGTGGTGACCGGCCTCGGGCTGCCGTCCACCTTTCTCGGCGTGCTCGCCGGCGCCCAGGGTGGCGGATCGCTGCTCGCCGGGCTGGTGGTCGGCCGGCTGGTCCGCCGCCACGGTGAGATCGCGGTCGGTGCCGCCGGCACGGTCCTGTTCGCGGCCGGCTGTCTCGGGCGTTGCCTGCCCTGGTGGCCGGGCACCGTGGCCGCCTCGGTGGTGATCGGCGTCGGTCTGCCGTGGACGCTCGTCGCGGCGGTCACCGCCGTGCAGACGTACACGCCGCAGGCGATGCTCGGACGGGTCGCCGGGACGGCGAGCACCGCGATGTTCGGGCCGATCACACTGGCCATCCCGCTCGGGTCGGCGGCGGTCGCGGCCGGCGGCCGGCCGCCGCTGGTGCTCGCCGCCGTGGCGTGCCTGGCCGCGGCACTGGCGGTCGTCCGGCCGCGTCGTCAGCCCGCGGCCGGCGGGCCGGACAGGTGGCGGATCAGTTCCGGCCGGGAGCGCAGCCGCAGCTTCCGGTAGACGTTGCCGAGGTGGTACTCGACGGTCTTCGGTGACAGGAAGACCCGGGCCGCGATCTCCCGGTTCGTCAGGCCCTCCGCCACGTGCAGGGCGATCAGGCGTTCCTGACCGGTCAGCCGGTCGACGGTCCGGTCGCCGGGGTCGGGCTGCCGCCGGCCGGTGGCGTCGATCTCGGTGCGGCACCGCCGCGCCCAGCCCTGCGCGCCGAGCGCCTCGAACAACCGCAGCGCGGCGTGCAACTGGACCCGCGCGTCCCGGCGGCGCCGGGCCCGGCGCAACCGCTGCCCGTAGCTGAGCAGCGTCCGGGCCCGTTCCAGCGGGACGACGGCGGGATCGCACCGGGCCAGCGCCGCCGCGAAGACCTCGTCCAGGTCCGGTTCGCCGGCGAGCAGGCCCTCGACGCGCGCGGCGGCGGCGCGGGCGGCGGCACCGCCGGCCCCGGCCAGGTCACGCAACCGCCGCGCCGACCGCTGCGGGTCGGACAGGTGCGTGTACGCCTCAGCCAGCTCGGCGGCGACAGGCAGCCACCCCGGTTCGGCGATGCCGCCGTCGCGCTGGGCCCGGCGGACCCGTTCCAGTTCGGTCACGGCGTCGTGCCAGCGCGCCCCCACCACCGCCGCGATCCCGGTGGCGTAGCGGAGCCGGACCTCGATCTCCCGGAACTCGCCCGGCAGGAGCCGGCGGGCGTCGTCGACGTGCGCGAGCGCCTCCGGCTCCTCGCCGAGCAGCGCCTCCACCAGGGCCAGCGCGGCCAGCGCCTCCGCCCGCAGCACCGGAAGCGCCACCTGCTCGGCGATCCGGACCGCCTCGGCGGCGGCCTGGTAGGCCGCATGCAGCCGGCCGGTGCGCCACTCCAGCCCGGCGAGCCGGGGCAGGGCGTACGCCAGCAGGAACACGTCGTCGGTGGCGCGGGCCCGGTCGATCTCCGGTTCCAGCAGCGCCCGCGCGGTGTCGTGGTCCCCGATCCAGCAGAACACCTCGGCCAGCTCCGCCGCCGATCCGTCGGCGTGGCCGGCGCAGGCGGCGACCAGGGTACGGGCCGACGCGACCCCCTCGGGCAGCCCGGCCAGCACCTGCGCCGCGGCCAGCCGGATCGGCCCCTTCGGCCAGGTCGCGCCCGTATCAGCGGCGGCCAGCTCGGCCACCCGCGCGCACAGCGGCACCATGCCGGTGACGTCCAGCCGCGCCCAGAACTGGTTGACGCGGGCACTCATCAGCCGGGCCGCGCCGAGCGGATCCGCTTGCGCGTACGCCTGCGCGTCGGCCAGGTACGCCTCGGCGCCCGCCATGTCACCGTGCTGCTGCGCCAGGTGGGCGAGCAGCGGCTTGACCCGGCAGCGCAGGTCGGCGCGCCGGGTCAGCCCGATCGCCTCCTCGCCCAGAGTGATGGCGTGCCGGCTCGCGCCGGCGTTGGCCCAGGCGCGGGACGCGGCGGCGAGCCGGGACGCGCGTACGTCCGGGTCGGGGGTGAGACGGGCGGACCGCTCGTACGCGCGGGCCTCGGCCACCACGCCGCCCCGGCGTTGCGCCCGCTCGGCGGAGCCGGCCAGCAACGCGGCTACGCCCTCGTCGGGCACTGTGGTGGCGGCCGCGAGATGCCAGGCCCGGCGGTCGGCGGTGTCGTCGCCGGTGAGCGCGGCGGCCACCGCCAGGTGGGCGGCCCGCCGCCGGCCGGGGCCGGCGACCGAGTGGACCGCGGCGCGGGTCAGCGGGTGGCGGAACGTCACCTCGCGGTCGGTCACCCGGATCAGCCCGGCGTCGACCGCCGGGTCGAGCACGCCCAGGCGCAGCCCGTCCGCCGCCAGGATCCGCTCCAGCAGCGCCGGGGTGGTGGCCTCGGTGACCGCGCAGGCGACGAGCGCACGCCAGGTGTCGTCGGGCAGCCCGCGGGCGTGCGCGAGGACGGTCATCTCGATGCGTTCGACGAGCACGAGCGGCTCCCGCAGCGGCAGCCATCCGTTGCGGTGCTCCTCGGACAGCGTCGCCGGCAGTTCGGTCAGCGCGAGCGGGTTGCCGGCGGTGGCCGCCGCCAGGTCGGCGGCGACCCGGCGGTCCAGGCCGGCGCGCATGGCGAGCCGGATCGCGTCGTCCCGAGCCAGACCGGTCAGCGGCAGCTCCGGCAGGCCGGGCGCGGGGAACGCGGGGGCGTCGCGGGCCGCGAAGACGACGGCGACCCGGTCCGCGAGCAGCCGCCGCGCGGTGAACAGCAACGCCTCCGCCGAGGCCGGGTCGATCCAGTGCGCGTCGTCGACCAGGCAGAGCACCGGCGTGTCCTCGGCCGCCGTCGTGAGCAGGCTCAGCGTCGCCACGTACGCGGCGAGCCGGTTGACCGGGCGGGAGCCGCCGCCGATGGCGAAGACGGTACGCAGCGCGTCGGCCTGCTGCGCGGGCAGATCGCCGAGCCGGTGCAGCAGCGGGCGCGCCAGTTGGTGCAGCGCGGAGAACGGCAGCTCCGCCTCGAACGGGGCGCCGGTGGCGCGCAGCACCCGCATCCCGGTGGACCGGGCGGCACAGTGCTCCAGCAGTGCCGTCTTGCCGACGCCCGCCGCGCCGCGCAGCACCAGGGCACCGCCGTGACCGTCGACCGCGCCGGCCAGCAGCGCGCCGAGCCGCCGGCACTCGTCGGCGCGCCCGAGCAGGGCGTCCCCACCGGTGTCCGTGGCCGTGCCGACGGCACCGGCCGGCGCCGGACCGCTGCCCATGACCGCACGCTAGCCGCCGGCGCGGTCCGGGCGGGCGGGCGCGACGGCAACCCGACAGGGTGCCCGCGCGGCCTCGTCGACTAGGAGGAACCCGGATCCGGGGGCTGTCGCGGATCCCTAGCGTCTTCCCCAGTCGTCCGGCCGGTGACCACCGGCGGAACCGGGACGGCGACACGACTCCGAGGGGAGACACCATGATCGGGAAGAGAGCGGCCGGGGTGCTGGCGGCGGGACTGCTCGCCACCGGGTTCGGGGTGGCGTCCGGCCCGCCGGCGCAGGCCGCGAGCGGCCACTACGCCATCGTCAACTACGGCAGCGGCAAGTGCCTGGAGGTGGACCGGTCCGGCGCCCCGTCGTCGCTCGGCGGCCGGGTCGTGCAGCGCACCTGCGACGGCCAGGCCGTGCAGCGCTGGTCGCCGGTGGGCCGGGACACCTACACGTTCGTCAACCAGTTCAGCGGCATGTGCGTGGACGTCCGCAACGGGGTGAACGCCGACGGCACGCCGCTGCAGCAGTGGGCCTGCACCGGCACGTCGAGCATGAAGTGGACGGTCGACCCGAACTCCTTCGCGGGTGTGCACCAGATCAGGTCGCAGATCGGTGGCCGGTGCATGGACGTGCGGGGCGGATCGGACGCCGACGGCGCGGCCGTCCAGATCTACCGCTGCACCGGGTTCGGCAACCCGGCCCAGGTCTGGTCGTTCACGGCCGTCTGACCGGCGCGGATGCGGCCCGTCCCCAGCGGTGAGGGGGACGGGCCGCACGATCGTCAGCGCCAGGTGTCGGTGACGGCGCGGGTGCCGCCGGCCGGCGTGGTGAGCGTCCGGTTCACGCCGGACTCCCAGATCACCGTGCCGTCCGGGTTCTTCTTGACGTACTTGTACTCGACAGCGGTGTTCGCGGGCAGGTCGACTGTGGCCCGCCAGACCGGGTAGGCGGCCGGCGAGAGCGCGACGGCGGCGGCCGGGTTCCAGCCGCCGAGCGCCGGGATGTTGCCGACCACGAACACGTTCTGCCCGTAGACGGTGGTCGCGGTGGCGGAGAACGTGGTGGCCACAGTCGTGCTGACGGTGTCGCCGCGGAACGTCTCGGTCACCGCGTACGTGCCGCCGGCCGGGGTGGTGAACGTCCGGTTCGCGCCGGACTCCCAGGTGACGGCACCGGCGGCGGTCAGCTTGACGAACTTGTACTCCATTGCGGTGGACCGGGGCAGGCTGACGGTGGCGCGGTAGGCGCCGCCGCCCTGCGCGGCGAGCTTGACGCCGTTCGCGGGCGTCCACGAGCCCAGCTCGGGGATGCTGCCGACGACGTGGACGTCCTGCCCGGCGGCCACGTTCGCGGCGACGGTGAACGTGGTGGCGATCCGGTCCCCCGGGCTGACGGTGGGCGACGCCGTCGGCGAGGCGGTCGGGGAGGCCGACGGGGACGCGGTCGGGGAGGCCGACGGGGACGGGCTCGCGCCCGGCCGGGCGTTCACGTGGATCGCGACCGCGTCGTTTGCCGGGAGGGTCACAGTGGCCCGGCCGCCGGAGACGGTCACCGTGGAGCCGGTGCAGCCGCTGCCGGTGGCGACGCCGGAGATGACGTCGCAGTACCGTCCGTCGGCGAGCCCGGTGACGAAGGTGGCGGTGGTGGCCGAACCGGAGTCGTTGATGCCGATCCACGCCCGGTCGCCCCGGTGGAAGCCGATCACGTTGCTGTTCACCGTGGTGAAGTCCGAGACGGTCTTCACCGGGCGGGCCGCGTTGGCCCAGCCGACCATGCCCTTGACGCCGGTGGTGCGGCTCAGGCAGTTCCAGGCGGCGCCGCAGACCGTGTCGGTGACCCGGCCGGTGCCGTCGTGCGGCGGGGACTGGTTGCGGTCAGCCCAGGTGAAGCTGTCGTAGACCGACGGCTTGCCGTGCGGGTAGGCCAGCGCGAAGTAGTTCGCCAGCACGTAGTCGGTGCCGTTCTTGTACGACAGCACCACGCCGTCACGCTCCAGGTCGTGGTTGGTGACCATGGAGAAGACGTTCGCGCCGGGCGCGTCGAGGTTCCAGTTCGGCACGTTCGCCAGCGCCGAGATCGAACCCTGGAACGCCGAGCGGATGCCCTTGGCGTACGCGAAGTCGAGCACGTCGCCGTTGCCGATGTACGCGCGGGCCTGCAACGCCGGGTTGCTCGCCCCGTCGAAGATCTCCTGCGCGACGTACGGACGCCGGCCCTCGGCGACGGTGTCGTTCAGCTTGCCGAGGACGGCCGCGAAGTCGTCCTTGCGGATGTGCTTGACCGCGTCGACTCGGAAGCCGTCGACGCCGAGCCCGATCAGGTCGTTCAGGTAACCGGCGATCTTGTTGCGGACCGCTTCCTTCTCGGTGTAGAGGTCGGACAGCGACAGCAGCTCGCAGCTGGTCACCTGGGCCTCGTTGTTCCAGTCGCTGATCGCGCCGCCGGTCGGGCAGTTGTCGCCGGGGCGGTGGAAGTCACCGGCGCCGTACGGCACGGCCGGGTAGCTGTAGCCGGAGAATTCGGTGCCGGCGTAGCCGCGCGTACCGGCCGGGTTGTTCGTGCCGGCCATGTGGTTGACCACCGCGTCGACGTAGACGCGCACACCGGCGTTGTGGCACGCGGTGACCATCGCGGCGAACTGCTGGCGGTTGCCGAACCGGCTGTCCAGCTTGTACGACACCGGTTGGTACACCTCGTACCAGGGGTACGCGCCGTCGGCGCTGGCGGGCAGCTTCACCGACTCCTGCGGCGGTGCCACCTGCACCGCGCCGTATCCGGCCGGTCCGAGGTGGTCGGTGCAGGCGGCGGCGACCGAGGTCCAGTTCCATTCCCAGAGGTTGGCGGTCACCTCGCTGTCGTTGAGCGCGACGGCGGCGCGGGCGGGGGCGGGGGCGGTGGTGGCGGCGGCGGCGACGGCCACCGTGCCGCCGGCCGCGACGAGCGCGGCGGCGAGCAGCAGGCGACCGGCGCGGCCACGGGGGTGTGGCCTGGCGGAGTGCATGGCTGGGGGACCTCTTCCGTGGGTTCGAAAGGGTGAGCGGGGGTGGGGCAGCCGTCCCGGGTAGCGAACACCATGCGCCATCCATGAAAGTCTTTGCAAGAGCTTGCGGCAAAGTTTTCGAAACCAGCAGGCAACACGAGTGGGCTCGGATTCGCGACCACCAGCGGCGATCCACGCTGGAGCGAGCGGGCCGGCGCTCGGCCGAGATCCCGCTACTCGGGACGGCACCAACCGCTGCGCGGGACGACCGCAACTTCCGAGCAGATTTTCCAACGTTTGCGGGCCGGGTGCGTGCCGCTGATCCCCCGACACCCGGCACCCCGGACACGGACGAGCCCCGGCCCGTCGCGGCGCGACGGACCGGGGCTCGCTCAGATGTGGCGGATCAGGCCAGGTCGAAGCGGTCCAGCTCCATGACCTTCGTCCAGGCGGCGACGAAGTCGCGGACGAACTTCTCCCGCGCGTCGTCGCTGGCGTAGACCTCGGCGAGCGCCCGCAGCTGCGAGTTGGAGCCGAAGATGAGGTCGACCGCGGTGGCGGTCCACTTCACCTGGTCGGTCGCCAGGTCGCGGATCTCGTACACGTGCTCCTCGGACTCCGCCGCCTTCCACCGGGTGCCCGGGGAGAGCAGGTTGACGAAGAAGTCGTTGGTGAGCACCCCGGGCCGGTCGGTGAGGACGCCGTGCGCGGCGCCGCCGACGTTGTTGCCGAGCGCGCGCAGGCCGCCGACCAGGACGGTCATCTCCGGCGCGGTCAGGTTCAGCATGTACGCGCGGTCGACGAGCAGCACCTCCGGCTGGGTCTTCTCGCCCGGCCGCAGGTAGTTGCGGAACCCGTCGGCGCGCGGCTCCATCACGCGGAACGACTCGACGTCGGTCTGCTCCTGGGTGGCGTCGGTACGACCCGGGTGGAACGGCACCGTCACCTCGACGCCGGCGTCCCGCGCCGCCTGCTCGACAGCGGCCGAGCCGGCCAGCACGATCAGGTCGGCGAGCGAGATCTGGGCGCCGCCGGCGGCGTTGAACTCCTGCTGGATGCCCTCCAGGGTGGCCAGCACGGTGGCGAGCTGCTCGGGCTGGTTGACCTCCCAGTTGCGCTGCGGCTCCAGCCGGATCCGCGCGCCGTTGGCGCCACCTCGCTTGTCGGTGGAGCGGTAGCTCGCGGCCGAGGCCCAGGCGGTGGAGACCAGCTGGGCGGTGGTGAGGCCGGACTCCAGCACCTTCGCCTTGAGCGCGGCGACGTCGGCGTCGTTCACCAGCTCGTGCGCGGCGGCCGGCACCGGGTCCTGCCAGAGCTGGGCCTCGGGCACCCACGGGCCGAGGAAGCGGCTGACCGGGCCCATGTCACGGTGCAGCAGCTTGTACCAGGCCTTGGCGAACGCCAGCGCGAACTCGTCCGGGTTCTCCAGGAAGCGGCGGGAGATCTTCTCGTACGCCGGGTCGACGCGCAGCGACAGGTCGGTCGTGAGCATCGTCGGCTTGTGCTTCTTCGACGGGTCGTGGGCGTCCGGGATGATCGCCTCGGCGTCCTTGGCGACCCACTGCTTGGCGCCGCCGGGGCTGGTGGTCAGCTCCCACTCGTAGCCGAAGAGGATCTCGAAGAACCGGTTGCTCCACTGGGTCGGCTTGTCGGTCCAGGTGACCTCGAGGCCGCTGGTGATCGTGTCGCCGCCCTTGCCCTCGCCGTACGTGCTCAGCCAGCCCAGGCCCTGCGCCTCCAGCGGCGCGGCCTCCGGCTCGGGGCCGACGTGCGCGTCGGCGGGGCCCGCGCCGTGGGTCTTGCCGAACGTGTGGCCGCCGGCGATCAGCGCGACGGTCTCCTCGTCGTTCATCGCCATCCGGCGGAACGTCTCACGGATGAAGTGCGCCGCCGCGAGCGGGTCGGCGTTGCCGCGCGGGCCCTCCGGGTTGACGTAGATCAGACCCATCTCGGTCGCGCCGACGCCGGCCACCATGTCCTTCTCGGAGGCGTAGCGCTCGTCACCCAGCCAGGTGTCCTCGGGACCCCAGAAGATCTCCTCCGGCTCCCAGACGTCCTCCCGGCCGAAGCCGAAGCCGAAGGTCTTGAAGCCCATCGACTCCAGCGCCACGTTGCCGGCGAGCACCAGCAGGTCGGCCCAGGAGATCTTCTGGCCGTACTTCTGCTTGACCGGCCAGAGCAGCCGGCGGGCCTTGTCCAGGTTGGCGTTGTCCGGCCAGCTGTTCAGCGGGGCGAACCGCTGCCCGCCGTCGCCGGCGCCACCGCGGCCGTCCTCGATGCGGTAGGTGCCCGCGGCGTGCCAGCTCATCCGGATCATCAGGCCGCCGTAGTGGCCGAAGTCGGCCGGCCACCAGTCCTGCGAGGTGGTGAGCACCTCGGTGATGTCCCGCTTGAGCGCCTCGACGTCGAGCTTCGCGAACTCCTTGGCGTAGCTGAACTCCGGGCCCAGCGGGTTGCCCTTGGACGAGTGGGCGTGCAGCACCGACAGGTCGAGCTGGTTGGGCCACCAGTCGCGGTTGCTGCGCGGACGACCGCCGGTCTTCGGGGTCGGCGAGTCGATCGCCGGGTTCTCGCTCTCGCTGCCGTGCGCGGTCACGGAGTCGTGCGCGACCGGGCAGCCGGCCGCCTCCTTGGCGTCCACGCCCTGCGGGCTGACGGGCCGGTTGTCCTGGGTGTCGCTCATCTGCTTCCTTCCGAACTGGCGGATCACTGGGCGGTGCGGTCGGCCGCGCAGCCGGGGCAGGTGCCCCAGTAGACGACCTCCGCCTCGTCCACCACGAAGCCGTGGTCGTCCGAGGCGGTGAGACAGGGGGCGCGGCCGACGGCGCACTCGACGTCGGCGATGGCGCCGCAGGAACGGCACACGACGTGGTGGTGGTTGTCTCCCACCCGCGACTCGTAGCGGGCCGTGGCGCCGGCCGGCTGGATGCGCCGGATCAGCCCGGCGTCGGTGAGTGCCCGGAGCACATCGTAGACCGCCTGGTGGGACACGGTGGGCTGCTCGGCGCGGACCAGGGCGATCACCGTGTCGGTGTCGACGTGCGGGTGGTCGCGCAGCGCGGACAGCACCGCCAGACGGGGCCGGGTCACCCGCAACGAGACCGCCCGGAGCTGCGTCTCGAAGTCGGCCGTCATGCGACGACCTTAGTCCGGTCTTTTGGAATCAATCAAGTTTTTGCCCAGGTGTGTCGGCCGTCACATCATGGCACTCCGGGCACACGAAACGGGGGTGCCGCGCCAGGCGCGGCACCCCCTCCCCGGAAGAGGGCTCAGGCGGCGGAACAGGTCGCCGTCGGGGTGTTGCTGTTGCCGTTCTTGTAGAGCGTGATGCCGAAGTTGTTGCCGTTGCCGTTCGGGCGCGCGGTGAGCGTGCCGCTGGTGCCGCTGACCGACGCGTTCCAGCTGTTCTGCAGGCTCTGCCCGCCCTGGGTCTGGATGCTGACCACCCAGTTGCTGGTGCCGCTGACCGAGAAGGTCACGTTGAACCGGTCGCCCCACTCCTCGGCGCGGCTGACGCTGACCGTGCAGCCACCGTTGTTCGGCGGCGGGGTGGTCGGGTTGCCACCGCCGGTGCCGCCGATCGTGATGTTGGAGTTGCCGCTGCTCTGGTAGCCCTCGGTGGCCAGGATCTGGTAGTCGTGCGAACCGAGGTTCATGCCGTAGCGCGACCAGGCGTCGAAGTGGTTGCCGGAGGTGATGGTGCCGCCCACGCGCTTCGACTGGCGGACGCTCCAGTACTGGTAGAACGTCCGGGTGCCCTCGATCGAGGGGGCGTTGACCCGCTGGGTGCGGTAGATGTCGTACGTGCCGCCGTCGGAGGACACCGAACCCATGTAGCCGCTGCCCGGCGGGCGCCAGCTGCCCCAGCTGTCCACGATGTAGTACTCGACGAGCGGGTTGCGCGTCCAGCCGTAGAGCGTCAGGTACGCGTTGCCGGACGGGTTGAAGCTGCCGGAGTAGCTGACCGTGCGGCGCCCGCCCGGGTTCCAGCCCTTGCCGGCGACGAAGTTGTTGATGTTGCTCCACTGGGTGCTGTACTGACCACCGTTGCCCATGGTCATGGAGACGTTGCCACTGTCCTTCCAGAAGGAATAGAAGTAGCCGTTGTTGGTGCCGGTGGAGTTCGACGTGACGGTGGTGTCGGCGTAGGCCGGACCTGACGCGACGGCCGTCGCCCCGGCGGCGATCAGCGCCACGGCACAGGCGCCGCCGAGGGCCATCCTGAGGCGTCCGCGCCTGCGGATGCCCGTACGGACGGGGGCGTCTTTCATGGACGGGTTTCCTCCCTGTGACGGCTGGCGGGCGGCCAGCTTCCGGTGGCGCGAGCCGCGGGTGCTCGCCCGCCCGCGGACGGCGGGACCGGGGCGACAGCCGCGCCACGGGTGGTGGTCGGACATCGACGTCAATCGAGATACGCCGATGGCCACAGTATTGGAGGCCCGGTTCATCCTGTCAACAAGTTCCGGAAATGTTGTGGTAACCCCCGCTCGGACCCTGAACGGCCGTTACGGCTGCCGAAAAGGGCCTCCGATCAGCGTCGACGGTCGGCGACAGCCACCCGACCGCCATTGAGGGCGACGGGATCCCGAAACTTTTCGGTCCCTTTCCGGATCAACACCGCTACCGCCGCCCGGCGCGCGCGACGGGGCCGGGCCGGGCAAGACCGTCCACATTTGACGGCTCGCCGGACGCTCGGTTCAATGACGGCCGGACCGGATCGGACCCGATTCCGGCCGGGTGAACCGAGGACGTCGCGCACCGGTAGGGCGTCCGTCATCACCGGAGGGACCGCCCTGTGACACCCGATGCCCCCGGCGCGCGCCCGCGGCCGCGCCGGATCCCGCGCGGCGTCGTCGCCGCCGGCGCCGCCGGGCTGGCGGCGCTGAGCCTGGCGGTCGCCGCCCTCAGCGGGAGCGTCGCCACCGCCCGCGACGACGAGCCGGCCGGCCGGGCCGTCTCCGCCGAGCACCTGGCCGCCATCCGGGCCGCTGCCCGCTCCTGTCCCGCGCTGACCCCGGCGCGGCTGGCCGGGCAGCTGATGGCCGAGTCGGGTCTGGACGCGCGGGCCGAGCGGACCGCGTCCGGCGGCCGGGGCCTGGCCGGGCTGGACGACGAGCGGTGGCGGACCTGGGCGCCGTGGCCGGACGCGCCGCGCACCGACGGCGCGGCCAACATCCTCGCGCTGGCCCACCAGATGTGCGACCTGGCCGGGCAGGTGCGCGCGGCTGCCGTCCCCGGCGACCCGTGGCGGTTGTCGCTCGCCGCGTTCCACACCGGGTTCGAGGAGGTACGCGCCGCCGAGGGGGTGCCCTCGGCGGCGGTCCCGTACGTCGACGAGGCCGGCCGGTACGCCGCCTACTACGGACGGCAGGACGGCTTCGCCGAGACCGGCCCACCCAGCGGCGAGGGCGAGCGCCGGCAGCCCAAGGCGGTCCCCGCCGGGTACGTCCGCCTGGTGGTACGGGCCGGCTCGGTGTGCCCGCAGGTGCCCCCGGCCGCTGTCGCCGCGCAGCTGATGGCCTCCTCCGGTTTCGATCCGAACCTGCTCGGCGACGGTGGCCGAAAGGGCATCGCCCAGTTCCGGCCCGAGCTGTGGCGTGCGTACGGCCCGTCCGGCGCCTCGCCGTGGGACCCGCAGGCAGCGGTACCGGCGGTCGGCGCCACGCTCTGCTCCCTGCGGCGGGAACTGGCCGCGCTCGACGGCGACCCGGACCTGCTGGCGCTGGCGGCGTACCGCGACGGGACCGACGCCGTGCGGCACACCGGCGGCGACTTCGACGCCGGGACGCAGGCGTTCCTGCGCACGGTCCGGGAGTTCACCGACTTCTACGCCCTCGACGGCCGGCTGCGGGGCACGCCGGCGAGTTCCGGCACCCCGTCGCCCGGCACGCGGACGCCGAAGCCGCCGGCGTCGTCGGCCGCGCGCCCGTCCACGTCGTCGCCGGCGGCGGGCACGTCGAAGAAGCCGGATGAGCCGGCCGCGCCGGTCCGCCCGGCCGGCGCGAAGCAACTCGTCGGCAAGGAGACCGGTCTGTGCGCCAGCGGCGGCAGCGGGGACGGCGTACGCGTCGTGCTGCGGGCCTGCCGGGAGGAGCGCTCCCAGTGGTGGACGTTCGCGTCCGACGGCAGCGTCCGGGTCGAGGGCGGCCTCTGCCTGGACGTGGCCTGGGGCGAGAAGCGCGACGGCGTACCGGTGCAGACGGCGTGGTGCAGCGGCAATCCGGCGCAGAAGTGGGAGTGGATCGAGAGCCAGGGCCGGCGGTCGCTGTTCAACCGGGCCACCGACCGCTGCCTGGACGTCGACGGGCACGCCGCGGGCGCACCGCTGAACGCCTGGACCTGCGTGTTCAACGTGAAGCAGACCTGGTCGCTGCGCTAGCCGAGCGACCAGGCCCGCCGGCCGGGCCGGATCAGGGAGTCGCGCCGATGACCAGCCCGAACGCCCCGCAGCAGGCCAGACCGACCACCGGCAGCAGGACCAGCATGACGCTGTAGTTGGACCACAGGCCGAACCGGGTGACGTCGGTGCCGTAGCCGTCGTACACCCGGTTGCGCCACCCGCCGAAGCGGAACGCGAGGTGGTGCGCGGCCCCCGGCTGCACCGCGAGCGTCGTGGTGACGAGCGGAACGCCCATGAAGTCGGTGTACCTGACGTCGTGCGCGCCGGCCGGCACCGCGACGTGCCACGTCCCCTCGCCGGGGATCGCGACCACCTGGCGGTTGATCTTGAAGCGGCTGGTCACCGGCACCGGGATCAGGTACGGCCCGCGGTTCACCGAGACGACGAGCACCCCGCAGCCGGGCGGCGGGGTGATCGGGTGCGGGTAGGCGATCAGCGGGCTGACGCCGCCGGGCATCGGTGGGTACGGCTGCGAGGGGAGGTAGGACACGGCTGGATTCTGGCACGGCCGCGCCAACCGTCGATGTCCCCGGTCAGCCGGCGCCGGGCACTCCGGCGCCGGCGAGCAGCCGCTGTCGCATGAGGAACTTGCGGACCTTTCCGGTCGGCCCGGTGACCACGTCGTCGTCGGGGACAGTCACCACCCGCCGCAGCGTCGCGGCCACCGCCGGCCCCAGCGCGGCCCGGACCCGTTCGGTACGGTCGTGCGCCGGATCGGCGTCGGCGGCGAGCAGGAGCAGCACGTCGGTGACGGTCGTGCCGTCCTCCCCCGCCGCCGCGAGGACGGTGCAGTCGCGGACGTCCGGGCAGTGCCGGAGGATGCGCTCCTCGGACAGCGCGGTGTACAGCCAGGTGCCGCCGCCCAGGTCGACCGCGTCACTGGCCCGGTCGACGTGGTGGTAGTCGCCGGCCGCGTCGCGGTACATCAGGTCGCCGGTCAGGTAGTAGCCGCCCAGCCGGGTGCGGTACGTGGTGACCGAGTCGTTCCAGTAGCCGAGCGCCAGCGTCGGCGACTTGAGGCCGACGTGCCCCACCTGCCCCGGCGGGACCTCCTCGCCGGTGTCCACGTCGAGCAGGGCGATCTCGGCGAACGGGTACGGCTTGCCGACGCAGCGGTCGTAGCGGTCGCTGCCGAGCCGGTGGGTGATCCGGAACGCGCCGTGTCCCATCTCGGTGGAGCCGAGCATGTCGACGAACTTGGAGCCGGGGACGTCGACCATGCCGTCGCGGGTGTACGCGGGATGGCTGCCGACCGCGACCAGCCGGCGTACGTGCGCCTCGTGCGCGCAGTCACCGGTGTTGAACCAGTTGCGCACCGAGCCGAGGTCGCGGGTGGTGAGGTCGACCCGGGCCAGCTCGGACCAGGTCACCGCGAAGCCGAACACGCCGGTGGGGCGCCACCGTTCGATCGCGTCCAGTATCGTCTCGGCGCTGCGCGCGAACGGGCCGCCCTGCGCGGACAGGCACAGCAGCTGGTAGCCGTTGCAGAGCGCCTGGTTGAGCGTGATGATGCCGGCGGCGTGCGCGGCCGGCAGCGCGGACATCTCCCGCACCTCGCCGGACGGCCGGGACTCGGTGAGCCGGACCGCGCGGATCGCGGCGAACAGCCCGTGGTGCGAGTGGACGATCGCGGCGGGCACCCGGGTGGTGCCCGAGGAGTGGGTGATGACCACCGGTTCCTGCGGGTGGTGCCGGTGGTGCGGCGGCGCCTGCGCCGGGTCGCCGGTGCCGGTCTGCGCCGCGTCGCCGAGGATCGGCGCGCCGAGGTCGTGCTCGGCCAGGGCGGCGTGGTCGGCGTCGACCACCACCCCGGCCCCGCGCAGCCGCCTGACGAACTCGGCCGCCAGTTCGACCGGCATGTTTCCGTTCATCAGCGCCGGGATCGCGCCGAGCCAGGTCAGCGCCAGGAAGTTGAGGAACACGTCGGGCGCGGAGGTCACGTACACCGCGACCGGGTCGGCCCGGCCGACGCCGCGCGCCCGGAACCAGGCGGCCCGGGCCGCGACCCGCTCGGTGAGCGTGGCGAGCGACAGCGGCGTCCAGGCGGGGATGCCGTCGACGTCGGCGTCGAACGTCACCCGGGGCATGTCCATGTCGGCGCCGTGCTCGGCCAGCCGGAGCAGCACGTTGCCCGCGCCCAGCTCCATGTCGGCCGCCAGCGTCGCCCGGAAGTTGTCGGCACCCAACGAGTGGCCTCCTCAGCTGACACGCGTCACGGCCGCGCCCCGTACCGGCCGCCGAGCGGGGACACGATCAGGCTAGAGCGCCCGCCACGCTGAGACAATGGTCGATGCACGGACGGTCAGGAGACCTCGCGGTTGAACAGGTGCGACGACCAGAACAGACTGGCGGCGGCCAGCCCGGACATGATGAGCGCGCCCTGCCACACCACGGTCTGGGTGATCTGGCCGGCGAACAGCGCGCGCATGCCGTCGGTGGCCCAGGCGAACGGGTTCCACACCGCGACCCGCTGGATCCACATCGGCGCCAGCACGAGCGGGATGAGCACGCCGGCGAGCAGCGACACCGGCTGGCCGACGGTGTTCACCAGCACGCCGAGGCTGTTCTCGTTACGCACCAGCAGCGCGATGTCGTACGAGATCGACGTGCTGAGCAGCACCATCACCGACAGCAGCGCGTACGACACCAGCAGGTTCGCCAGGTGCACCCGCAGGCCGAACGGCAGCGCCACCAGCGTGACCACCACCGCCTGCACCACGTTGAGGCACACGTGCATCAGCGCCCGGCCCAGCAGCAGGCCGGTCCGGCTCACCGGCGTCACCCGGCACCTGTCGATGATGCCCGCGCGCAGCGCGCTGAGCAGCCCGTACCCGGCGAACAGGCCGCCGAACAGGCCCATCGCCACGAACAGGCCGGGTACGTAGATGCGGTACGCGTCGGCGTACGACGCGGCGCCCCGGTCGACCATCACCACCTTGAGGAACGGTGCGAACAGGATCAGGTAGGTGATCGGCTGGGCCAGGCTGAACGCGACCATCACCGGGTTGCGCACCATCAGGCCGGCCTCCTGCTGGAAGATCAGCCAGGTGTCGCGGACGAGCTTCACGCCGTACTCCTCTCGGCGTCCGGTCACTCGGCGAGCGACCGGCCGGTCTTGGCCAGGAACACGTCGTCGAGGCTGGGCCGGCGGGCCTCGATCGCGCCGGGCTCGATGCCCCTGTCGTAGAGCGCCCGCATGATCTGCGGGATGGCGGTGGCGGCGCTGTCCACGTAGAGCCGCAGTGTGCCGTCGACCGGCTCGGCCGCGTGCACGTACGGCGCCTCGGCCAGCAGCTTCGTCGCGGCCGGCAGGTCGCCGCCGGCCTGGTCCGCGACGTCGGCGGTGGCGAAGTCGATGGCGACCACGTCGCCGGAGATCTCGCGTTTGAGCGCCGACGGGGTGCCCTCGGCCACGATCCGCCCGGCGTCGATGATCGAGACCCGGTCGCAGAGGCTGTCGGCCTCGTCCAGGTAGTGCGTGGTGAGGAAGATGGTCATGCCCTCCTCGCGCAGCCGTCGTACCTCCTGCCACATCCGGACCCGGCTGGGCGGGTCGAGCCCGGCGGTGGGCTCGTCCAGGAACATGACCTGCGGCGAGTGGATGACACCCAGCGCGACGTCGAGGCGGCGGCGCTGCCCGCCCGAGTACGTCTTGATCTTGCGGTCGGCGAAGTCGTCGAGCTGGAACGCGCGGATCGCGCCGACGGCCAGGTCCTGCGCCACCGACTTGGACAGCCCGTGCATGCGGGCCTGGAGCACCAGGTCACGCCGGGCGGTGGAGTCGTCGTAGGTGCCGCTGGCCTGCGCCACGAAGCCGATCCGCCGCCGGACCTGCGCGGGCGCGCGCAGCAGGTCGACCCCGGCGATGGTGGCCGCTCCCCCGCTGGGCCGGATCAGCGTGGCGAGCATCCGCAGCGTGGTGGACTTCCCGGCGCCGTTCGGGCCGAGGAACCCGACGATCTCGCCGCGCCGTACCGCGAAGTCGACGCCGCGCACGGCGTCGACTGTGGTGGCGCCGCGCCCGCGTCCGACCCGGAAGGACTTGCGTAGGCCGGTGGCCTCGATCATCGAGCCTCCTCGTGCGGCACGACGCCGGCGCGGGTGCGTCAGGTCAGGCTAGTTCCGCGCCGACGGTTGGACAACGGTCGATGCGTCAGGCGTCGGGAGCCGTCCGTGCCAACGCGGCGAGGTGCGCCGCCGCCGCCCGCGCGCCGCCGGCCGTCGCGAACGACTCACCGACCCGGCGCGCCCCGGCCCGGTACGCCGGCTCGTCGAGCACCGCGCTCAGCGCGGCGGTCAGCTCCGCCGGTGTCGCCGAGTGAAAGGCGACCTCCAGGCCGGCGCCGGCCCGCCGCACCTGACGCGCGACCGCCGGGTGGTCGTGCCGGATCGGCGCGACCACCACCGGTACGCCGTGGGCCAGCGCCTCGGACACCGTGCCCAGTCCGCCGTGGGACACCAGCGCGTCGAGCCGGGGCATCAGCTCCAGCACCGGCACCCGGGGCGCGACCAGCACGTGCGGCGGCGGGTCGGGCACCAGGCCCGGCCCGGCGGTGAGGATCACCTGGACCCGGCCGGCGAGCGGCGCGGTCGCCGCCGTCATCCGCCGGAAGAAGTCGGCGGCGAGGTGCTCGGCCATCGTGCCGACGGTGACCAGCACGTGCCGGCGGCCGGGATCCCACGCCTCCCAGGCGAACGGGGGCGCGTTCGGCCGCCGTCCCAGTGCCGGCCCGGTGAGCACGCAGCCCGGCGGCAGTGGCGCCGGGCCGGTCAGCGCCGTCGTGGTCAGCCCGATCACGAGGTACGGCGAGAAGCGCAGGTCGATCGTCTCGTCCACGGGTACGTCGGTCATCGCCCACACCCGGCGGACCTGGGCGCGTACCCAGTCGGTGAACTCGGGCATCTCCCCGGTGGGCGGCGTCAGCTCCAGCATGCCGACGCAGAACGTCGCCCACGGCAGCCCGCGGCGGTGCGCGGCGAGCGCGCCGGCCAGTGCGTACTGGTCGGCCACCACCACGTCCGGCTCGTACCGCTCGACCGCCGCGTCGGCGGCGTCGCGGATGAACCGGTTGGCCGGCAGCACGTGCCCCTCCCAGAGGCTGCGCACCGAAGCCGCCCCGGACGCGCCGTCGGGCCGGTAGTAGCGCTTGCCGGTCGGGAACAGCACGGCGTCCGGGCCGACCAGCGGGCGCAGGTCGCTGCGCGGCCCGACCCAGGCCACCTCGTGCCCGGCCGCCTCCAGCGCCTGGGCGATGGCGACCGGGGCGTGCAGATGGGACTCCACCGGCAGCACGACGAACAGGAAGCGAGCCACGTCGATATGATCGCACGCGCGTTGACATCCACCTGTGTCACTGATCTGATCCGTGTCGTGACGGTACGCGTATGACGGCGATCGACGCCGTCTCGGTGTTCCTGCCGCAGCGCCGGGTGCCGGTCGAGAGCCTGGCCGTGCCGCTGGGCCTGACCGACATGCAGGTCCGCCTGTTCGGCCGCTTCCACGGCCTGACCGAGGTCCGCCGCGATCCCGCGCTGTCCCTGACCGACCTGCTGCTGCGCGCGGCGGGCGGCCTCACCGCGCTGCCCACGCTGCGGCAGCGGGTGCGGTTCGTGGTGTACGGGCGGGCGTTCCCGGTGGTCACCCCCTATCCGGTCAACCCGCTGCACGAGGTGTGCCGCACGCTCGGGCTGAGCCACGCGCTCGCGTTCACGCTCACCCAGCAGTCCTGCGCGAGCGCGCTCGCCGCGATCGACGTGGCCGGGCGGCTGCTCGCGTCCGAACCGCACACGCCGGACGGCCCGCCGCTCGCGCTGGTGCTCACCGGGGAGAAGGCGTTCACCCGCGACGCCCAGTTCATCCCGGAGACGTCGGTGTTCAGCGAGGGCTCCTCGGCCTGCCTGCTCAGCGCCGGCGGCGGCCGGGACCGGCTGCTCGCGTACGCCTGCCACCAGCGGGGCGAGTTCGACGTGGCAGGCGGCGAGTCCCCGGCGCGGTTCCAGCGGGCGTACCGGCCGGCGCTGGCCGAGGTGATCGGCCGCGCGCTGGACCGGGCCGGGACGGCGCTGTCCGAGCTGCGGCTGGTGCTGCCGCACAACGTGAACCTGATGACCTGGAAGCGGCTGTGCCGGCTGATCGGGCTGCCGCTGGACCGGGTGCTGCTGGACAACGTGACCGAGACAGGTCACGTGTTCTGCGCCGACGCGTTCGTCAACTACCGCACCGCCCGGCAACGCGACCTGCTCCGGCCGGGTGACCGCTACCTGGTCGCGGCGGTCGGAGCCGGGGACGGCGCGACGTTCGCCGCCATGGTGTTCGAGCACTGAGCGGCGGTGGTCACCGTGGAGAGCGGACTCCGCCTGCTGCGGGCCGCCCGTCAGACGGTCACCGGCCCGGCCGCGCTGCTCGGCGATCCCGTGCTGCGCGAGCGCACCGCCGGCTACCTGACGGACCTGACCGGGCCGTACGGGCTGCGCGTGCCGGACGGCCTGTTCGACGCGCCGTCGGAGGCGCTCGGACAGTCCTACGGGGAGATGGCCGCCGAGCTGATCCCGGCGCTCGTGCCGCCGGACGAGCCGGTGGACCTGCTGGTGCTGGCGTTCGCCGTGCACGACATGCTGCCCGGCCGGGCCACCGCGGCGTACCTCAGTCACGTGTGCCCGGGCACGCCGATGTCGTTCGCGCTCTGCGACCAGGGTTCGGCGGCGGCGTTCACCGGGCTGCGGATCGCCCGCGACTACGGCTGCCGCCGCGCCCTGCTGGTCACCGTGGAGCAGTCGGTCCTGCCGTACGACGCGCCGGTGCCCGTACCGGCCCGCCACCGGGCGGTGGCCATGCTCTACGGCACCGGCACCGGCACCGGCACCGGCACCGGCACCGGCACCGGCAGCGGCAGCCGCGACGCGCGCGGGGTGCGGGTTACCGCGCTGCGCCAGCACGCGGACGTCGGCGCGAGCGACGTGGCCGCGCTCGCGGCGGCCGAGGTGCGCGAGCTGACGGCCGGGCGTACCGATGTCGCGGTCGTGCTCGGCGCTGACCTCGCGGCCGTGTGGCCCGGCCCCGGCGGCGGCGCGGTGACCACCGGTCCGGAGCGGCAGCCGTCCACCGGGGTCTGGTGGGCGCTGCTGGACCGTCTCACCGCGGACGCGGCGCGTCCCCGGCCGGTGGTGGTGGCCGACTACGAGCCCGGCCTGGGCTACCTGAGCGTGGCCGCGCTGGCACCGGCGGGCCGGTCAGAGCCCGTCGGCGAGCGCGGCGCGGACGAACGCGCACAGCCGCTCGTTCGCCTCCGGAGCGCCGACGGTGATCCGGACCCCAGCGCCTGGTAGCGCCATCACCAGGATGCCCGCCTCCCGGGCCCGCTCGGCGAACGGCACGGCCCGCTCCCCCAGCGGCAGCCACACGAAGTTGGCCTCGCTGGGCGCGACCGTGAGCCCGAGGCCGCGCAGCGCGCCGATCAGGCGGGTACGCGCCGCCACCAGGTCGGTGCACCGCCGGGTCAGTTCGGCGCCCACCTCCGGTGTCAGGCTCGCCACCGCGGCCGCCTGGGCGAGCGCGGAGGGGAAGAACACCGCCCCGGTGAGCGCGGCGGCCCGGGTGAGCCGGGGCGGCACCACGGCGTACCCGACGCGCAGCGCGGCGAGGCCGTACGCCTTGGAGAACGTGCGCAGCACGCAGACGTTGTCGTACGCGCGGTACAGGTCCATCCCGTCCGGTGAGCGCGGGTCGGTGACGAACTCGCGGTACGCCTCGTCCACGATCACCGGCACGTCGGCCGGGACGCGGTCCAGGAACGCCTCGACGTCGTCGCGGCGCAGCGCCGTACCGGTCGGGTTGTTGGGGTTGCACAGCAGCACGCACCGGGTCCGGTCGGTGACCGCGTCCGCCATCGCCGGCAGGTCGTGGTCGTACCCGTCCATCGGGACCGGCACCGCGCGGGCGCCGGCGTTGCCGATGATCAGCGGGTAGCCCTCGAACGACAGGGCCGGGTGGACGACGTCCGGACGCGGCCCGAGGGACTGCACGAGGTGCTGGCACAGCCCGGCCGAGCCGGGGCCGACGAGGATCGCCTCGGGGCCGACACCGAGCCGCGCCGACAGCGCCGCGACGAGCGCCGACGACGTGCGGTCCGGATAGCGCTGGAGCGTCGCGGCGGCGTCGGCGACCACCCGCCGGATCCCTGGTAGCGGCGGGTAGGGCGTCTCGTTCATGGACAGGTCGGCCGGGGGTTGCGTCCCGACGGCGGTGGCAGGCGTCATCATCGCTCACTTTCCGACGGGACCGGTGGGGACGGGGTGTGCGCGTGCCGGTCGGCCAGCAGCCCCAGTTGGTAGAGCCGGTCGACGGCGGACAGCGGCCGCACGTCGGTGCCGGAGAGGTTGCCGGCGGTGAGCCCGAGCAGCCGGGGGTTGGCGGCGGTGCGGCGCATCATCCGCGCGCCGAGCAGCTTCGGCAGTCCGGACACGGCGGTGATCATGCGGGAGGCGTTGTGGCTGACGGTGGCGACGTGGTCGAGCCGGCGCCGCCGGGCCGACTCGAAGGCCCGCAGTGCCCGGTCCACGGCGGCCGGTTCCGGCGCGCCGCCCTCGGCGGCCAGGCAGGCGGCGAGCGTCTCGGCGTCACCGAGGGAGCTGTTGACGCCCTGGGCCGCCATCGGGTGCACCGCGTGGGCGGCCTCACCGGCGAGCGCGAGCCCCGGTACGGCCAGGCGCGCGCTGCGCAGCCGGTAGACGGCGAGCAACTGGCGCCGGTGCAGGCTCGCGCGCACGGCCGGGGCCAACGGACGGATCGCCGGCACGTCGGCGAGCAGCCGCCCGCACCACGCGTCCAGGTCCACGCGCCCCCGGAACTCGTCCGGTGTGACCTGCACGTAGAGGCGGCACCGCCCGCCCGGCAGCGGGTAGACCAGGCAGAGCCCCCGGGCGGTGCGGTAGGCGGACACCTCGTCGGCCACCTCGGCGCCGTCCACGTCGAAGGCGACCAGGCCGTGCGGGTACTCCCGGCGTTCCACGCCGATCCCGGCCGCGCGGCGCAGCGGCGAGGACATGCCGTCGGCCGCGACCACCAGCGGCGCCGCGACGTCCCGCTCGGTGCCGTCCGCGACGACCCGGACGCCGTCGATCCGCCCGTCGTGATCGCGCCGGACGCCTGTCACCCGCACGCCCCACCGGACCTCCACCGTGGCCGGCAGCCGGTCGGCGAGCACCGCCCGCAGGTCGCCGTAGTCGGCGCAGAGGATCTGCCGGTACGCCCCGGGCAGGCCGGCGTAGTCCAGGCAGAGCAGCGGCTCGCCGTACGCGTCGCGGATGGCCAGCCGCCCGACCGGCCGCGCGCCGGTGGCCCGCAGGGCGTCCAGCGCGCCCCAGGAGTCGAGGATGCGGACCGTCTCGGGCTGGAGGATCTCGCCCTTGGCGATCGACGCGGGAGCGCGCTGCCGGTCGAGCACGAGCACCCGCAGGCCGAGCGCGCCGAGCGCGTGGGCGCAGGCCAGCCCGCCGGCGCCGGCGCCTGCCACCACCACGTCGGCGGTCATCGGGCCACCGCGCCCGGTGCGGCGCCGGACCGCGCGGCGGCGGCCCTGCGGTACTCGCCGAGCGTCCGCAGCGCGAGCGCCTGGGTGATCACCGCGTTCGGGTAGCGCATGTGGTGGCGGATGTAGTTGCAGACCCGGGCGGCGGGCCAGGCGCCGTCCGGTCCGGCGGCGGCCACCAGCCAGGCGACGCCCCGGTCCACCGCCCCGGCGGCGTCCGGGTCGCCGGTCGCGAGCAGGCCCTGCACCGCCCAGGACGTCTCCTCGACGGTGCCGCCGCTGCCGTCGCCCGGGCCCCAGGAGCCGTCGGGCAACTGGGTGTCGCGCAGCCACCGGGCCGCGCGGCGTACCACCTCGTGCCGGGCGTGCCCGACCCGGGACAGCGCGGCGACCACCACCGCGGTGCCGGAGGTGTGGTCGCGGTACCAGAGGTTCTCGAACGTGCCGTCGGGCGCGGCCCGGGTCAGCAGCCAGGCCGCCGCGCGGGCGATGGCCGGGTGGTCGTCCGGGTGCCCGGCGTCGTGCAGCGCGAGGATCGCCTGGCTGGTGATGGCCGGGCAGGGGCCGTCGTTGGCGAGCCGGGTGTCGCGGACCCACAGGCTCCACGAGCCGCGGCTGTCCTGGCGGCCGACGAGCCACGCCAGGCCCTGGCGCAGCACCGGGTCGGTGCCGGCGCCGGGGAGTCCGGCGAGCGCGGAGAGGATCTCGGCGGACTCCAGCGTGACCGGCCAGCCCCGGGCGTTGGAGTAGCTCCACCCGCCCGGCGGCACGTCCAGCACCTCGAACGCCTCCGTCTTGCGGGCGGCGTGGAGGAACTCCCGGGTGGCGTGCAGCCGGGGGTCGTCGGCGTAGCCGGCCGCGATCAGCCCGGTCGCCGCGTACCCGGATCGGGTGAGGTCGAGGTTGGTGACCGCGTCCCAGGACCCGTCGGGGCGGACCGCGCGGCGCAGCCAGCCGACGACGGCGCGGGCGATGTCGGGGGCTTCGCCGCTGCGGGCCAGGCCGAGCAGGACGAGCGCGGCCGGCCACGGGTCCTCGCTGAGCGCGCCGGTGCGGCCCTCGTGGTCGTGGATCGACCGCAGCAGCCGTACCGCCGCCGGACGGGCGCGGCGCAGCGTGGCGCGGCGCAGCCGGCCCGCGGGCAGCATGCTGGCCTGCATCAGGGCCAGCCCGACGAACGGCGCGGTACGGAACGACAGGTGCTGCCGGCGTACCCGGTCGAACAGGACGATCTCCAGCGGCAGCCGGCGCAGCGGACCGGCCTCGGCGGTCATCCCGGCCATGGTGAGCAGTTGCCGGCACAGCAGCGAGATCGCCGGGTCGGTGATGGTGTCGACGCCGCCGAGCGCGGCCAGCCGGGCGCGGCCCGCCGCAATCGCGTCGGCGCTGTCCGCCGGTGCGCTCAGCGCCAGCGCGGCGACCGCCACGGCGGTGGGTACGACGGCGGTACCGGCGCCCACGACGCCACCCCAGCCGCCGTCGTCGTGCTGCGCGCGGCGCAGCCAGGCGGTTCCGGCGTCGACCAGGTCGGCGCAACCGGACGGGTCGGCGGCGTGCAGCGCGGCGACCGCGCCGGCGGTGCCGAGCACCGAGGCGGGCGGGTCGTCGCCGAAGGCGCCGTCGGGGCGGCGGCGGCGGAGCAGCGCCTCGGCGCCGTCGGTGAGGGCCTTCCCGACGGCCTCGGCGGTCACAGCGGTCATGGCGCGTCCTCCAGCGGCAGTCGACTGCGGGTGGCGAGGGTCAGGCCCGCCACCGGCGGGCCGAGTTCGTGCCGGACGCGCATGCCGCGCTGCGCCAGCCAGGTCAGCAGCACCATCGGCAACGCGAGCGCGAGCTGCACGGCGACGCCGAGGCCGAGCCCGACCGCCGCCGAGGCCAGCACGACCCGTTCGACGACCAGGACCGAGTGGGCGCGCAGCGCCACCAGGACGGGCATCCCGTCGCGGCGCGCCACCAGCGGGGCCAGCGCGACGACGCCGGTGGCCAGGACGACGAGCACAGTCGCCAGGTACGCCATCCGCGTGCCCGTGCCGGCCAGCAGTCCGGCGGTCACCGCGGCACCGATCGTGACGGCGTAGAGCGCCACCACGGTCCGTACGGCCACCGGCACGCCCCGGCCCACCGGCAGCGTGCGGTAGCCGCCGGCACGATCGCCGTCGATGTCGCGCAGCGCGCCGACCAGGTTGGACATGGCGTCGTGCGACCAGAACGCGACGACGAGCGCGAGCAGCACCGGCACCGCCCAGGCGCGGTCCGGCGCGATCCCGGCGGCGAGCGCGCCGTAGCCGAGCGCGACCGCGCCGAGCGCGCCGCGGACCAGGTTGCCGGCGATCCCCCGGGCCTTGAACCACCTGCTGTACGCGACGATGCCGCACCCGGCCAGCAGCGCCGCCAGCGTGGTGCCCCATCCGTCCAGCACGGCGAGGACGCCGAGCGCGGCGAAACAGGCGCTGCCGCACCACAGGGCCGTGCCCGCGCGCAGCCGGCTGGACGGGATCGGCCGGTGCGGTTTGCTGCCCGCGTCGAGGTCCCGGTCGAAGTAGTCGCCGAGGTAGTGGCCGCCGAGCCAGCCGGCGGTGGGCGCGGCCCAGGCCGACAGCAGCAGCCACGGGTCGTGCCGGCCACCGGCCACGGCGGCGCCGGCCAGGCCGACCAGTCCGACGTACCAGAGGGTGTAGGGCCGCCAGGTCTCCACGTGGGCCCGCAGTGCTCGCACGGCGCCGGCCGTGCTCACGCCATCTCGCTCGTCATCCAGGCCGCGATGCCGGTGAGCACGTCCGCGCTCGCGGACGGGGTGAGCGCTGCGAGTTCGGCGCGGGCCCGCTCGGCGTGCTCCACCATCCGCCGCCGGGCGCCGGCGACCGCGCCCACGTCGTCGAGCAGGGCGGTGACCCACTCGACGTCGCCGGGGCCGGCGCCGCGGCGGTGCAGCACCGCCAGCAGCTCCACCCGTGCGGCGTCGCCGATCGCGTCGTACGCCAGCAGCAGCGGCAGCGTGGGCCGGCCGTTGTTGAGGTCGCTCGTCGCCGGTTTGCCGGTCTGCTCCGGGGTGGACAGGTAGGACAGCAGGTCGTCGCGGATCTGGAACGCGGTGCCGAGGTGCTCGCCGTAGCGGGCCAGCGCGGCGGAGAGCAGCGGGTCGGCGCCGCCGAGCAGCGCGCCGATGTGGCACACGGCGCGGAACAGCGAGCCCGTCTTGAGCCGGATCATCTCCGGATACCAGCTGGCGCCCGCGTCCAGGTCGCCGACGAGCCGCTCCTCCAGCGCCTGGCCCCGGCACAGGTCCTGACCGGCCTCGGCGAGCGCGGTGACGGCGGCGACGACCGAGGCCGCGGGGACGGCCCGGCCGCTCTCCACGATCGCCCGGAAGGCGTGGAAGATGAGGTGGTCGCCGGCCACGATGGCGCCGGGGATGCCGTACGCGACCGGGACCGCCGGGCGGCCGCGGCGCAGCGTGTCGGCGTCGATGATGTCGTCGTGCACGAGCGTCGCGACGTGCAGGTATTCGGTGCCGAGCGCGGCGGCGAGGACGTCCCGTGGCGATCCGCCCACCGCCTCGGCGGCGTGCAGCGTCATCATCGGGCGGAGCATCTTTCCGGCCGGCAGCAGCGCGTAGCGGACGATCGCGTCGAGCTGGTCGGACGTCTCCGGCCACCGCCGGCCGAGTTCGGCGCGCAGCAGCCGCCCCGATTCGCTACGGGCCAGGTCGTCGATGAAGGGCGGATATCGCGTGGAGCCAGCAACCGTCATGACGCGTCGACCCTTTCGCCAGGGATCGGCTAGTCGCCACGCGAGACGTTACCGGTCGGCCCTCCCGGGAACAACCATTGATAAATGCGCATGGACATGGGTGGCCGCAAATGTCGTGACCGCATTCTTCAGCACATTGCCCGAAGCACCAAGAAATCCGCCGTTTGACCCACGGCCGCCATGTCGATGCATATACGTCAATGTTCGGGCGCACGGGACGGCACCGGACAGGTACGACCCGCCCCGGCCGGGTCAGGCGCCGGCGGCGAACTCCATGAGCGTCAGCCCGTCGGTGCCGTGGTAGGTGCGCCGGGGCGTCAGCCCCGCGGCGGCGGCCAGCGCGGCGAACTCCGGCACCCCGCGCTCCCGGCCGCCGACGAGCACCAGCATCCGCAGGTCGTACGGCGACAGGTGCGGCACGTGCGGCATCGTCGGCAGCACCTCGATGACGAGCACCCGGCCGGTGGTCCCGGCCGCCTCGGCGCAGCGCCGCAGGATCGCGGTGGCGTGGGCGTCGCTCCAGTCGGTGAGCGCGCGGGAGACCACGTACACGTCGGCGCCGGGCGGCAGCGGGGCGAAGAAGTCCCCGACCACGGTCTCGGCCCGGTCGGCCAGCCCGCACGCGGCGAACGTCGCGGCGGCGGTGGCCACCGGCTCGTCGCGGTCGACGAGCGTGCCCCGCAGGTGCGGATGGGCGCCCAGCACCTCCCGCAGCAGCCCGCCCGCGCCGCCGGCCACGTCGACCACGTGGCCGGCCTCGTGCCAGGGGTAGAGCGCGGCGACCTCCGGCGCGGTGAACCGCTGCTGGCTGAGCATCAGCGCGTCGAAGTAGGCCCGGTGGTCCGGGTGGGCGTCGAGGTCGGCCCAGAAGTCACGCCCGTGCACCTCCCGGTAGCCGGGCCCGCCGGTGCGGATCGCGTGCGGCAGGCCCGTCCAGGCCAGGTCCATCCGCGCGCCGAGCCCGGCGAGGTCCAGGTAGGCGCCGTGGCCGCCGCCGTCGCGGTCGCAGAGCAGCTCGCCGACGTCGGTCAGGCCGAACACGTCCGGCGACACCTCGACGAACACGCCCCGGTGCACGAGGTAGCGCAGCAGGCGGCCCAGTGCGGCGGCGTCCGCGCCGCAGGCGTCGGCCAGCTCACCCAGACCGGTGACGCCCGCGGCGATCCGGTCCGGCACGCGCAGCGTCACCGCCGTGCGCACCGCGAACGGGGTGGCCAGGTCGGTGAGCCGGTCGAGCCGCTCCCTCGCGTCACCCTCGATCGGGGCATCGATCGACACCGGCGCCTCCTCCCGCGTCGCGGGCCGGCACCGCCGCCCCCGCCGGTGCGCATGCTTCCAGGCGTACGGCGGGTGAGTCAACGACGACGGCTGGTGAGGACATTCATGGACGTGGAACAATTCGCGGGCCAGCCGAGGTGCGCAGACCGGAGGGATCATCGATGACCACATCCATCGCGGCCGAGGTCCGGCTCGTCTCCGGCGCGCTGGGCGCCGAGGTCCACGGCATCGACCTGAACGCGCTCACCGACGAGGGCTTCGCGCTGATCCACGACCTGCTGCTCAAGCACCAGGTGGTCTTCCTCGCCGGCCAGACCGGGCTGACGCCGCAGGCGCACGTCGCGTTCGGCCGCCGCTTCGGCGAGGTGGAGCTGCACCCGTACCTGCCCCGGCTGGACGGGCACCCGGAGATCGTCGTCATCGACTCCGCCGACGGCGGCAAGGTCGACGTCTGGCACACCGACATGACGTTCCACCAGAGCCCGCCGATCGCCTCGATCCTGCACCTGATCCAGCTGCCCGAGGTCGGCGGCGACACCATGTGGACCAACCAGTACCGGGTCTACGAGGCGCTCTCCGCGCCGATGCGGGACCTGCTCGACGGGCTGACCGCCATCCACGTCATCCGGATCGGCACCGAGTTCACCAGCCGGGCCGAACACCCGGTGGTCCGGGTGCACCCGGAGACCGGGCGCCGCTCGCTGTACGTCAACCGGCTGTTCACGTCGCACATCCCGCAGCTGACCCGCAACGAGAGCGACGCGCTGCTGGAGCACCTGTTCACCTTCTCCGAGAGTCCCCAGTTCACCTGCCGCTACCGGTGGCGGACCGGGGACGTCGCGGTGTGGGACAACCGGGTCACCCAGCACTACGCCGTGAACGACTACGACGGGCTGCGGCGCGGGCAGCGGATCACCGTGCTCGGCGACCACCCGACCGGCGACGAGCCCCGGTGGGAGCACTACGTGCCGGCACCCGGCGAGCGCTACTGGCCGGGCCGGGTCAACGCGGTGGAGAGCTACTGACCGCCGGTCACCAGGTGACCGGGAAGGAGGCGATGCCGCCGTTCATCCGGTCGTGCCGCCACGGGATCTCCGCCAGCGGCACGGCCGGCGACAGCGCCGGCATCCGGGTCAGCAGCGCCCCGAGCGACAGCTCCACCTGCATCCGGCCCAGCGCCGTGCCGAGGCAGAAGTGCGGCCCGAAGCCGAAGGTCAGGTGCGGTACGCCGGGCCGGCGGTCGATGTCGAAGACGTTCGGCTCGGGGAAGAACCGGGGGTCGCGGTTGCCGGCCCACGGGATCGCCATCACGCAGTCGCCGGCCCGCATCGCGACCCCGCCGAGGACCAGGTCCTCGCGAACCACCTGCACCCGGAACATGGCACTCACCGACGTGTAGCGCAGGATCTCGTCGGTGGCCGCGGCGAGCTTGCCCGGCGCGGCGCGCAGCTTCGCCAGCTGCTCCGGGTGCTGGAACAACGCGCGCAGGCCCGCGCTCGTCGAATTGATCTCCAGCCCGCCCAGCAGCACGCCCATGGCCAGCTCGACCAGTTCGGCGTCGACCAGCTCGTGCGCGCCGCCGCCGCGGACCCAGGCCGAGAGCAGGTCGTCGCCGGGCTCGGCCCGCTTGCGCGCCAGCTGCCCGGCCAGGTAGTCCCGCAGCTCGGCCTGCGCGGTCGCGGCGGCGGCCGAGCCGTACGCGGTGACCGAGTTGAGCCCCTCGATCCAGGCGTAGAACCGGGGCCGGTCGGCGGCCGGGACGCCGAGTACGTCGCACACCACGAGCACCGGCAGCGGCGCCACCAGTCCGGCCACCACGTCGGCCGGACGCGGACCGGCGAGCATGGCGTCGACCAGCTCGTCCACCAGCCGCTGCACCCGGGGCCGGAACGTCCCCGTGCGCCGGGCGGTGAACGCGCGGCCGGCCACCCGCCGCACCACGGCGTGCGCCGGGCCGTCCATGTTCAGCTCCCGGTGACCGCCGCCGTCCGGTGTCGCCGTCGCGCCCAGCGGCAGCCGGGAGAAGCGGGGGTCGGCCAGGACGGTGCAGCAGTGCTCGTAGCCGAGCACGAGCCAGGCCGCCCGCCCGTCGGGCAGCCGAACCCGGCTGACCGGCTCGGCGACGACCATCTCCAGCAGCTCGGCGGGAAGGTCACCGGTGAACGGTTCGAACGGATAGGAACGCAGCCCGGAATTGACTGTCACCGGGCCGCCGGGCGGCTGATCGCGGTCCACCTCGGACATCGGCTAAGAGTCCAGCATCGGTTAGTCCGGCGTCAATATCCGCCGCGTGCGTTCGCGGCCTTCCGCGTACCGGTGTCGATCCCCTAGCATCGGTTCTCCAGGGCTGCCGTTTCGCCGCGCGGATTGGTGGGATTTGACTGCGCCGCTGCGAATTCTGATGTCGACGTGGGGCTGGCGGTCGCATTTCTACAGCCTGGTCCCGCTCGGCTGGGCGTTGCAGGCCGCCGGTCACGAGGTACGGGTGGCGAGTCACCCGTCGATGGCCGCCACGATCAGCGCGGCCGGGCTCGCCGCCGTACCGCTGGGCGCGGACGTCGACTTCGCCGAGGCGTTCGCCGGCCGGATCGGCGCGGTGGCCCCGCTCGCCGGTTCCGCGCCGGCCGGCGCCGTCGAGCCGGCGATCACCGCCGACGGCGGGGTGGTCCGGTTCGCCGACGCCGTCCTCGACGACATGGTCTCGTACGGCCGGTCCTGGCGGCCGGACCTGGTCCTCTGGGAGCCGTTCAACCTGGCCGCGCCGGTGGCCGCCGCCGCGCTGGGCGTGCCGGGTGTGCTGAACCTGTGGGGGCCGGACTCCTCGACCACGCTGCGCCTGGACCCGGACGAGGTGGTCGGGCCGCTGGCCGCCCGGTTCGGGTTGCGCGCCGCCGACGTGCCGCTGGACGGCGTCCTGACGCTCGACCCGGTGCCGCCGCCGATGCAGGTGCCGATGCGGCGCCCCGGCCGCCCGGTTCGGTTCGTGCCGTACAACGGTCCGGCAGTGGTGCCGGACTGGCTGCGCCGCCCGGCGGACCGGCCCCGCGTGTGCGTCACGGCGGGCACCATGATGGCCGGTGCCGGGCTGCACGACCGGCTCGACCTGGGCGGGGTGATCCGCGCGGTGGCCGGGCTCGACGTGGAGGTCGTCGTGGTGGTCGAACCGCGCCAGCACGAGGGGCTGGGTCCGCTGCCGGCCCGGGTCCGCCTGGTCGACGGGCCGCTGGCGGTACGCCTGGTGCTGCCCACCTGCGCCGCGCTCGTGCAGCAGGGCGGGGCCGGCACCACCATGACCGCGCTCGCGTACGGCGTGCCGCAGCTCGTCCTGCCCCAGGTCAGCGACCAGCACTTCAACGCCGGGAGGCTGGCGGTCGCCGGCGCGGGCACGTGGCTGGCGGGCGAGCGGGCCACCGCCGACGCGGTCCGGGACCACGTCGCCGAGCTGGTCGGCGACGGGCCCCGGCGGCGGGCGGCGGCGCTGATGCGTGACCGGGTCCGCGCCATGCCCGCCCCCGCCGACCTGGTGCCGACGCTCGCCGCTCTGGCCCGGGGCGGCCCGATCTGAGGAGTCGCAGATGACGCAGGACCCACCCGCCATCCCGTACCCGCTCGCGCCGGCTCCGACGATCTACCACCCGTCGCCGGACTACACCCGGATGCGCGAGTCGTGCCCGGTGGCCCGGGTCGAGCTGCCCGACGGGGCGTGCGCGTACCTGGCCACCCGGCACGCCGACGTGCGCCGGGTCTTCACCGACCAGCGGTTCAGCCGGGCCGCCGCGGCCGGCCCGGACCGCCCGACCCGGGAACTCGGCTCGCTCGCCGAGGACTCGCTGATCGGGATGGACCCGCCGCGGCACACCACGATGCGCCGGGCCGTCTCGCACGCGTTCACCGTCCGCCGGGTGGAGGAGCTGCGCCCGACGGTCGCGGCGCTGGTCGACCGGATGATCGACGACCTGGAGGCGGCCGGCCCGCCCGCCGACCTGATCACGCACGTCTCCGGTCCCCTGCCGATCTCCGTGATCAGCACGCTGTTCGGCATCCCGGAGCGGGACCGGGAGCGGGTACGCCGGTGGTCGGACGCGCTCGTCGGCGACTGGGACGCCGACCCGGACGCGCCGCGGGCGGCGCTGGAGGCGTTCCGCGAGCTGATCGACCAGCGGCGCCGCGAGCCCGGCGACGACCTGATGAGCGCGCTCATCGCGGTCTGGGACGACCACGACGACCTGACCGAACGGGAGCTGGTGTCGGTCACCGCCGGCATCTTCGTGGGCGGGCACGAGACCACCACCAACCAGCTCAACCTGTTCCTGCTGGTGCTGGCCCGCCATCCCGAGCAGCTCGCCGGGCTGCGCGGCGACGATCCGGTGGCGGTGGCCCGGGCGGTCGAGGAGCTGTCCCGCTTCATCCAGCTCGGCGACAACGGGGTGCTGCTGCCCCGGGTCACGACCGAGGAGGTGGAGCTGGGCGGCGTACGCCTGCCGGCCGGCGCCGCCGTGCTGCCGGCGATCGCGTCGGCCAACCGGGACGCCACGGTGTTCCCCGGCGCGGACACGCTCGACCTGGGCCGCGTGCACAACCCGCACCTGGCGTTCGGCGCCGGCCCGCACCACTGCCTGGGCGCGGCGCTGGCCCGGATGGAGTTGCAGGAGGCGCTGGGTGCGCTGCTGCGGCGACTGCCGGGGCTGCGGCTCGCCGTCGACGAGGCGGAGCTGCGGTTCCGGCCGGGGCTGGTGGTGCGCAGCCTGGAGTCGCTGCCGGTGACCTGGGACCGGTGACCGGTCAGCCGCCCGCCGACCCGGGGACGACCCGGGTCGGCGCGGCGGGGTCGAGCGCCGCCTCCACCGCAACCTCCTCCACGCCGCGCAGCAGCCGTTCCGCCTGCTCCTCGGTGAAGCAGCCGAAGTCGAAGATGACCTGGAGGTGGACCGTCTCCGGCTGGTCCTCGACGGTGATGAAGACCTGCTCGGGCAGGTGGTCCAGCGGGCCGTCCCAGACCAGGAACGTCTCGTCGGCCCGGCGGCGGATCCGCTCGGCGGTCACCGGGTCGTCGTGCAGCCCGTCGTCGGCCGCCTGCCGGGTGGTCACCCGCCGGTCGTTGATCCGGCAGCTGATCCGGGCCGGGTACCCGCGTTCGGCGTCCAGCCGGTCCGAGACCTCGGCGAGCTGCGCCGGGTCGTAGTAGGCGTACTTCCCGGCGGAGACGGCGGCTCGGCGGGCGCGCGCCACCACCTCGTCCACAGTGGAGTCCGCGGTGTCGACGCGCAGCACGCCGTTCTGGCTGAGCGGGGCGATGGCCTCGGCGAAGCCCGGCCGGAACCGGTTGCCGACGATGAGCTTGGCGGTGAGCGGGCTGACGCCGGTGGCCCGGCCGATCGCGATCGCGATGACCGCGAGCAGCACGCGCGAGGTGTCCGTGCGGGTCCGCGCCGCGATGGCCCGCACCGCCAGGTACGCCGCGGGCGAGCTGAACCGGCCGTGCCAGTACCGGTGGCCCCGGCGCCCACCGGCCGCCGGCTCGCCGAACGTCAGCGGCGGGACGTCCCGCAGGTGTTCGGCCCAGTGGCGCACGGCCCGGTCGCTGAGCCGGCGCAGCGGCGGCGTCTCCTCCCGCCGGCCCAGTTCGAGGATCTGCACGGTACGCGGGTCGGCTACCCGGCGGACCGGCCGGCCGGCCAGGCCGAGGTCGGCCAGGATGAGGGACGTGGCGGTGCCGTCCACCACGAGGTGGTCGATAGTCAGCACCCGGTGCACCAGCGCGCCGCGGTGCCGGATCACCGCCATCCTCACCGACCAGTCCCGGTAGAGGTCGTAGTGGCTGAGCAGGCGGGCGTGGCCCAGGTCGTAGGCGAACGCGGCCACGTCGGCCGGGTCCGCGTCGTCGGGCACGTCCACCACGTCCAGGACCGTCTCGCCGCTCCCCGACACGACCTGGCACGGGCCGCCGCCGTCGCCCGCGCCGAGCCGCATCCGCAACGCCGGGTGCCGGGCCATCAACGCGGCGAACTCGGCCACCACCTGCTCGATCGTGACACCCGGGGGCATCGGGTGGGCGCCGCTGACGTTGTGCGTCCAGCCGGTCTCCCGCATGTCCTGCATGATGGCCTTCTGCCCCCAGGTCAGGGGCGCGGTGCCGGCGCCCGGCCCGGCGAACGCCACGGGAACCTGGGCCTGGACCGTCTGCGCGAACACCCGCTCATCAGAGCAACGCGCATCGGTATGTGTCAACGTGACGGCGCACGGTTACGCTGCCGTCCATGCGGGACGCCGTCCGGGTCTGGATCGTCGCGGTGGCGGTGCCGGCGGACGAGCTGGCCCGGTACCGGGCGGTGCTCGACGCGGACGAGCGGGACCGGGCCGCCCGGCTCGGCGCCGGGGCGCTGCGGGACCGGTTCACGGTGGCGCACGGCGCGCTGCGCGTCCTGGCCGGGCGGGCCACCGGTGCGCCACCGGCGGCGCTCACCTGGCGCCGGGGCCGGTACGGCAAACCGGCGCTGACCGGCCGGTGGAGCGGCCTGCACACGAGCCTGTCGTACTCCGGCGACCTGGTGGCGGTCGCGCTCAGCGAGGGCCGCCCGGTCGGGGTGGACATCCAGCACGTCGCGCCGGGTGGTGACCCGGTGTCGGCGTCCGCGCGCTTCTTCGACCCGCGGGAGGCCCGGCACGTCGCCGCCGGACCGGACCCGGCCGGCCGGGCACTCCGGTTCACCCGGCTGTGGGCGCGCAAGGAGGCGGCGGTCAAGGCGGCCGGGGGCCGGCTGTGGCCCAACCTCGCCGTGCCGGTGCACCGGGTCGACGTGGTCGAGTGCGTCGAGCCGACCGGCCCGAACCGGCTCGCCGACCTGCCCACACCCGCCGGGTACGCGGTGGCGGTCGCGCTCGCCGGCGACCGGCCGTACGCCGTCGAGTGCCGCGTCGGCCTCGGTCACGATCGGTGACGCTCGCCGCACCCGTTGACACCTGCCGATGTCCCCTGCTCTGATGACTCCATGCCGACGCGCATGATCGACTCGTGGGACGCCCGGTGCTAGAACACGACGCGCCGGCCGACGCGCCGCCCCGTGACCAGGTCGTCGACCGCCTGACCGTCCTGCTGACCCGCATGCTCCGGCCGGACGCGCCGGTCACCGAGCAGACCCAGCTGATGGACGACCTCGGCCTCAGCTCCTCGCTCGGCCTGGAACTGCTGCTGTCGCTGGAGGACGAGCTGGAGATCCAGATCGACGTCGAGGAACTCGACGAGGATCGGATGGCCACGCTCGGCGACCTGGCCGACTACATCACCGCCAACTCCACCCCGCGCTGAGCAGGCCGAGACGTGGACCGGCCCGGCCTGAGCGTGGTGGTGCCCGCGCACGAGAACGGCTCCGCGCTCGACGCGACGCTGCGGTCGCTGACCCGGCAGACGCTGCCGACCGGCGACTTCGAGGTGATCGTCGGCGACGACGGCTCGGCCGTGGCACTGGGCCCGGTGGTGGACGCCTACCGGGACCGCCTGCGGATCGACTACGTCCGCAGCGAGCGGAACCGGGGCCGCAGCGCCAACCGCAACGCGGCGGCGGCCCGGGCCCGCGCGGACACGCTGATGTTCCTGGACGCCGACACGGTGGCCCATCCCGGGCTGCTGAAGCGGCACCGCGACTTCCACGCCGGGCGAGCCGGGCGGCCCGGGGTGCTGCTCGGGCAGCGGTACGACCTGGACTGGGCCGGCGCGGACGCGCTGCGCCGGGGCGACCCGGTCGCCCCGGCGATGCTCGACGCCGAACGCGGCGACCCGCGGTTGGAGGACATCGCCCTCCCGCAGCGGACGGACGACTTCCCGAGCGCGCCCTGGGTGCTGGGCCTGACCCACAACGCGTCGGTGGACCACGAGTCGTTCCGGCGGGTCGGCGGCTTCGACGAGGCGATGGTGAAGTGGGGCTTCGAGGACCTCGACTTCTTCTACCGGGTGTTCCACCTGCACGGCGCCCCGGCGGAGCTGTTCCGGCTGGACGTCGACGCGCTCTCGTACCACCTGCCGCACTTCCGCAAGACGTCGAACGGGCTCGCCTCGATGGACAACATGAAGTACCTGCTGCGCAAGCACCTGCGCTACGACGTCGAGGTGCTGTACGGGCTCAACACGTTCGGCCGGCACCTGGGCCGGATCCGGCTCTACGGCCAGGCCATCGAGGCGTACCGGGCCGGTGGGCTGGGCCGGCCGGACGTGCTGCCCGCGTCGTTGCGCGAGGAGCTGGCGGCGAGCGCGGCGCTGGTCGTCGGCAACGGCGTGTCCGCACTGGACCTGGGCGCCGGGTCGCACACGTACGACCACGACGCGCCGGTCGGCGAGACGAACTCCCACCTGCTCGGCACCGTGCTCCAGCAGTTCAAGGCAGGTGCGCTGGACCTGATCGTCAACGTCGACATGTGGCGGTGCCTGCTCCCCGAGGACCTGCCCGCGTTCCTCACCCGGGGGCTGCTCAAGGCCGACCGGATCGAGCTGGTTGCCACCCGGACCGGCCCGGACCAGCGCGCCCTGCTGCCGGTGCCGCTGGTCGCCGACCTCGACTACGTGGCCGAGATGCTGCGCCCGCACTTCACCGTCGCCGTCGCCGCGTACGACGCCGCGACCGTGATCACGCTCCGCTGAGGCACGCCGCCGCTCAGGCGGGGCGGGCCAGGACGAGGCTCACGTTGTGGCCGCCGAAGCCGAACGAGTTGGACAGCACCGCGTCCACCGCCACCGCCCGCGCCTTCTCGCGGATGTGGTCGACCTCGCCGTCGCGCTCCGGGTCGTCCAGGTTGTGGGTCGGCGGCAGCAGGCCGCGGCGCAGCGCCTCGACCGCGATCGCCGCCTCGATCACGCCGGAGACCCCGAGCATGTGCCCGGTCACGCCCTTCGTCGAACTCAGCGGTGGCGGGGCGGCGCCGTAGACCTCGGCGAGCGCGGCCAGCTCGGCGGCGTCCCCGGCCCGGGTGCTGGTGCCGTGCGCGTTGACGTACCCGATGTCGCCGGGCAGCAGCCCGGCGTCGCGGACGGCCATGCGCATGCAGCGGGCCGCGCCGGCGCCGTCGGGGCGGGGCGTGGTCGGGTGGTGGGCATCGTTCGTGGCGCCCCAGCCGAGCACGTCGGCGTGGCGGTGGGCACCGCGCGCGGCGGCGTGCGCGGCGCGTTCCAGGACGAACACCCCGGCGCCCTCGCCGAGGACGAGCCCGTTGCGGCGGCGGTCGAAGGGGCGGCTCGCGGCGGCCGGGTCGGCCCAGCCGCGGGCGAGCGCGCGGGCGTTGCCGAACGCGTCGGCGAACGTCGGGAACAGCGGCGCCTCGGCGCACCCGGCGAGCACCACGTCCGCCTCGCCGGCGCGCAGGATGCGCAGCGCCTCCCCGATCGACTGCGCCCCGGCCGCGCACGCCGTGCCGATCGACGACGTGTAGCCGTGGATGCCGAACTTGATCGCGATGCGGGCCGCGCCCATGTTCGGCAGCGTGCCGGGCAGCATGTACGGGCTGACCCCGAACCGGCCCCGCCCGGCGCGGGCGAGCACCTGCTCCTCCAGCGTGGACAGGCCGCCGACGCCGGAGACGACGACCGCCACCCGGTACGGATCGACGTCCTGGCCGATCCGCAGTCCGGCGCCGGCGAGCGCGTCCTCGGCGGCGCGCAGCACCATCACGATCGACCGGTCCACGACGCGGGACTCCGGGCCGGGCAGCACGCTCGCCGGGTCGATCGCCGGGGCGAACGCGGCGACGTCGACGACGCCGTGCAGCGGATGGCCGGCCGGCGGCCGGGTGAGCCCGGACCGGCCGTCGCAGACCGCGTCGAACACCTCGGCGGCGGTCGCGCCGACCGGGCTGACCAGTCCGATCCCGGTGACGGTGACCGGTTCGCGCACGCTCACCGGACCCGCCGCGCCGGCGTGGGCGCCGGGACGCCGCGCGGCCGGGTGCCGTGCCCCGACATCGGTCAGTGCGCCGAGGCCGGTGCGATGCGCGCCGCCACCGTCCGGCTGAACTCGCCGACGGTCATCATGGCGAGGTCCTCCGCCTCGTCGTCGTCGAAGGCGACCCCGAACCGGTCCTCCACGCGTACGGCCAGCTCGGCCAGGCCGAGGGAGTCCACGTCGAGCCCGGCGGGCCCGAAGACGGTGTCGTCGTCGACGTCGGAGACGTCGTACTTCATCTCGGTGAGTGCGGCGAGGAGGAACGCGCGGATCTCGTCGGTCATGTCCGGTGTTTCCCTTCCACGGTGTCCTGGCGGCGCGCTCGACCTGCTCAACGGAACGTGTGAGGCGCGGAGCGGACACTCCGCGTAGCATCGACCTTACTCGATCGGGTTGGTTTGGCAAGGTGCCCGACCGGTCAGCCGTACCGGTAGCCGGTCGTACCCGCGCAGCATCAGTGCGCGGCGCGGGCCGGGCTCGGCGGCCAGCGCCGGGAAGCGGTCCAGCAGCCGGGGCAGCACCAGCCGCCCCTCGGCGCGGGCCAGCGTCGCCCCGAAGCAGTAGTGCGGCCCGGCGCTGAACGCCAGGTGCCGGTTGTCGGGGCGGGACGGATCGAACCGGTCCGGGTCGGGGAAGCGGCGCGGGTCCCGGTTCGCGGCGCCGGTCAGCACCACCACGGTCCGGCCGGCCGCCACCGGGAGACCGGCGACCTCGGCGTCCTCGGCGGCGTAGCGGACCGCGAAGTGCACAGGCGGCTCGTACCGCAGGATCTCCTCGACGTACGACGCGGCCAGCGACGGATCGGCGCGCAGCGCGTCCCGGGCGTCCGGCCGCTCGGTGAGCAGCACCAGCCCGTTGCCGAGCAGGTTCGCGGTGGTCCGGAACCCGGCGTTGTACATGATGATGAGGTTGGCCAGCAGCTCGTCGGAGGTCAGCCGGCCGGGTTCGTCGTCCAGGCCGCGCAGCAGCGCCGAGACGAAGTCGTCGCGCGGCGCCGCCCGGCGCGCGGCGACCAGGCCGGTGAAGTACGCGGTCAGCTCCGCCGCGGCCACGTTGGCGGCCCGGACCTCGCGCATGGACCGGCGGCCGATCTCCAGCACCGCGTCGAACGCGCGGACCCGGGACGGGAACCACTCCCGGTCCGCCTGCGGCACGCCCAGCAGCTCACCGATGACGTCACTGGGCAGCCGCAGCGCGAAGCGCGCCATGAAGTCGACCGGCCGGCCGTCCGCGCCCTCGGCGGCGAGCCCGTCGAACAGGTCGTCGGCGATGCGCCCGATGGCCGGTTCCAGCGCGGCGACCCGGCGCGGGGTGAGCGCCTGGGAGAACAGGTGCCGGACCCGGAGATGGTCGCCCTCGGCGGCGTTGAGCATCGACGACTGGAGGATCCGGATCACCTGGTGCTCGCGCCAGCGCACGCCGGCCCGGTCCAGGTACTCGGCGCCGAGCACCCGGAAGACCGGGTCGCGCAGCACCCGGTTGACCGCGTCGTACCCGTGCACGACGAGCGCGTGCGGGTCGGCGGGCCGCAGCGCGACCGCCTCCCCCGCCTCGTGCAGCCGGGCGTAGAACGGGTACGGGTCACGCCGTACCTCGTCACCGAGCAGCTCGTCGAGGGAGATGGTCACGCGCATGGCCGCTCCTCGCGAATGCCGGCGAGCATGTCGGCGGTGGTGTGCGCCCGGATGCCCGGCGGCACCGGCTCGGCGAACCGCGCGACGACCGCCCGGACGTGGGTCTCGGCGGCGTCGGCCAGGCCGTCGTAGACGGCCGCGAACAGGTCCCGGGCGGCCCGGCGCGGCCATCCGGCGGGGAGCAGTTCCAGCGGCAGTCGCGGGTCGAGCGTGGGGAACCGCCGGTACGTGTCCATCACCTCGGTCCGGGCCCGCACGGCCGCGGCGCCGTCGACGGTGCCGAGCCGCGACACCATCGGGGTCCACCGGCGCAGGAACGCCTCGTACTGTCCGCTGATCGCGTCGACGTCCCAGGCGTCCACGGGGGCGCGCTGACCGATCGCGTCCAGCGCGTCCTGCCGGCCCCGGAACACCGTGACCGCGCCGAGGGCGAGCGGGGCGAGCCGGGCCCGCGCGGGCGCGGTCAGCTCGTACGGCGAGATCCACAGCCCGTCGTAGAGCGGCGCGAAGCCGAGCCAGCGCAACTGGCCGCGCAGCGCCCGGCGTTGCGCCCCATGGTCCTGCGGCAGCGAGAAGGCGACGACGGTCCAGCATCCGTCCCACGTCTGGACGTCGGTCGTGGAGGCGATGATCCAGTTACCGCCGGCGGACAGGTACTCGGCGGCGGAGCGGCTGAGCCGGTAGAAGCTGTTGCGGCCCTGCCGGCTGCCCTCCAGCACCCCCCGGCGGGCCAGCCGGCTGATCGCGGTACGCGCCCCGGCGCTCGTCACCCCGGCCTCGCCGAGCAGGGCGACGATCGCCGCGGACGGCAGGTCGGCGCGGGTGCGCAGCGTGTAGTCGGCGAGCAGGGTCACCGCGACGCTCTGCGGCGAGGTGCCGGCCTGCCGCCGGGGCAGCCGCGCGGCGGGCCCCTCGTCCGGGTAGATCTCCTCGATGTCGAACGGGTTTGCCACGCGCGCTCCGGGCTCGGCTCAGGGACGGTGCACCGACTGTAGACGAACGCCGCCGCAGCTCATCGGAGCGCATCGATTGACACTTCAGCGTCCGGCGGGAACACTATGTGCCACACGACGGAGCCGGGCCGGGCGAGACACGTCAATGGGCGAGACGCGACACCGCGGCGGTCCGGGCCGCCGGCGCGGCGCGCGCCCGCCCGTCACCGCCCGCACAGGGCGATCGAAGGAGATTCCGTGAGAATCAGAGCCAAGATGGTGGTGGCCCTGGCCGCGTCGCTGGTGGCGGCCGGCCTGGTGATCCCCGCCGTCCAACCCGCGTACGCGGCGTCGCTGACCGAGGTGACCAGCTTCGGCGACAACCCCGGCCGGATGCGCATGCACGTCTACGTCCCGGACACCCGCCCGGCCCGGCCGGCCACCGTGGTGGCCATGCACGGCTGCGGCGGCTCCGGCCCCGGCTTCTACTCCGGCAGCGAGTTCGCCGGGCTGGCCGACCGGTACGGCTTCATCGTCATCTACCCCAGCGCGACCCAGCAGGCCGGCTTCGGCAACTGCTTCGACACCTGGTCCGACGCGGCCAAGCGGCGCGGCGGCGGCAGCGACCCGGTGTCGCTCATCTCGATGGTCCGCTACGTCCAGCAGCAGTACGGCGCCGACCCGGACCGGGTCTACGCCACCGGCAGTTCGTCCGGCGGCATGATGACCAACCACATGCTGGCGCTCTACCCGGACGTCTTCAAGGCCGGCGCGGCGTTCATGGGCGTGCCGTTCAACTGCTTCGCCGGCGCCGCCGACTATCCCCCCGGCTCCAGCCAGTGCACCGGCGGGAACATGAACCGCACCCCGCAGCAGTGGGGTGACGCGGTCCGCCAGGCGTACCCCGGCTACACCGGGCCCCGCCCCCGGGTGCAGTTGTGGCACGGCACCAACGACACGCTGGTGCCGTACTCGCTGCTCCAGGAGACGATCGAGCAGTGGACGAACGTGTTCGGCCTCAGCCAGACGCCCACGTCCACCGACACCCCGCAGTCCGGCTGGAACCGGCGGCGCTACGCCGACGGCACCGGCACCGTGCAGGTCGAGGCGTACAGCATCCAGGGCGCCGGGCACAGCCTGCCGTCGGCCGGCATGGCCGCGGCCGCGGTGGCGTTCTTCGGCCTGACCAGCACGCCCAGCCCGACCGCCACGGCCAGCCCGACGGTGTCGCCGAGCCCGACCGTCTCGCCGAGTCCGACCCTCTCGCCGACGCCCGTCCCGACCACCCCGCCGCCCGGCACCGGCGCCTGCTCGGTGAGCATCGAGCTGAACGCCTGGAACAACGGGCTGACCGAGAACATCACCATCACCAACACCGGCACCGCCGCGGTGAACGGCTGGTCGCTGACGTTCACGCTGCCCAGCGGCCAGACCATCACCTCGGGCTGGAACGCCTCCTACTCCCCCGCCTCGGGTCAGGTGACCGCGCGCAACCTCGCGTACAACGCGGTCATCCCGGCTCGCGGCTCGACCACCATCGGCTTCCAGGCCACGCACACCGGTAACACCGCCCGGCCCGGCTCGTTCAGCCTCAACGGCTCACCCTGCACGCTCGCCTGACCGGCACTCCACACTCCGGCGTTCCTTCCCACGGCGCCGGGGGCGGCCCCGCGACCCGAGAGGTCGCGGGGCCGCCGTCTACTCGGCCGGCGAGGCCGGTTCCGGCTCCCCGCCGCGACTGATCCGCAGGGTCAACACGTCGGTGCGAACCGTGATGTGGCCGTGGAACAGCGGCGCGCCGCCCGTCCCGTAACCGACCTGGGTCGCGGTGACCAGCGGGTGTCCGATCGCCACGCCGAGCCGCTCGGTGGCCTCCTCGTCGGCGAGCACCGCGGAGAGTTCGATCTCCGCCCGCCGCACCGGCATGCCGGTCGCGCTGGCCAGGAACTCGAACATGTCCAGGTCGATGCTGAGCAACCCGGACGGGTCGAGGTCGCGGCCGTCGAAGCGCAGCGGCAGGTGATCACGGATCCAGGCCGCCGGTACCCCGTCCACGGCGAAGAGCCGGTCGACCCGCCACACCGGCGAGTCCGGCTCCAGGCCGAGGACGCGGGCGCAGTCGGCCGGGCACTTCGCCCGGCTGACCGCCGCGTCCTGAAGCGTCGGACGGTGGCCCGAGGCGGTGATCCGGTCCCGCAGCGCGGTGACGTCCCCGATGGACACCGGCACCCGTTCGGCGTCGTCGTGCACGAAGGTGCCGATCCCCCAGGTCCGGGTGACCACCCCCTCGGCGACGAGCTGCCCCAGCACCTCGCGCACGGTCGCGCGACTGACCTCCAGACGCTCGGCCAGGTCCCGCTCGTTGGGCAGCTTCTCCCCCGACCGGAACTCGCTGCCGATCAGCTGCCGTAGCCGGCCGTGCGCCGCCTGTAGCGCGGTCTCCCGCCGAGCCATCCGCCCTCACCTCATCACTGCCCGCCGCCGCGTCGGCGTACGGAGTGTAGTTCGTCCGCGTGCGCTCAGCCGATCACCCGGGACGGCGTCACCAGACCTGCTCCAGCACCCGGATCGTGTTGCCGCCGATCACCTTGGCGATCTCGTCGTCGGAGTAGTCGTGCGCCACCAGCCAGCCCACGATGTTGCCGAACGCCTCGCCCGGATTCTCCAGCCCGGACACGTACTCCACCCGCGGGTGCTGCGGACGGTTGCCGGCGTCGTGGGCGTAGTTGCCGGCGTAGGTGTCGTGCACCCCCACGTGGTCGCCGAACATGGTGTCCGGGCCGAACGTGACGTGGTCGATGCCGACCAGGTCGACGCAGTAGGTGAAGTGGTCCATCACCGACTCGATCGAATGGTGCTGGTGCGCCTGCGAGAGCGTGGTGTGCGGGGCGGCCTCGACGCCGATCACGCCACCTCGCTCGGCACAGGCCCGGATCACCTCGTCCGGCTTCATGCGGGAGGTGTCCCAGACCGAGCGGGCGCCGGCGTGGGTGATGAACACCGGCACCCGGCTGGCCTCGATCACATCCAGGCAGGTCTGGTCACCGGAGTGCGAGATGTCGATGGCGATGCCGAGCTTGTTCATCCGGTCCACCGCACGCCGGCCGAAGTGCGTCAGCCCGCCGTCGTGCTTCTCCGACAGGCCCCCGCCCAGCATGTTCGCCTGGCTGTACGCGATGCCGAGCTGGCGTACGCCGAAGCCGTAGAGGATGTCGATCCGGTCCAGCTCGTTCTCGATCGGACTGCTGCACTCCAGGCCTGCGACCAGGGCCAGCCGGCCGTCCCGCTTCGCGGCGTGGATGTCGTCCAGGGACGTGGCCAGGAAGACGTGGTCCTGCTTGTAGAGGTCGCTCATCCGCATCCCGAGGGCGTAGACGAGGTCGTTCCACTTCCAACCGTTCTCGCTCGTCACACAGGAGGCGCCGGCCATGAAGTTGTCGAAGACGGCGGTCAGGCCCGAGCGCGCCAGCCCCTCGTACCCGGTGCGCTGGCGGGCGGTGCGGTTGTAGGCCCGCAGCTCACGGACGTCGGCGGGCAGGACCACCGGATGCTCGTGCAGCGAGATGGCGGCGTGCTCGGTGAGCAGCCGCGTCACCCGCGCCCGCTGGGCGTCGGTCAGGCCGAGGTCGTGCTCCGGCACCCGGCCGATCTCCTCGGCCAACGTGAACACCCGGTAGTCCGAGTGCGGTTCCAGGTACGAGTACGACCTGTGACCCTTGTACCGGGGGGCGGGTTCTTGCAGCAAGACGCTTCTCCTTTGGCGATCGCCGGCCGTCACGCGGCCAGCGGGAAGTGGCAGGCGACCGGATGCGGCCCGGCGGCCAGCGGCGGCTCGGTACTGGCACAGGTGTCGGTCGCCTGCCAGCAGCGGGTCCGGAAACGGCAGCCGGAGGGTGGGTCGACCGGGCTGGGCGGGTCGCCGGCCAGCAAGATGCGCTGCCGCTGCCGCCGGCCGGCCGGGTCCGGCACCGGCACGGCCGACAGCAGCGCCCGGGTGTACGGGTGCCGGGGCGACTCGTAGAGGTTGGTCTCCGGGCCGGTCTCCACGAGCTTGCCCAGGTACATCACGGCGACCCGGTCGGAGATGTGGCGCACCACGGACAGGTCGTGGGCGATGAAGACGTACGCGACGCCGAGTTCCTCCTGGAGCCGCTCCAGGAGGTTGACCACCTGCGCCTGGACCGACACGTCCAGTGCGGAGACGGGCTCGTCGCAGACGATCACGTCGGGGTTCAGCGCGAGCGCCCGGGCGATGCCGATGCGCTGGCGCTGCCCGCCGGAGAACTGGTGCGGGTAGCGGTCCAGGTGCAGGCCGGGGTCGAGACCGACCAGGTCGAGCAGCTCCTTGATCCGCTCGACCCGGCGCCGGCGGTCCAGCACGTCCGGGTGGATCTCGAACGGCTGGAGCAGGATCTCCCGGATCGTGCGGCGGGGGTTCAGCGACGTGTACGGGTCCTGGAGCACGATCTGGATCCGCCGGCGCAGGGCCCGCAGCTCCCGCCCCCTGGCCTGGTGCACCACTGACGTGCCGAAGCGCACCTCGCCGGAGGTGGGTTGCTCCAGCCCGACGAGCATGCGGGCCAGCGTGCTCTTGCCGCAGCCGGACTCGCCCACCACGCCGAGCGTCTCGCCCCGGCGCAGGTCGAAGGAGACACCGTCGACGGCTTTGACCACGCCGCCGGAGGCGAACGGGACCCGCCCCTTGAGCGGGAAGTGCTTGACCAGGTTCTCGACCCGCAGCACGACCTCATCGGCGGGTGGCATCGAGCACCTCCTCGTGGTGGTGACAGGCGCTGGCCCGGTCGGCCGGCAGCGCCCGCAGCGGCGGCAGGGCGATCCGGCATTCGTCGGTGACCCGGTGACAACGCAGGTGGAACGGGCAGCCGGCGGGGAGCCGAGCCGGGTTGGGCGGAGCGCCGGGAATCGCGTAGAGCTGCTCGTCGCGCCGGTCCACCCGGGGCATCGAGTTGAGCAGCCCTTCGGTGTAGGGGTGCGCCGGACCGGCGAAGATCTGCTCGACGGTGCCCCGTTCGACGATCCGGCCGGCGTACATCACCGCCACGTCGTCGGCGACCTCGGCGACCACGCCCAGGTCGTGTGTGATCAGCAGCAGGCCCATTCCGCTGTCCCGCTGGATCTCCGCGAGCAACTCCATCACCTGGGCCTGCACGGTCACGTCCAGGGCGGTGGTGGGCTCGTCCGCGATCAGCAGGGCCGGTTCGAGGGCGATCGCCAACGCGATCATGATGCGCTGGCGCATGCCGCCGGAGAACTGGTGCGGGTAGTCCCGGATCCGGTCCTTGGCCGCCGGGATCCGCACCCGGTCGACCAGTTCGACGGCGCGGCGCCGGGCGTCGGCCCGGGACATGCCCCGCCGGACCCGCAGCACCTCCACGATCTGGTGTCCGACGGTGAAGACCGGGTTGAGCGCGGCCATCGCGTCCTGGAAGACCATCCCGATCTCTTCGCCACTGACCCGCTCCCGCTGCTTGCGTGGCAGGGTCAGCAGCTCCCGGCCCCGCAGCTGGACCGAGCCGGCGACCGTCGCCGGCGGGACGTCGAGGATGCCCATCACCGCCTGCGCGGTGACGCTCTTACCGGAGCCGGACTCACCGAGGATGGCAAGGGTCTGGCCCGACTCGACACGCAGCGACACCCCGTTCACCGCGTTCACCGGGCCGGTCGGGCCCGGGAACGCGACCCGCAGGTCGGCGATCTCCAGCAGGCTCATCGGAGCACTCCGGCCCGGCTGAGGAAGTCCCGCACCACCTGCTGGAACCGCTCTGGCTCCTCCAGCTGCGGCGAGTGGCCGGAGGACTCGAAGACCACCAGCTCGCCGTGGGGCACCAGGTCCGCGATGACCTGAGAGGCGGCCACCGGGGTACGCCAGTCGTGCCGGCCCACAGTCACCAGGGTCGGGCACGTGATCGACGGCAGCTTCGGCTTCAGGTCGTAGCGGGGCATGTTCTGCCCGAAGGCGGCGTTGTGGGTGCGGTAGTGGAACCGGGTGGCGGCCAGCCGCGCCTCGTCCTTGGCCGGGTCGTGCCGGTGGTCGTAGAGCGGCAGGATCGCTCGCCAGTACTCGCGCAACTGCTCGTTGCTCTCGAACCGTCCGGTGCCGATCCGGCCGATGACCCACTCCGGGATCACCGAACGGTCGGTGTTGCGGGCCCGCTCCACCGCCAGGTGGTCGTGTGCGGTGTCCGCGGCGGTGTCGCGCAGCACCAGCGCGGAGACCCGGTCCGGGTGGGCGATGGCGTACTCCATGGCGATGAACCCGCCGTACGAACCGCCGGCCATGACGATCGTCTCGTAGCCGAAGTGCGCGCGGATGGCGTCCACGTCGGCCACCCACTGCTCGTGGGTGAACGGTCCGTCGTCGCTGGACTCGCCGGAGCCGCGGGCGTCGAAGACGATGACCCGCATCCGGTCGGCGAACGGGCCGAACGAGCGCTTCGGCTCCTGGCGGGAACCGAGGCCCGGGGCACCGTGGTGCACGATCATGGCCGGACCGTCGACCGGGCCGAACGCCTCGACGACCAGTTCCGCTCCGTTGATTCTCATCGGATCCCCTCGATGATGTTGGATGCCAGGTCACGCGGGTACCGGGTGAGCCGGCGCGGGCCGTCGTCCTGCACCAGGACCGTGTCGGAGATGCGGTAGCCGGCGTGGCCGGGCACGTAGACGCCGGGCTCGCTGGACAGCAGCATCCCGGGGGCGAGCACGGTGTGGTCCCCGTCGGAGACCCACGGCGCCTCGTGGTTCTGCAACCCGATGCCGTGGCCCTGCCGGTGCCGGATGTAGTCGCCCAGCCCTCGGTCCCGCAGGACGTCCAGGCAGATCCGGTTGACCTCGGCGCAGGTACGGCCGGCGACCATCGCCTGGGTGCCCACTTCCTGGGCCTCCCGGTCGGCCTCGTAGTAGCGCACCTGCTCGGCGCTGGGCTCGCCGATGACGAACGTCCGTTCGCTCTCCACGAACCGGCTGGCCACCGCCGCGCCGAGGGAGAGGATCAGGGTGTCGCCCGGCTGGAGCCGCCGACGGGTCGGCAGGCCGTGCGGCAGGGCGGAGTTCGGGCCGGCGTAGACCAGCCCGCCGGCCAGCTTGGTGGTGTAGACGACGAGGTCGTAATCGGCGTACATCCGGTCGGTGCCGTAGCCGATCACGTGCCGGGCGATCTCGTCCTCGCGCGGCAGCGGCCCTCCGGCGGCGAGCGCCTCCTCGATCAGGGCCCGTCCGGCGGCCAGCATCTCGTCGCAGATCCGCGCGGCGGCCTCGTGGAACGGGATCTCCTCGGGGAACTTGCGCAGCCGCAGCGCGGCGACCGCGTCCGTGGTCTCCAGGGTGGCCCCGTCGATGGCCCGGGACAGCGCCCGGAACGTGCCGACCGCCAGGCCCGCGCCCACGCCGATGCGGCGGACCGGACCACCCGGGCGGGGCAACGCCGAGGCGAGCGTCTCCTCGGCGGTGACCACGCCCGGGTACTCGAAGTAGGTGAGGGTCGGGACCGTCACGCCCTGCTGGGCCGCGTACTCCTCGTCGAGGCGCGGGATCACCAGCAGCGGATCCCCCGCACGCGGCAGCCAGAGATACACCGGACGTTCGGTGGCGATGTAGAAGAAGCCGCTGAGGAAGGCGACCTCCGCCGGCGAGGTGGCCAGGAACCCGTCCAGGCCACGTTGTTCGAGCGCCTCGGCGAGCCGGCTTCGGACGCTGTGGTAGAAGCTCTCGGGCAGTCGCATGGTCAGCCTCCGTTGCGACGGGGGTCGCGGGTGTCGTTGAACCGGGTTCCGGCGAGGGTCGCCGCCAGCACCAGGAACAAGATCGCCAGGGACGGGAAGAGCGTCTGCCACCAGGCGATCGCGATCGTGCCGCTGCGCTGGGCGTTGAGCAGGATCCGTCCCCAGGACCAGGCGTCCGGGTCGCCGAGGCCGAGGAAGCTCAGGCCCGCCTCGGAGATCACCGCCCGGGAGGCGGTGAGCAGCACGCTGACCACCATCAGCGAGACGACGGCGGGCAGGATCTCCCGGGTGACGATCCGCCAGCCGGTGGCCCCGAGCACCCGGGCGCCGTCGATGTAGGGCATCGCGCTGATCACCAGGCCCTGCGACCGGATCAGCCGGGCGACCTCGGGCCAGGCGAAGAACCCGATGATCAGGGTCAGCGTCGTGACGCTCGGGCTGACCACCGCCGCCAGCATGATCATCAGCGGCAGGGTGGGCAGCGCCAGCATCACGTCGGTGATCACCGTGGCGACCGCGTCGAACGGCCGGAAGTACGCCGCGGCCAGCCCGATCGCGGTGCCCAGCACGATGGCGAGCAGTGACGCGGCCAGGCCGATCACCATGCTGGTCCGGGTGCCCCAGACCACCTGGGCGAAGATGTCCTGCCCGAGGTCGTCGGTGCCGAACCAGTGCGCCCCGGAGGGGGGTTGCAGCACGTCCGCGCCCGCGCCGGCGGGCTCGTCGGCGATCAGCGGCGCGAAGATCGCCAGCAACGCCATCACGAGCAGCACCAGCACGGACAGCGCCACGACGGGCTGACGCAGGTAGCCGGAGAGGAAGGACCGCTTGGGCGCGGCCGGGGCCGGCGGCAGCGCCTGCTCGGTCAGCACGGGGGCACTCACGGCACCCTCCCTTCGGTGGCGGCGGACGGATCCGGGCGACGTGCCGCGACGCTGCGCGCGTTCACAGCCGGATCCGGGGGTTGAGGACCGCGTAGAGCATGTCGGTCAGGGCGTTGGCGATCACCACGGTGACGGCGAGCATGATGAACGCACCCTGGATCACCGGGTAGTCCTGCTGCCCGACCGCCTCGTAGATCAGCCGGCCGACCCCGGGGTAGGCGAAGACCGTCTCGGTCAGCACCGCACCGCCGACCAGGGTGCCCAGTTGCAGGCCCATCAGGGTCAGTGCCGGCAGGATCGCGTTGCGCAGGCCGTGCTTCCACACCCGGCGCCGGGCCGAGAGACCACGCGCCTGCGCGGCGCGGATGTAGTCCTCGCCGAGGACTTCGATCATGTTGGTACGAAGGGTCAGCGCGTACGGGCCGAGCTGCACCAGGACCAGGGAGAGCACCGGCAGCACCAGGTGGTGGGCCAGGCTCAGGTAGGCCGCCGCGCCCCGGGTGTCCGGGTCGATCGCCCCACCGATCGGGAACCAGCCGAGCTGGGCGCCGAAGAAGACCAGCAGCAGGATCGCGACGCTCGGCACGAACAGCGCGTTCGCGCTGATCCCGAAGCCCTGCAACGCGCGGTCGAGCCACTTGCCGCGGTTGACCGCGGCGGCCACGCCGATCGGGATACCGACGGCGATGGTCAGGACGAACGCGCTGCCGGCCAGCAGCAACGTCCAGGGCAGCCGGTCGAGGATGATGTCGGTGACCGGCTGGATCTGGCGGAACGAGATGCCCAGGTTGCCCTGGACCAGCTCGCGCAGGTACGACACGTACTGCTCCCACAGCGGACGGTCCAGGCCGTACGTCTTGAGCAGTGCCGCCTGCATCTCCGGTGTCATGTCGCCCTCGACCATGAGGGTCGTGGGGTCCCCCGGCAGGAGCCGGAGCAGAAAGAACGTCGAAGTGATCGCAATCCACACGGTCAGGACGGCCTTCAGTGCCCGGCTGAGCACGAAACGCGCCACGGGGGACCCCTCCTCTCCCTCTAGGTTGGGTGGGTTACTTGACCGGGGTGACCTGGGCCAGCGAGTACGCGGTGACCATGCCGAGCAGGTCCGACGGCGACGGGACGAAGCCGGTGAACTTGCTGGCGTTGTAGGCGAACTGGAAGTTCTCCACGTACAGCGGGGTCAGGTACGCCTGCTCGTGCACGACCTTGTCAATGTTCTTGATCTTGGTCTTGAACGCCTCCGCGTCGGTGGTGCCGGCCGCGTCGTTGATCAGCGCGTCCATCTCCGCCGACTCGAGCAGGTTGTAGTTGATGCCACCCGGGTTGCTGGACAGGTAGGTGCTGCGCAGCTGGTCCATCGGGTTGTCGAAGACACCCCACTGCGAGGCGTCGATGTCGTACTCGCCGTTCTTGGTGCGGGTGAGGAAGGTGTTCCGCTCCACGCACTCGTTCTCCAGCTTCACGCCGGCCTTGGCCGCGCTCTCCCGGAACAGCTGCACGACCCGGGTGATGTTGGCGTTGGACTGGTCGCACGCCACGCCGAACGTCAGCTCGTCGAAGAAGCCGTCGTTGTTGGCGTCCTTGTAGCCGGCCGCGCTCAGCTTGGCCTTCGCGCCCGCCGGGTCGAACGGGTACGGCTGCAGCTCGGTGTTGTCGTACTCGGAGAAGATCGGCGAGATCGGGCCGGCCATCTGCTGGCCGTCGCCCTGCAGCACGGCCGAGATGATCGCCTTGGTGTCGACCGCCATCGACAGCGCCTGCCGGACGTCCTGGTCGGCGAGGTACTTGTTCTTCATGTTGTAGGTCAGGTGCGCGAAGCCGAGGGCGCCGACCTTCTTCAGCTTGATCTTGTCGTCGTTCTCGAAGGTCTTCGCCGCCGAGACCGGCACCGGGGTGCCCATCATGTCGATGTCACCGTTGCGCAGCGCCAGCATCATGGTGTTCACGTCCGGGTAGACCCGGTACTCGACCTGGCTCACCGCGGCCTTGCCACCCGGCGCGAGCGGGTAGTGCTCGTTGCGCTTCATGACGTAGCGCTGGCCCTTGGTGATGCTGTCCAGGACGAACGGCCCGGCGCCGACCCAGTTGGAGTCGTTGGCGAACTTGGACAGGTCACCGGCCGGCTCGAAGATGTGCTTCGGCACGACCGACATCCAGAAGCCGACGCCCTCGGCGAACGGCGCGTACGGCTGGGAGAGCTTGAACTTGACGGTGGTGGCGTCCGGCGCCTCGACCGACTCGACCCAGGTCAGCTTCGCCGCGACGTTGCCGAGCTTGTACTTCATGATCGACTCGGCGGAGAACTTCACGTCCTCGGCGACCACCGGCTTGCCGTCGGTCCACTTGAAGTCGTCGCGCAGCACGAAGACGGCGGTCTTGCCGTCGTCCTCGTAGCGGTACTCCTTGGCCAGCTCCGGCGACTTCTTCGCGTTCTCGTCGATCCGCAGCAGGTGCGGGTACATCGCGTTGAGGATCCACGAGTCCGTCTTGCTCAGCGACTGGAGCGGGTTGAAGTTGCTCACGTCGGTGGTGGTGCCGATCCGCAGCACCGAGTCCGACGACGAACCACTGGAGGAGGACGTCTCCTCGTTCAGGCCGCAGCCGGAGACACCGAGCGTGGCCGCCACGCCGAGCGCGACAGCGAGCCGCCACCGACCCTTGACTGTCTTGTTCACCAAACCTCCTGAAGAACCCGGATGATGTTGCCGCCGATGACCTTGGCGATCTCCTCGTCGGAGTAACCGTGCGTGACCAACCACCCGACGATGTTGCTGAAGCACTCCGCCGGGTTCTCCATGCCACTCACGTACGGAACCCGAGGGTGGTCCACCACGCCGTGGGCCTTTCCGATCGCCAGGTGCTGGGTAAAGCTGTCGTGCAGTCCGACGTGGTCACCGAAGTTGGTGTCCGGACCGAACGCGACGTGGTCGATGCCGACCAACTCCACGCAGTAGGTGAAGTGGTCCATCACCGACTCGATCGAGTGGTGCGGGTGGTCGCCCGAGAGGGTGGTGTGCGGAGCGGCCTCGATGCCGATCACGCCACCCCGCTCGGCACAGGCCCGGATCACCTCGTCCGGCTTCATCCGGGGGGTGTTCCAGACCGAGCGGGCACCGGCGTGGGTGATGAACACCGGCACCCGGCTGGCCTCGATCACGTCCAGCGACGTCTGGTCGCCGGAGTGCGAGATGTCGATGGCGATGCCGAGCTTGTTCATCCGGTCCACCGCACGCCGGCCGAAGTGCGTCAGCCCGCCGTCGCGGTCCTCGGAGAGGCCGGAACCGAGCATGTTCGCCTGGCTGTACGCGATGCCCATCTGGCGTACGCCGAAGCCGTAGAGGATGTCGATCCGGTCCAGCTCGTTCTCGATC
>NZ_JALJRJ010000001.1:507600-563702 GCF_024519755.1 Micromonospora sp. Mcm103
CTGGCGTACGCCGAAGCCGTAGAGGATGTCGATCCGGTCCAGCTCGTTCTCGATCATCGTGGCTGCTTCCAGGCCGGCCACCAGGGCGATCTGCCCGTTGCGCTTGGCCTCGAAGATCTGTTCGAGCGTGGTCGCCACCACCACGTGGTCCTGCTTGGCGACGTCGGCGAAGCGCAGGCCGATGTCGTAGATGACGTCGTCCCACTTCCAGGCGTGCTCGCTGGTCACGCAGCCGGTGCCGTTCATGAAGTTGTCGAAGACCGCGGTCATGCCGGAGCGGGCCAGGCCCTCGAACCCGAAGGCGTTACGGCCGGTCCGGTTGTAGTCGCGCAACTGCGTCACGTCGGCCGGCAGGATCTTCGGGTGTTCGTGGAGCGAGATGGCCATGTGCTCACGCAGCAGCCGGGAGACCCGGGCTCGCTGCTCGTCGCTCAGGCCGAGGTCGTGTTCCGGCACCCGGCCGATCTGCGGCGCGAGCTCGAAGACCTTGTAGTCCACATGCGGCACCAGGTAGTCGAAGGACCGGTATCCGGCGTAGCGGGGGGCGGGTTCCTGCACTGGTCTGCTCACCTCGTCAGCTAGAGGCATGAGGATCGAGGTCTGACCTCATGCCTCGTGGAACGTACCGAGCGCGACCGCGTCGCAGGAATACCTCGTGACCTTTCCGTTACCCGAATCGGGGAACATTCCCGCAGGTCGGGACGGGTATGGGCGCGCAGGGCCGGACAACGGAGCCAGGCCGGACCGAACGCCCGAGGCCGTCGCGCCGAACGGGTGAGCGACCGCGATCCACCCCACCACCACCCACGATTCGCCCAAGTGGTCAGACCACTAAGCAGCAGGCGGCACCCAGATCCGCAGAGGCCCGCAACCGGGGCCGCACGCCCCACCTCCGGCCAAAACGTTGAACCGATCGGTTCAGTGTCGTACGGTGAACCTCGTGGTTCAGCAAGAGACGCTCGACCGGGTGTTCGCCAGCCTGGCCGACCCGACCCGGCGTGACATCCTGATCCGGCTCGGCGCGGGCCCGGCCACCATCAGCGAGCTCACCGAGCCCACCGGGATGACCCTCACCGGCATGCGCAAGCACGTCCGCGCGCTGGAGGACGCGGGCCTCGTGGTGACGCGCAAGGTCGGCCGGTCCCGGCAGTGCCGGCTCAGCGAGGCACCGCTGGACTCGGCGATGGCCTGGATCGCCTTCTACCGACGGCTCTGGGCCCGTCGTCTCGACGGCCTCGACGCCTACCTCACACTCACCACGGAGGACCGCGACCATGACGCTCCACATGCGAGTGACACGACACCTTCCGGGCACCCCTGACGAGGCGTTCGACGCCTACACCGACGCCGGCAAACAGAAGATCTGGTTCGGCATCCTCGACGAGGAGCCCGGCATCGTGGAGATCGACGTCGACCTGCGGGTCGGTGGGAGGCAGACCGCGGTCTGGGGCCCCTCCCCCGACATGCTGTTCCGCGAGACGCAGACGTTCCTGGAGATCGACCGCCCGCACCGGCTGGTCACCGAGTCGACGGGCACCGGCCCGGACGGCACGACCATGACCACGCGCATCGAGGTCACCTTCGAGGCGCGCGACGGCGGCACGCTGATGACTGTGGTGCAGAGCGGCTTCCCCACCCCGCAGCTGCGCGACTTCTTCGTCGGCGAGGTCTGGACGGGGGCGTTCGCCCGCATCGAGGCGTACCTGACCCGAGAGCACGCAGAGGAGACATCCCGTGGCTGACCTGCCCCGCACCGCCGTCGTCGCCCTCGCCACCGCCGTCGCGGTGGTCGTCAACCTGATCGTGTACGCGATCGGCCGGGCGGCCGGCGGCAGCTTCCTGTTCACCGCCGACGACCGGCGGGTCGAGGTCGACGCGGTGACCGTCGCGGGCTTCAGCGCACTGCCGCTGGCGCTCGGCCTCACCGCCGTCGCCGTGCTGGCGCCCCGGTTCGCCTGGGTGGTCCGGGCGGCGCTGATCGTCGGCCCGGCGCTCGCGGTGCTCACGATCGCCACCATGACGCTGCCCGCCGACCTGGACGCCACCAGCAAGATCACGCTGGCCGCGTGTCACCTCACGCTCGCGCCGATCATCGTGGTCGCGGTGACCGTCCTCGGACGGCGCGCGCGCCGCGCCACCGCGGGCCCGGTAACCGCCTGACGCCGGGCGCGGCAGGCCGCGCATCGCCGGTCCCGTCACGGAGTGTGGCCGGCTAGACAACCACCACCACCATCTTGCCGACACCGTGTTGCTAACATGGCGACATGGTGTCGACAAGATTGAGAGGTGGCGGCTGATGTTCCTGGCCATTCGCGAGCTGGGGTTCGCGCGGCTGCGGTTCGCCCTGATGGGGGCCGTGATCGCGCTGATCTCGGTGCTGATGGTGATGTTGTCCGGCCTGTCCGTCGGGCTGGTCCGTGACGGCGTCTCCGGCCTGCAGAACCTGCCGGTCACCTCGTTCGCCTTCGCCCACGGCGTGCAGCACGACTCGGCGTTCTCGCGCAGCGTGGTGGACGCCTCGGCGGTGGACACCTGGCGCGACCAGCCGGGCGTGGCCGAGGCGACCCCGTTCGGCAACACGCTCATCAACGGGCGTACCGACGGGGGCACCGAGGTCGACCTGGCGCTGTTCGGCGTCGAGACCGGATCGTTCCTGTCGCCCGCCGTCAGCGAGGGCGACCGGCTCGGCCCGGCGGACGGGATCGTGGTGAGCCCCACCGCTATCGACGCGGGCCTGCGGGTCGGCGACACGGTGACGGTGGACCGGCTGGGCACGCGGCTGCGCGTCGTCGGCGTCACCGAGCAGCAGGACACGTTCGGCCACGTCGACGTGGCGTACGTGCCGCTGGCGACGTGGCAGGAGGTCAAGTCCGGCACCCCGGCCGGCGCACAGGTGCCGGCCCAGGCCGCCCAGGAGATCACCGCCGTCGCGGTCCGCGCGGCCGACGGCGCCTCGGTGGACCTGGCCGCCGGTGACAAGGCGGCGGGCACGGAGAGCCTGACGCTCGACGAGTCGTACGGCGCCTCGCCCGGCTACACCGCCGAGACCACCACGCTCCAGCTGATCCAGGGCTTCCTCTACGCGATCTCGGCGCTCGTGGCCGGCGCGTTCTTCGCGGTCTGGGCGATCCAGCGCAGGCAGGAGGTCGCCGTGCTGCGGGCACTTGGTGCCTCGACCGGCTGGGTGCTGCGCGACGCGCTCACCCAGGCACTCATCCTGCTGGCAGTCGCCATCGCGGTCGGCATGGGGATCGGCCTCGGTCTCGGCGCGCTGATCTCGGGCGGCAACGTCCCGTTCGCGCTGCACCCGCAGAGCATCGCCGCCGCCGCGGCCGGCCTGCTCGTGCTCGGCCTGGTCGGCGCGGCAGCCGCCGTCGTCCGCCTCACCTCCATCGACCCGGCGACCGCCCTGGGAGGCAACCGATGAGCAGCCGGCCCACAGCGTCCCCCTCGACGGCGGGCACCGCCCCGGCCGACCTCGGCCTGGTCATGCGCGGCGTCCACCTGCGGCACGGCGACGGCGCGGAGACCGTGCACGCGCTCGACGACGTGGATCTGACCGTCGCGCCGGGTGAGCTGGCCGCGATCGTCGGGCCGTCCGGCGCGGGCAAGTCCAGCCTGCTCGCCGTGGCCGGCGGGCTGGCCCGCCCCGACGAGGGCACCGTCACCGTGGCCGGGCACGACATGACCGTGTCCAGCCGCCGGGCGCGCACCGAGCTGCGCCGCCGGCACGTGGGGTTCGTGTTCCAGTCGGGCAACCTGCTGCCAGCGCTGACCGCCGCCGACCAGCTGCGCCTGCCGCTGCGGCTGGGCGGGCGACGGGAGCGGACCGGACGCGACCCGCTGGAGATGCTCGCGCACGTCGGCCTGGCCGGTAAGGCCGACCGGCGGCCGCACCAGCTCTCCGGCGGCGAGCGCCAGCGCGTCGGCATCGCCCGGGCGCTGATGACCGAGCCGTCGGTGCTGCTGGTGGACGAGCCGACGGCGGCGCTGGACCGGGCCCGCAGCCACGACATCGTGCAGCTGCTCGCCCAGGAGGCGCGGGAGCGCTCGGTGGCCGTCGTGATGGTCACTCACGATCACGACGTGCTGCAATACTGTGACACCATCTACGAGATGATCGACGGCAAGCTCGCCACGAGCAGCTGACCGCGACGAGCAGGGAGCGACGCGGACCGGACACGGGCGGCGGGAGACACGGGGAGGTCGCGGTGCCGAAGATCCAAGCCTCGACCGTCGCGGAACACCGGGCCGCGCAGCGGGCGGCGTTGCTCGACGCCGCCCGCACCCTGCTCTCCGAGCACCCGGAGCAGATCCCGAGCCTGGCCGACGTGGCCCGGCACGCCGGGCTGGCCCGGTCCAGCGCGTACTCGTATTTCAAGTCCCGCACCGACATGTTCGACGTGCTGGTCGCCGACACGTTCCCCCGGTGGTCGGCCTTCGTCGAGAAGCGGATGGCCGAGGCCCGCACGCCGGGCGCGAGGATCCTGGCGTACGTCGAGGCCAACCTGCAGCTGGTCGCGCGGGGCGACCACGCGCTGGCCCGGGCGTTGGCGTCGGCGGGCAACAGCGAGGTGCTGGCGACCTCCAGCCGGCTGCTGCACGACAGCCTCGAGGCGCCGTTGCGCGCCGCGCTCACCGAGCACGGGGCGAGCGACCCGGACCGGATGGCGGAACTCGTCCAGTCGGTCGTCTACGCCCTGAGCCGCATGATCGAGAACGGTCTCGACCTTCCGGCGGCCACCAGCCTCGCCCGCGAGTTGCTCACGCCGTACCTGCGTCCGGACGCCGGCTGACCGCCCCCCTCCGGGACGGCCGGCGACCGCGCCTCCACCACATCCGCTGACGGACGACGGCCCGGGTCGTCGCGACGGCCGCACCCACCGGTGCGGCCGGGCGCCGGCCCGGGCCGTCGCGTGTCCGGAGCCGGCGCCGGCACGCGCCGCCGTTCCCGGCGGACGGCCGCCGACACGGTCCGACGGGCCGTCCGAACGATCGGGCACGGGCCGCCGACCGGCGAGCGGCGGCCGGCACGGTCGTCCGATCAGGAGGAACCGAACGATCGACCGCCGCATCGACGGTCATCGTCGGTCAGCGTTCCGCCTAGTGGAACAGCAGCTCAGGGGCGGTGCGGCGAACTAAGTTACTGCTCAGTAGCCCGTTGACGGCATGTGAACCCGGCCCTACCGTTCCACTCAATCGAACGGCGTACGGTTCATCCGAACGCTCTCGGCCTCGCCGAGTGCGGCCCGAAACAGGAAGTCCGAGGCATGCTCGACGACAAGCTTCTCGCTCTTCTCTCCCCCACCCGGCTCGGTCGTCTCACATTGCGGAACCGGGTCTTCGTCCCCGGCCACACCACCAACTTCGGACTGAACAATGTGCCCACCGCCCGCCACGTCGCCTACCACGCGGAGCGGGCGCGCGGCGGCGCCGGCCTGATCATCACCGAGGCCATCCGCGTGCACCCCACGAGCGCGGGCCGCAGCATCAGCCTCGGCAGCTTCGACGACTCGTCGATCCCGGCGTACGCGGCGGTGACCGAGGCCGTGCACGAGCACGGGGCCCGCATGTTCGCCCAGATCATGCACGCCGGACGGCAGGCCAACGGCGACGCGACGCGTACCGCCGCCTGGTCCTCGTCGCCGGTGCCGTGGGCGGCCGGCTCGCACGTGCCGCACGCGATGGGACGCCGGGACATCGCCGTCGTCGTCGAGGCGTTCGCCGCCGCCGCGCGGCGCATGCGCGAGGCCGGCTTCGACGGCCTGGAGGTGCACGCCGGCCACGGCCACCTTCTCCAGCAGTTCCTCTCGCCGCACACGAACACCCGCGACGACGCGTACGGCGGCAGCCTCGACAACCGGATGCGCCTGACCCGCGAGGTGCTCACGGCGGTTCTCGCTGCCGCCCCCGACCTGCCCGTCGGGCTGCGGGTCAGCGCCGACGAGTTCCTGCCCGGCGGCCTCGACCCGGCCGCCGTGCTGGAGATCGTCGGGAAGCTGCGCGCCGAGTTCCCCCTCGCCTACGTGCACGTCAGCCACTCCGCCTACCACGGCAGCTTCTCGCTCGCGACGCAGATGGCGGACATGAGCTTCGGCCACGCCCCGTTCCGGCACCACGCGGCGCTGTTCAAGCGGGAGTTCCCGGACCTGCCGGTGCTCGCGGTGTGCCGGCTGGACAGCCTGCCGGAGGCGGCCGAACTCGTCGCCGCCGGTGAGGCCGACCTGGTCGGCCTGGCCCGCCCGCACATCGCCGACCCGCACCTGGTCCGCAAGGCCGAGCAGGGCCGCCAGCACGAGGTACGCGCCTGCCTGGCCTGCAACCAGGGCTGCATCGGCCGGCTGGAGAGCAGCCTGCCCATCTCCTGCGTGGTGAACCCCGAGGTCGGCGCCGAGCGGGAGTGGGCCGACGCCTGGCCGGAACTGCCCGGACCGTCCGGCGCGCGGGACGTCCTGGTCGTCGGCGGCGGTCCGGCCGGCTTGGAGGCAGCCCTCTCCGCGCACCGGGCCGGGCACCGGGTGACAGTGGTCGAGGCACGCGACCGGCTCGGCGGGCAGGTCGAGGTGGCCGCGCGCGTACCCGGCCGGGAGCGGCTCGGCCTGCTCACCCGCGACCTGGCCCGCGACGTGGCGGCCGCCGGCATCCCGGTCCGGCTCGGCCACCACGCCGGCGTCGAGGACGTGCTGTCCGGCGGCTACCAGGACGTCGTCCTCGCCACCGGCTCCCGGCCCGCCCGCCGCGACCTGCCCGGCGGCCCGCCGGTGATCGACATCTGGCAGGCCGTCGACCACCTGGCCGACCCCGGCTACCGGCCGGCCGGCACCGTCGTCGTGCTCGACGACGAGGGCACCTGGTCGGCGGCGTCGGTGGCGGAGGCGTTCGCCCGGCGGGGCGCCCGCGTCCACCTCGTCTCCCCCACCGCCACGGTGAGCGCCAAGATCACCACGTACTCGCGGCTCGCGCTGCTCAAGCGCTTCGCGGACCTGGGGATCGCGGTCCACCCGATGCGGACCGCCCGCGCCGCGGGCGCCACCACGGTGGCCCTCGGCGGCCCGCTCGCCGGCGGCGACACGCTCGTCGAGGACGTCACCACGGTCGTCGACGGCGGTTCGGCGCAGGCCGCGGACGAGTTGTACCGGCAGCTCGACGCGCTGCCCGACGGCCCCCGCATCCACGTCGTCGGCGACGCGAACGCCCCCCGCACCGCCTTCGAGGCCGTCTACGAGGGACGGATGGCCGGCGCGTTCCTCGGCGCCTTCGACACCGCGTCCGCCCAGCGCGTGCGGTACGCCCACTGACCCGTCCACCCCGGTCGCGGTGCACCGCGGACCGGACCTCCCCCACCTGTAGAGGAGACAAGCATGCTGGACATCGAGGAGCGCCTCACCCTGGATGAGCGTTCCGCCGTGGACTTCGTCCTCGGCCTGCGCAAGCGCTGGGCGGACACCGTCTACCCGGCGCTGCGCGAGGAGTACGGCGCCACCGGGGCGTCCGCCGCCACCGTCGCCGACGCCGGCCAGGTGCTGCGTGGTCTTCCGCTCTACCCGTGGTTCAGCCACCTGGAGCGGGTGCAGCAGAAGATGCTCTGGAAGGTCGCCGGCGACGCGGTGCTCAGCCGCCGCGAGGAGCTGACCGACCAGCTCACCTCGCTGCCCGAGCAGCCGAAGGGCTCGCTGGAGCTGAACCCCGACCTGGAACTGCCCGACTGGTACACCGACTACGACATCCACATCCAGCCCGGCAGCTTCTTCTCCGACGACATGTCGGCCTACGTGTACGAGTTCGGCGCGCGCATCGTCATGCTGCGCGACAACGACGGCTACAAGTTCCACACGCTGTTCGCCAAGACCGCGCTGCCCGAACTGCCGGCGGCGACCCGGATCGTCGACATCGGGTGCGGTTTCGGCAAGAGCACCCGCCCGCTGCCGGCCAAGTACCCGACCGCGCAGGTGATCGGCGTGGACCTGGCCGCGCCGGGTCTGCGCCTGGCCCACGCCGAGGCCGAGGCGACCGGACTCGCGATCGACTACCGGCAGGCCGACGGCCGGGCCACCGGCATCGAGCCGGACAGCTGCGACGTGGTCACCGGCACGATGGTGCTGCACGAGATGCCGGCCGCCGCGATCCGGGAGACGATCCTGGAGGCCGCGCGCCTGCTCAAGCCGGGCGGCTCGCTGCGCTTCCTGGAGTTCATGCTCACCGGCGACCCGCTGCGCGACGCCACCGTCTACGAGCACGCCGAGCGCAACAACGAGCCGTTCTTCCACGACCTGTTCGGCTCCGACCTGATCGAGGTCTGCACCGAGGCCGGTCTGACCGACGTGTCGTGGACCCCGTTCGACGAGCGCCGCAACGGCGTCCAGCCGCAGGGCTGGGGCGACCGTCCCGAGTGGCACTTCCCCTGGGCCGTACTGGCCGCGACCAAGCCGGAGGCGTGATGAGCAACGAGTTCGACTACTTCGGAGACCCCAAGGTCGGCAAGCTGCTCGACCTGGTGCTGCAGCTGTCCACGGAGCTGCACGTGACCCGCCAGCGAGTACGCGTCGTCGAGGCGCTGCTGACCCGCTCCGGCGCGCTCACCGCGGGCGCCGTCGACGAGTTCGTCTCCACCGAGGAGGAGCAGCAGGTCCTCGACCGGGAGCGGGACGCACTGCTGGCCCGCCTGATGCGCATCCTCACCGAGCACGGCCCCGCGGAGCACCCGCTGCGGGACCAGTGGGAGGCGGCGCTGAGCGAGAAGACCGGCTGATGAGCACACCGGACGCGCCCGGTCTGATCGACAGCTACCTGCAGCTGTGCGAGGACCGCGAACTCGACGAAGCGGGGCGCTTTCTCGCGGAGCGGGCGCGGTTGGTCTTCCCGGGCGGCCGGGAGTACTCGTCGCTGCGGGAGATGGCGGCCGCGTCGACCGGAACCTACCGGTGGGTGCGCAAGCACCGGGACCGCTACCTGGTGGGCGAGGCCGACGGGCGGGTCACTGTGACCTCGCTCGGGCGGCTGTACGGGGAATGGCTCGACGGCACTCCGTTCGAGGACATCCGCTACGCGGACGTCTTCGTGCTCGACGGCGGACTGATCGTCGAGCAGCACGTCTACAACGATCTGGCACTCGTCGCGCAGCAGCGCGACGCCTGACGGACAACGGTCGCGCGGCAGCGCGACAGCTGATTCCCCCACCTCCGCCGCTCCGGCGGCGGAGGTGGTCTCCCCCGACTCATGACGAGGTGTGTGCATATGAAACGAAAGTGGGCCCTGCTCCCGGCGGCGTTGGCCACCGCGCTGGTCCTGGCCGCGTGCGGCGGCGGCTCCGACGACGAGGCCGGCGGCGAGGGCAAGGAGGCGAAGCTGACCATGGCCATCGCCTCCGCCGTGATCGGCCCGAAGGAGGAGGTGGCCGTCTACGCGGTCGCCAAGGAACTCGGCTACTTCGCCGAGGAGAAGCTGACCGTCGAGACGATCAACGCCGACGGCTCGGTCGCCGCCCTCCAGGCGGTCGCGTCCGGCAGCGGCGACATCACCCCCGCCGACGCCGGCTCGGCGCTCGGCGCGGTGGAGAAGAACGTGCCGATCAAGGCTGTCGGCGGCCTGGTGCAGAACTGGCCGTGGGTGATGGCGGTCAAGCCGAACTCCCCGATCACCGGCGGCGCGGACCTGCGCGGCAAGAAGATCGGCGTGATCAGCCTGGCCTCCGGCTCGGCCCCGTACGCCCGCGCCTACGTCAAGGCCGCCGGCCTGGACCCGGCCGAGGACGTCGAGCTGCTGCCGGTGGGCGTCGGCGCGCAGGCCGCCGCCGCGCTCAACGACGGCAAGGTCGACATGCTGGCGCTCTACACCCAGGCGTACGCGGTCATCGAGAACGCCGGCACCGAGCTGAAGTACCTGACCAACCCGGACGTGTTCTCCGGCATCCGGTCGCTCACCTTCAGCGTCGGCGCCCGTGACTTCGACGCCAAGAAGGACTCCTACGAGCGGTTCCTGCGCGCGGCGTACAAGGCGATGCTCTTCTCGGCCAAGAACCCCGAGGCCGCCATGAAGATCGGCTACAAGGTGTTCCCGCAGATCCTCGCCGGCAAGTCCGCCGACGAGCGCCTCAAGGCGGACACCGAGAGCCTGACCGCCTGGCTGAAGACGGCCACCCCGGCCAGCGGCGACCCGGAGCAGTTCGGCGACTGGGGCGCGATCAGCGACGAGGAGTGGGCGAAGACCCAGGCGTACACCAAGGAGGCCGGGCAGATCACCGGCGAGGTCGACCTCAAGAAGCTGTGGGACCCGAGTCTGCTCTCCGGCGCCAACAACTTCGACAAGGCCGCGGTGCTGAGCAAGGCCGCGAACTACACCGCCTAGGCAGCGGACAGCGGAAGGGATTTCGATGGCCATCAAGGCGACGGCCCGCCGGGCGCAGACGCAGGCTCCGGCATCGGTGTCGGAAGACTCCTGGATCGAGATCGACGGGCTGGACAAGGAGTACCGGCCCCGGAAGTCGGCACCGACCCAGGCGTTGAGCGACATCAACCTGACGGTACGTCGCGGCGAGTTCATCTCGGTCGTGGGACCGTCCGGGTGCGGCAAGACCACTTTGCTGAAGATCCTCGCCGGGCTCAGCCCGAAGTCCGGCGGCGCGGTACGGATCGCCGGGCGGGACGTGACGAAGCCCCTTCCCGAGGTCGGGATGGTGTTCCAGGCACCGACGCTGCTGCCGTGGCGCACCATCTTCGACAACGTGATGGTGCCGGCGGAGATCCAGCGACTGGATCCCCGCCGGCACCGGGAACGCGCCCAGCAACTGCTCGACATGGTCGGTCTCAACGGCTTCGAGCAGAAGTACCCGCACGAGCTCAGCGGCGGCATGCAGCAGCGGGCCGGCATCTGCCGGGCGCTGGTGCACGACCCGGCGGTACTGCTGATGGACGAGCCGTTCGGCGCGCTCGACGCGATGACGCGCGAGTACATGAACGTGGAGCTGCTGCGCATCTGGCAGGAGAGCAACCAGACGATCGTGCTGGTCACGCACTCCATCCCGGAGGCGGTCTTCCTCTCCGACCGGGTGGTCGTGCTCAGCCCCCGGCCGGGCCGGATCGCGGAGGTCATGGACATCGACCTGGAGCGGCCGCGTGACCTCGGCGTCATGTCGTCCGACCGGGCCGGGGTCTACGTGGAGCGGATCCGCCGACACTTCAACGCCGCCGGCGTTATCGACTGACGAGGGACAGCCATGGCAACAAGCAACCTGGTCCGCGAGCCGGCCCAGCCACCGGCGCCGTCCGCCCGGCCCACCAAGCCCGCCCGGCGCAAGTTCGACCTCCGCGAGAAGCCCCAGCTCTGGCTGGTCCCGACGGTCTTCGTCGTGGTCGTGCTGGCCTGGGAGTACGGCGTCCAGCTCATCGGCGTCGACGAGTACGTTCTGCCGCTGCCGTCGAGCGTGGTCGAGTCGCTGTGGCAGCAGCTCGGCGACGACCAGTTCTGGGGTCACTTCTGGGTGACCACCCAGGAGGCGCTGCTCGGGTTCGTGATCGGTGTCGGGGCCGCGCTGGTCCTCGGCACGTTCATCTCCCAGATCAAGATCGTCGAAGCCACCCTGATGCCGTACATCGTGGCCTTCCAGACCGTGCCGAAGGTCGCCCTGGCCCCGCTGTTCGTGGTCTGGTTCGGTTTCGGCCTGACCAGCAAGGTGGTCATGGCCGCGGTGATCTCGTTCTTCCCGATGCTGGTGAACGTCATCGAGGGCCTGCGGGCGGCCGACGCCGACAAGATCCAGATGCTGACGGTGTTCGGCGCGAGCAAGACCCAGATCTTCCGGATGGTCCGGCTGCCCAGTGCGCTGCCGTTCATCTTCGCCGGCCTGGACATCGGCATCGTCTTCGCCATCCTCGGCGCGGTCGTCGGCGAGTTCATCGGCGCCAAGGAGGGCCTGGGCTACCTGCTGCTGCAGACCAACTACAACTTCGACATCGCCGGCATGTTCGCCGTCCTGGTGGTCCTGTCGGTGATGGGTCTGGTGGCGCACTTCGTGATCCGGCTGCTGCAGAAGCGGCTGGCCTTCTGGGCCGAGGACACGAAGGTGATCGGCGCGTGACGGCAGCTGACGGGACCGCCGTCACGCGTGCGGAGCACCGGCCGGACGTGGTTCACGCCCGCCCGGCCGGTGGCCGAACGGGAAAGGCAGGACACGAGACATGAACACCGATCCGAACCGGTTCGACGGGCGGGTGGCACTGGTCACCGGCGCGGCCCGCGGCATCGGCGCCCGCATCGCCGCGACCCTCGCACAGCGCGGCGCGACGGTGGCGCAGGCCGACCTGCTCGACGACTGGGCGGAGGCCGAGCTGACCGGCGGCGCCCACACCCGGCACCGGGTGGACGTCCGGTCGGCCGCCTCCTGCGCCGGCCTGGTGGCCGAGGTCGTGGACGCCCACGGGCGCCTCGACCTGCTCGTCAACAACGCCGGGATCGTCCGGCGCGGGCCCGCCGCGACGATGTCCGAGGAGGACTTCACCACCGTCCTGGACGTCAACCTGACCGGTACGTTCCGGATGAGCCAGGCCGCGTACCCGGCGCTGCGGCAGACCCGCGGCGCGGTGGTGAACATCGGCTCCACGAACGGGCACGTCGCGGTGCTGAACACGCTCGGATACTGCGTCAGCAAGGCCGGCGTGATGCACATGGCACGCGTGCTGGCGCTGGAGTGGGCACCGGACCGGATCCGGGTCAACGCCGTCGGACCCACGATCGTGCCCACCGACATGACCGCCGACGTCCGCGGCGACGACGCGTACCTGGCCGACAAGATGGCCTCCATCCCGCTGGGCCGGATGGCGCTGCCGCAGGACGTCGCGAACGCGGTCGCCTACCTGCTCAGTGACGCCGCCGCCATGACCACCGGGCAGACGATCTTCGTCGACGGCGGCGTCACCATCCACTGACTTTCCCCCCGACCCCTTCTGTGAGGACCACCATGCCCAAACCGGATACCGCAGCCGCTCTCGCGGCCGTCGACGCGCACTTCGACGAGTTCGTCGAGGAGCTCCAGCAGCTGTGCCGCATCCGCAGCCGCCGCCAGGAGCCGGAGCAGATGGAGGCCACCGCCGAGTTCATCGCCGGGTCGGTCCGCCGCTGGGGCGGCGAAGCCGAGATCATCCCGTGGGAGCAGTCGTACCCGTACGTGCTGGCCGAGGTGCCGGGCGAGGGTGACAAGGCGCTGCTGCACTTCACCCACTACGACGTGGAGGTCGAGCCGGCCGGTGACGACGCCGACTGGATCAGCCCGCCGTACGCGGCGGAGATCCACGACGGCCGGCTGTACGCCCGGGGCGTGGCCGACGACAAGGGCGTCGTCATGTCCCGCATCCACGCGGCGGCGGCCTGGAAGCTGGCCGGGCTGACCCCGCCGGTGACCAACCGGATCATCTTCGAGGGCAAGAAGTGGCTGCACAGCCCGGGTCTGGGCTCGTTCGTCGAGGCGCACGCCGACCGGCTCGCCAGCGACGCCGCGCTGTGGGAGAACTCCTGGCTCGACGGCGAGGACCGGCTGCTGCTCAAGCTCGCCGAGAAGGGCGTGCTCTACCTGCGGCTCACCGCACAGACCCTGCCGCGCGACCTGACCAGCCAGAACACCGCGCTGCTGCCGGCTGCCACGGCCCGGCTGGCCGCCGCCCTGGCGCAGTTGCAGCGGCCCGACGGCACCGTGACGATCCCCGGTTTCGCCGACGACGCCCGGCCGCCGACGGACGAGGAGCGGGCGCTGCTGGAGAAGGTGGCGTTCGACGGGGACTTCCTGCGCAAGCGGGCCCAGGTCGACCGGTTCACCGGTGACCTGGACGACCAGGGCGCCGCGGTCGCCATCCGTACCGTGCCGACGCTCACCGTCGCCGGTTTCGCCGGCGGCGACATGCGCGACGACGTGACGCTCGGCATCCCGTCCACCGCCTCGGCGAAGCTGGAGATCCGGCTGGTGCCGGGCCAGGACCCGGACCGCGTGCTCGGCTGCATCCGCGACCACCTGGCCGCGACCGGCTTCGGTGACCTGCGCATCGAGGTGATGGCGACCAGCCGGCCCAACCTCACCGACCACCGCGACCCGTTCGTCGCGCTGGTCGCCGACGCGGCCCGCCGGGTGTACGGGACCGAACCGGTGATCGAGCCGTACACGCAGTGGATCGGCAACCAGGGCGTGATCGCCGACCGGCCGATCGTCGGCGTCGGCGTGTCCCGCGCCGACTCCGGTGTGGACGGCCCGAACGAGAACATCCGGCTGGACGACTACAAGGCCGGCATCAAGCACGTCATCGAGGTCATGGCGGCGCTGGCGGTGGCCGAGTGACCCGGGCCCGCGGCGTGGCCCGCCGCGCCTACGTCGACGTGCCGTGGGGTCAGGTGCACTACCGGCACGGCGGCGACGCCGACGCCCCGGTGCTGCTGATCCTGCACCAGTCCCCGCTCTCCTCGGCCACCTACGACGCGGTGATCGAGCCGCTGGCCCGCCGCGGCCTGCGGGTGATCGCCCCGGACACGCCGGGGTTCGGCATGTCCGACGCGCCGCCGCGCCCGTGGTCGATCCCGGAGTACGCGGCCGGGGTGTGGCAGTTCGCCGACGCCCTCGGGCTGTCCCGGGTGCACCTGCTCGGGCAGCACACCGGCGCGATCGTCGGCGCGGAGGCGCTGATGTCGGCGCCGGAGCGGGTGCACCGGCTGATCCTGCAGGGCATCCCGCTCTACGACGAGCAGGAGCGGGCGGAGAAGAAGCGGTCGTACGCGCCCGGCTACGTGCCGGCCCGCGACGGCGGGCACCTGAAGGTCATCTGGGACCGGGTGTACGGCCTGTACCCGCGCCTGACCCCGGAGGAGGCGGACCGCCAGGTCACCGAGTACCTGCTGACCGGACCGGACTACGCCACCGCGTACCGGGCGGTGTTCGACCACCACGTCGACACCGCCGCCCTGGACGCGCTACCCATCGTGCTGCTGCACGGCGCCGACGACCTGCTGGACCGGATGACGCCGCAGGTGCGGGCCGCGCTGCCCGGCGCCGAGCTGGTCACCATCCCCGGCGGCACCGACTTCGTGGCCGACGAGCAGCCGGAGGCGTTCGCCGACGCGGTCGCCGCGCGGGTGCACGCCGACCTCGGACGGGAGGTGGCGGCATGAGCGTCGGCACCCCGGCCGCCGAGGCGAAGGTCGTACCGGCGAACACGCTCTACACCGCCGCCGTCGAGGTCTCCGGCGGCCGCGGCGGCAGCGCCCGGTCGCTGACCGGTTCGCTGCGGGTCGACCTGACCCGTCCCGCCCAGCGGGGTCCGGACGCGCCCGGCACCGACCCGGAGGAGCTGTTCGCGGCCGGCTACGCGGCCTGCTTCGACAGCGCGCTCGCGGTCGCCGCCCGGCAGGCCGGCGTCAAGCCCGGCCCGACGACGGTGACCGCCTCGGTCTCCCTCGGGCAGACCGAGGACGGCCGGTACGCGATCGCCGTGGTGCTGGACGTGTCCGCGCCGCAGTGCCCGCAGGCCGACCTGGAACGCGCGGTGGAGCTGGCCGACCGGATGTGTCCCTACTCGAACGCCCTGCGGGGCAACACCGCGGTGGCGATCCGGGTCGATGGCCACCGCTGACCTGACCCGGCCCGCTGCGGTCCGCCACCCGGCGGATCCGCAGCGGCCCGCCGGCCCGATGGCCCTGGCCGTCGGGCTCGGCGCGGTCTACCTGATCTGGGGCTCGACCTACCTGGGCAACCGGGTGGCCCTGGACAGCATCCCGCCGCTGGTCGCCACGTCGGCCCGGTTCCTGGCCGCCGCGCTGCTGCTGTTCGCGGTGGCGGCGCTGCGCCGGGGACCGGCCGGGCTGCTGCTGCCCCGGCGGCAGTGGGGCGGGGTGGGCGCCAGCGGGCTGCTGATGGTCGGTGCGGGCAGCGCGCTGCTCGCCCTGGGCCAGCAGTACGTGCCTACCGGGCTGACGTCGCTGGTGGTGGCCGGCATGCCGCTGTGGGTGCTGGTGCTGCGGCTGGCGGTCGGTCCGCGGCCGTCGGCGCTCGCGGCGGTGGGCGTACTGGGCGGGGTGGCCGGGCTGGCGCTGCTGTTCTCGGTGCCGACGAAGGGATGGCACCTCGGCGGGATGCTGCTGCTGGTGGTCTCCACGATGGTGTGGGCGCTGGGCTCGACGCTGTCGCAGCGGCTGCACATGCCGGCCGACCACCTGGTCGGCACCGGCTGGCAGATGCTCGTCGGCGGCGTCGCGGTGGCGGTGGCGAGCGTGGTCAGCGGTGAGCTGGGACGGTTCGACCCGGCCGGCGTGACCGGCCGGTCCTGGCTGGCGTGGACCTACCTGATGCTGGTGTGCACAGTGGTCGGCTTCAGCGTCTACACGTGGTTGCTGCGCAACGCGCCGATCCAGCTCGCGTCCACCTACGCGTACGTCAACCCGGTGGTGGCGGTCCTGCTCGGCATGATGGTGCTGGATGAATCGTTGTCCGGACGACAGGTGCTCGCCGGTGCCGTGGTGCTCGCCTCGGTGGCGCTCGTCATCGCGCGGGAGCGACCCCGGCAGGCCGACGGCCTGCCACCCGGGAAGACCCCCGTCGCGCCCGCCTGACGCCCGACGACCCCACGCACGTACGTCGACAGTGGAGGAAGAGAGATGATCACGACAACGGTCGTCGAGAGCAGTGCCGGCCGGACCCGCTCCGGTCTGGGCCGCGCCCTCGACATCGTCAACATCATCGCCGAACGGGCACCGGAGACCCTCGGCGTGTCGACGATCGCGCGGGAACTGGGCCTGCCGAAGGCGGTCGCGCACCGGATCCTCAAGGAGCTGGTGGCCGACAACTTCCTCACCTTCAACGAGGAGACCAAGCGGTACCGCCTCGGCACCGGCGCGCTGGCGGTGGGCCTGGCCGCGCTGCGCGCCCTGGACGTGCCGGACATCGCGCGCCGGTACCTGGTCCGGCTGGTCCGCGACAGCGGCGAGACCGCCACGCTGTCGGTGCGGCAGGGCTGGTCGCGCGTCTACATCGACCAGGTGCTCTCGCCGCACGAGGTCCGGATGTCGGTGTCCCTGGGCACCAGCCACGCGCTGCACTCCGGGTCGTCGTCGAAGGCGATCCTGGCGGCGCTGCCGGACGCCGAGGTCGACGACTACCTCGGCCACCACCCGCTCGACGCGGTCACCCCGGCCACCATCACCTCCACCGCCAAGCTGCGGGCCGACCTGGCCCGGATCCGGCGTCAGGGGTACGCGGTGAGCATGGGCGAACGGCAGAACGGCGCGGGGAGCGTGGCCGCGCCGGTGCGGTACGCGACCGGGCAGGTGTTCGGCTCGATCTCGCTGTGCGGGCCGCAGAACCGGTTCACCCCGGAGGTGTGCGCCGCGCACGGTGCGCTGGTCGCCGCGGCGGCGGCGGAGATCTCCGCCGAACTGGGTTTCCGGCCGCCGGCGCAGCGCGTCGCCGGCCGGACGGGTCAGGAACAGAACTGGGGAGGTGGAACAGGTGAGTGACGGACCGCTGACGGGCCTGCGGGTGCTTGACGTCTCGACGATCCTCGCCGGGCCGCTGTGCTGTCAGATCCTCGGCGACTACGGCGCCGACGTGATCAAGATCGAGCACCCGACCATGGGTGACAGCATGCGCGGCCACGGCAAGGCCAAGGACGGTCATCCCCTGTGGTGGAAGGAGATCTCCCGCAACAAGCGGCTGGTCGGGCTGAACCTGTCCGCGCCGGAGGGCGCGGCGCTGCTGCTGCGGCTGGCCGAGCGGGCCGACGTGCTGGTGGAGAACTTCCGGCCGGGCACGCTGGAGCGCTGGGGTGTCGGCCCGGAGGAACTGCACCGGGTCAACCCCGGTCTGGTGATCGCCCGGATCACCGGCTTCGGGCAGACCGGCCCGTACGCCTCCCGCGCCGGGTTCGGCACGCTGGCCGAGGCGATGAGCGGCTTCGCCCACCTGACCGGCACGGCCGACGGCCCGCCGACGCTGCCCGCGTTCGGGCTGGCCGACAGCATCTGCGGCATCGCCACCTCGTCGGCGGTGATGATGGCGCTGTGGCACCGGGAGCGCTCCGGCGGCCGGGGCCAGGTCGTCGACATGAGCCTGCTGGAGCCGATCATGACCGCTGTCGGTCCCGGCCCCACCGTCTACGACCAGCTCGGCGTGGTGGAGCAGCGGCAGGGCAACCGCTCGACGAACAACGCGCCGCGCAACACGTACCAGACCAAGGACGGGTCGTGGGTGGCGATCTCCACCAGCGCCCAGGCCATCGCCGAGCGGGTGCTGCGGCTGGTGGGCCACCCCGAGGTGATCGACGAGCCGTGGTTCCGTACCGGCGTCGGGCGGGTGGCGCACGCGGACCTGCTCGACGAGTACGTGGGCTCGTGGATCGCCGAGCGCACCCGCGACGAGGTGGCCGCGGCGTTCGCCGAGGCCGGCGCCGCCGTCGCACCGGTCTACAGCGCCAAGGACATCGTCGAGGACCCGCACGTGCAGGCCACCGAGATGATCACCACGGTCGACGATCCCGACCTCGGCCCGATGCGGATGCACAACGTCATGTGGCGGATGTCGGAGACGCCGGGCCGGATCCGGTTCACCGGACGCTCCCCCGGCGCCGACACCGACGCCCTGCTCGTCGAGGAACTCGGCTGCGACCCGGCCGAGATCGCCGACCTGAAAGCCCGTGGCGTCGTCGCCTGACGACGCCGACAGCCGAAACGCGAGGAACCCCGTGGGCACCACAGCCAGAACCGCCGACCGCCTGCTCGACGCCGTGCAGGCCGGTGTCACGATCTACGACCTGGGCCGGCGGCTGACCGTCGGCATGCCGCAGTCACCGAACCACCCGGCGTTCGGGCTCACCCTGCCGCGCCGCCACGGCGACATGGTGCGCGCCGACGGCGGCTCCGCCGCCAACGACCTGCTGGTGATGGGCACGCACGTCGGTACGCACGTCGACGCGCTCGCGCACGTCTCCCAGGACGGCCGGCTGCACGGCGGCGCCGACGCCGCCGACGCGCAGGTCGGTGGCCGGTTCGACGAGCTGGGCGTGCACACCGTCGCGCCGATGGTCCGCCGCGGCGTGCTGCTGGACGTGCCCGCCGCGCTGGGCGTGGAGGCCTGCGAGCCCGGCTACGAGATCACGCCCGCCGACCTGGATGCCGCGGTGTCCCGGCAGGGCACGCCGGTGGGCGCCGGTGACGTCGTGCTCATCCGCAGCGGGTGGGGCCGGCTGTTCGACCACGAGGACCGCAACCAGTACATCGGCAAGGACTCCGGCGTACCCGGGGTCGGCGCGGACGGCGCCACCTGGCTGGCGCAGCGCGGCGTACACGCGGCCGGCGCCGACACCATCGCCTTCGAGTGCCTGCACCCGGGCAAGGGCCACAGCTCGCTGCCGGCGCACCGCATCCTGCTGGTGGAGCACGGCATCTACCTGATCGAGACGATGGCACTGGAGGAGCTGGCCCGCGACGGGGTGCACGAGTTCACCTTCGTGATGGCGCCGCTGCCGCTGTACGGCGCCACCGGCTCCCCGGTGCGCCCGCTGGCGGTGATCAGCCGTGGCTGAGCCGACCCTGGGCCGCCACCTGGCCACCTTCGCCGCCGACACCGCCGCCGAGACGCTGCCCGACGAGGTGGTCGCCAGCGTCCGGGCCCGCGTCCTGGACGTGCTCGGCCTCTGCGTGGCGGCCCGGCCGCTGCCGACCAGCCAGGCGGCCCTCGCCTACGTCGAGGAGCAGGGTGGCCGCGGCCAGGCCACCGTCGTCGGCCTGGACGAGAAGGCGCCCGCGGCGCTGGCCGCGTTCGCCAACGGCGTGCTGGCGCACTCGCTCGACTACGACGACACGCACCTGCCGTCGGTGCTGCACCCCAGCGCGTCGGTGGTGCCGGCCGCGCTGGCCGCCGCCGAGGCGTCCGGGGCGTCCGGGCGGGAGACGGTCGCGGCCATCGCGGTGGGCCTGGAGGTGTGCGTCCGGCTCGGCATGGCCGGGTACGACCCGGCCGCCGGCAACTCCGTCTTCTTCGAGCACGGGCAGCACGCCACCTCGATCTGCGGCACGCTCGGCGGCGCGGTGGCGGCGGCCCGGCTGCTGAAGCTGGACGCCGACGGCGCGCTCGACGCGCTCGGCGTGTCCGCCTCGATGGCGGCCGGTCTGATCGAGTCCAACCGCAACGGCGGCACCGTCAAGCGGATCCACTGCGGCTGGGCGGCGCACGCGGCAGTGAGCGCCGCGCAGCTGGCCCGGCACGGCGTGACCGGGCCGCCGACCGTGCTGGAGGGACGCTTCGGCTTCTTCCAGGCGTTCCTGCGCGGCGAGTTCGACGGCGACGAGATCGTCCGCGGGCTCGGCACCGATTGGGCGGTACCGGGCATCTTCTTCAAGCCGTACCCGGCGAACCACTTCACCCACGCCGCCATCGACGCGGCGATCGCGCTGCGCGAGCGTGGGCTGCCGCTGGACCAGATCGAGTCGATCACCCTCGGCGTGCCGACGCCGACGGTGCGCACCATCGGCCAGCCCATCGAGCGCAAGCGGGCGCCGCAGACCGGCTACGAGGCGCAGTTCAGCGGCCCGTACGCGGTGGTCGCCGGCCTGATCGGCGGCGGCGGTCTGGGCGTGGACCTCGCCGATTTCACCGACGCCCTCGCGCACGACCCGCAGCGGCGGGCGCTGATGGCGCTTGTCGACGTGGTGGGCGACGAGCGGTGCGACGCGATCTTCCCGCACCAGTTCCCGGCCGTGCTGCGGGTGGTCACCCGCGACGGGCGGGAGTGGGTGCAGGAGGTGCTCGCCAACCGGGGCGGGCCGCAGCGTCCGCTCAGCGACGCCGAACTGGCGGTCAAGTTCCGCACCAACGCCGCCGCCCTGCCGGAGGCGACCGCCGACCGCATCACCGAGGAGGTCCACCGGCTGGACCGGGCCCCCGACGTCCACGGCCTGATGGGCCTGATCAACCGCCGCTGAACCGAGCACGAGGAGCGACACCATGAGCACCTACGACCTGCTGCTGACGAACGTCCGCGTGGTCCGGCACGACCGGCCCGAACCCGAGCTGATGGACATCGGCGTCACCGACGGGCGGATCAGCCGCGTCGCCCCGCAGATCGACCAGGCGGAGGCCGCCCAGGTCGTCGACGGCGGCGGCCGGCTCGCCTTCCCCGGCGTGGTGGACGCGCACCAGCACTGGGGCATCTACAACCCGCTGAGCGAGGACGCCGTCTCGGAGAGCCGCGCCTCGGTGCAGGGCGGCGTCACCACGGCGCTGAACTACATGCGCACCGGGCAGTACTACCTCAACCGGGGCGGCCGGTACGCCGACTTCTTCCCCGAGGTGCTGTCCGCGACCGAGGGCCGCTCCTACATCGACTACGGCTTCCACCTGGCGCCGATGTCGCGGGAGCACATCGGCGAGGTGCCGTCGCTGGTCGAGGAGCACGGCGTCACCTCGTTCAAGATCTTCATGTTCTACGGCAGCCACGGCCTGCACGGCCGGTCCGCCGACCAGAACTCGTTCCTGATGATCCCGGAGGGCGAGCGGTACGACTACGCCCACTTCGAGTTCGTGATGCGGGGCGTCCAGGCGGCCCGGGAGCGTTTCCCCGAGCTGGCCGACGAGATCTCGCTGTCGCTGCACTGCGAGACCGCCGAGATCATGAGCGCGTACACCAAGCAGGTCGAGCAGGACGGCACGCTGCGCGGGCTGGAGGCGTACCACGCGTCGCGGCCGCCGCACTCCGAGGGACTGGCCGTGTCGATCGCGTCGTACCTGGCGCACGAGACCGGGCTGCCGAAGATCAACCTGCTGCACCTGACGTCGGAGAAGGCTGTCGACGCGGCGCTGCGGATGGCGCGGGCGTTCCCGCACATCGACTTCCGCCGCGAGGTCACCATCGGCCACCTGGTCGCCGACATCGACACCGCGCACGGCCTGGGCGGCAAGGTCAACCCGCCGCTACGCCCGCGCGCCGACGTCGAGGCGCTCTGGGGGTACGTCCTGGACGGCAAGATCGACTGGGTGGTCAGCGACCACGCCTGCTGCAAGGACGAGGTCAAGTTCGGTGAGCCGCGCGACGACATCTTCGTCGCCAAGTCCGGCTTCGGCGGCGCCGAGTACCTGCTGCCCGGCCTGGTCACCGAGGGCAACCGGCGCGGCCTGTCGTACCAGCGGGTGGCGGAGCTGACCTCGTGGAACCCGGCCCAGCGCTTCGGCCTGCGCAACAAGGGCGCCATCGCGCAGGGGTACGACGCCGACATCTGCCTGGTCGACCCGAACTCGACCTGGACGGTGCGCGCCGAGGACTCCGAGTCGACGCAGGAGTACACGCCGTTCGAGGGCTTCGAGCTGACCGCCCGGGTCACCGACACCTTCGTCCGCGGGCAGCACGTGCTCGTCGACGGCAAGGTGACCGGCGAGCCGACCGGCCGCTACCTCGCCCGCCCGCAGCGGTAGGGGGAACGACTGATGGCGGCGGTGGCGCGCAGCTACCTGTACGTGCCGGGCGACCGGGCGGACCTGCTGGACAAGGCGGCCGGGCGGGGCGCGGACGCGCTCGTGCTCGACCTGGAGGACGCGGTCACGCCGGCCCGCAAGGCGCAGGCCCGGGAGACGGTCGCCGGGTACCTGGGCGCCGCCGCGCCGGCCGGGCCCGGGCTGTGGGTGCGGATCAACAGCGACCAGGTCGAGGCGGACGTCGAGGTGCTCTCCCCCGCCGCGGCCGGGGTCTGGGTGCCGAAGGCCGAGCCGGACCTGCTCGCCGAGGTCGACGCCGCGCTGACCCGGGTGCAGCGGCGGCTCGGCCCGGACGCCCCGGCGTTCCGGGTGGTGGCGCTGATCGAGACCGCCCGGGGCGTGCTCACCGCGCCGCGGGTGGCCGAAGCGCCACGGGTGCTGCGGCTCGGCCTCGGCGAGGCGGACCTCGCCGGTGAGCTGGGGTTGCAGCCGGGGCCGGACCGCGCCGAGTTCGCACCGATCCGCTCCCAGGTCGTCGTCGCGTCGGCGGCCGCCGGCATCGCCCCCGCGGTCGGGCCGGTGGAGACGACGCTGCGCGACCCGGAGCGGCTGGAGCGGACCACCCGGGTGCTGCTGCGGCAGGGCTTCCGGGCCCGCAGCGCCATCCACCCCGGGCAGATCGCGACGATCAACGAGGTGTTCACCCCCACCGAAGCCGAGGTGGCCTCCGCCCGGGCCGTGCTGGCGGCGCTGGAGCAGGCCGAACGCGGCGGCTCCGGGGTGGCCACCGACGCCGATGGGCGGCTGCTGGACCGGGCGGTGGTGCGCGCCGCCACCGAGGTGGTACGCCGCGCCGAGGCGTCCGCCGGCTGATGCGTGACGCCGGGCCGGGGCCCGTCGACGGGTACGACGTGTCCCGGCCCGGCGTGGGTCAGGGCGTGCCGAGGGTGGCGCGGGCGCCCAGGATGATCTCGTGGAACTGCGCGTTGCAGACCGCGATCCGGTCCGCCCGGTCCCGGCGCTGCCCGGCCGCGTAGCCCTCCATCCCGGCGCACAGCTCGCGCAGCCGGGCGATCTCCTCCGGCGTGATCCGGGTCGCGGCCAGCTCGGCGCCGTACCCCTCCAGCAGGGCGCGCAGCTCGAAGATCTCCTCCAGGTCCTGCTCGCGCCAGGCCGGGACGGTGGCGCCCCGGTTGGCCTCCCAGTCCACCAGGCCCTCGGCGTGCAGCCGGCGCAGCGCCTCCCGTACCGGGGTGCGGCTCACCCCCACCGCGGCGGCGACGCCCACGCACGCGGAGACGTCAAGGTCGGCGGAGAGCACCTCGTCGGTGCGCTCGCCGAACGGCGTTGGCGATCCGCCTGCCGACGGTGTCGAAGTCGGGGTCGGTGCGCACCGCGGAGACGGCCGGTTTCGCCGCCTCCCTGGAGTTCGGGTCGTGGGCGCAGGCGTCCTCGGCGACCGGGCCGGCGATCCAGGAGGCGGTGGCCGCGTTCCGCAGGTGATCCGGCCGCACCGGACCGGGCGGGGCGCACCGCTGCGCCCCGCCCGGCGTTTCACGGTGGTGGCGGTCAGACCGCGGCGGGCTGGGCCTCGGTGGCCAGGGCGAGCGCGCCGAGCAACGCGGCGTCCTGCGCGAAGTCCGACAGCACGACCTCCGGCGGGTACGGCAGCGTGTGGGTGAGCCGTTCGGTCAGCAGCTCCCGGACCAGGTCGTTGCCGGCGACGCTGCCGACCAGCACGATCCGCTGCGGGTCGAGCAGCAGGCAGCAGGTGACCAGCTGGCGGGCCAGTTCGTCGACGCGCAGGCGGAGCTGCTCGCGTACCGGGCCGGGCTGCTCCGCTGCCGCGCACAGGCCGGCCGCCCGGCCGTCGACGCCGAGGCGCTGCGCCAGCTCGTCGAGGGCCCGGCCGGAGAACGTCGCCTCCAGCATCGGTTCCAGCCGGGGCGGCCAGCTGAGGTCGGTGAGTCCGTAGGCGATCTCGCCGGCCGCGCCGTGGCGGCCCGGGAGCACCTCGCCGTTCACCGTCACCGCCGCGGCCACCCCGGTGCCGAGCCCGACGACGAGTCCCGGATCGGCATCGCGCAGCGCACCGAGCCGCAACTCGGCGTGGGCCGCCGCCTTCAGGTCGTTCGTCACCCGCACGTGCGCCAGGTTCAGGCGGGCGCGGACCGCCTCGGCCAGCCGCAACTGCTCCCAGCCGGGCACGTTCGGTGCCAGTTCGATGCCGTCGTCGTGGACGACGCCGGGCGAGGCGATGCCCGCCGCGACGATCGTGCCGCCGGTCTGCTCGGCGAGTTCGCACGCCCGGTCCAGGGCCCGGGAGAGGGCCTGCTGCGCGCCCTGCTCGGCGATCGTGGGCAGGCGCTCGGAGACGAGCAGCCGGCCGTCGGTGTCGCCCACGCCGATGGCCATCTTGGTGCCGCCGAAGTCGATGCCGAGCAGGCGCGGATTTGCCGGTCGTTCCATGGTGATGTCAGATCGCCCTTCGGGCCGTCGGTCCAGATCACGTGGTCGCCGCGACACGACGTCCGCGACCACGGCCAGCTGCGTCTGCCGCCCCGTCACGGGCCTACCCTCGCCGCGACCGCCTCGGCGAGAGCCGCGTCGGCACGGGTCAGCCGCTCGCGCAACGCCTGCGCCCGCTCCTGCACCGCGTCGAGCATTGTAGACAGTCGTCCGACCTGGTCCCGGACGGCCGCCTCGCCGGGGCCGTCGGCCTGGGCGCGGCGCAGCACGAGTTCGGGGCGGACCGCGGCGGCCAGCAGGTCCCGTACCGCGGCGTCGTCGAGCGCCAGGCCGAGGTCGGCCGCGGTGGACCGGACCAGCTCCTCGGTCCAGGTCGCCGGCGCGCCGCCGCGCACCAGCCGGCCGAGCAGCGAGTGGGCGCCCCGGAACGGCACGCCGCGGCGGGCCAGCGCGTCGGCCGCCGCGGTGGTGGTGGCGCCGGAGGCGACGATCTCCTCTCCGGACGGCGGGCGCTGCGGATCGAGCTTCTCGATCAGGCCGCCGAGCAGCGAGAAGAACCGGTACGCCCGGTCGTCGCCCTCCCAGAGGCGGGACTGCACGTCGGTGGTGGCGTTGTTCGAGTCCTCCCACCAGGCGGCGCCGACGTTGTTCAGTACGCTCGCCGCGTCGGCGGCGGCGGCGCCGGCCATCGAGACGAGGTGTTCCAGCACCACCGGGTTGCGCTTCTGCGGCATGATGCTGCTGCCCTGGGTGAACTCGCCGGGCGTGACCACCCAGCCCCAGCTCAGCCAGTCCATCAGGGTGCGGGCGAGCCGGGCGCCGGTGGCGAGCGCCTGCGCGTTGAGCGTGGCGACCCGGACCAGGTGGTCGGCGCCGGCCACCGCCTCGTACGAGTTGACGATGAGCTGGTCGAAGCCGAGCAGGTCGGCCAGCCGGCGGGGCGAGATGTCCAGGTCGGTGCCGGCGAAGGCGCAGGAGCCCAGCGGCGAGCGGTTCATCTCGTCCAGCAGGCCGGCGTACGCGGCGGCCTCGCCGGCGAGCGCCTCGGCGTAGCCGGCGAAGACGTGCCCGATGCTGGTCGGCTGGGCCGGGCGGCGGTGCGTGTATCCGGTGATCACCACGTCGGCGTGCCGGTCCGCGCGGTCCAGCACGGTACGGCCGGTCGCCAGCAGCGCGTCGAGCACCTGGAGCAGCTGGTCGCGCAGCACCATCCGGAAGACGCCGGCGTCGAGGTCGTTGCGGCTGCGCGCGAGCTGCACGCTCAACTGCGACACCTCGATGCCGGCCGCGGCGGCGAGGCGCTTCTCCAGCGTGTAGTAGACGTCCTCGACGCTGCCGTCGTACTCCAGTTCCCCGGGCCGGTCCGTGGCGAGGGCGACCAGGCCGCGCAGCATCGTCGCGGCGGCCTCGTCGGAGATCAGCCCCTGCTCGGCGAGCATGACGACGTGGGCCTTGCTGGCCGTGACCATCGCCGGGTAGAGGTTGGCGACGTGGTGGTCGAACACGACGCGCAGGTGGTGCTGTTGGTAGACGGTCAGTGACGGGCTCATGGAGGCCTCCCGAGGTGGTGCGTGGTCCTGGGGCGTGACTGTCATCCGGTCGGCTGGTCGGGCCGGTCGGCGCCGGGCGGCCCCGGCAGCGGCGCGGCGAGCCACGCCCCGACCAGCTCGCGCAGGCGGGCGCCGGCGGTGGCGCGGATCCGGCCGCCGGCCTCCTCACCTGCCAGCGAGACGTGGCCCGACCAGCCCTGCCAGGGGTCGGGGCGCGACTCCACCAGCACGTACGGGTACGGGGTGGGCAGTTTCGGCTTGGGCGGCAGGTCCGGCGCCGCGTCCAGGCGTACCGCGGCCGGGTCGAAGCCGAGCACCGCGGAACTCTCGTACGCGCCGCCGTGTCCCCGGGCCGGCAGCTCACCGAACATCTCGGTGGTCTCGTCCGGGCCGACGAGCTGGAACCAGTTCACCAGCATCATGCTGGCCCGGTGCCGGCCGGACACCCACTCCATCGCCGCGCGGACGGTGGACATGTTGGCGTCGTGCCCGTTGACCACGAGCACCCGGGTGAAGCCCGCCTCGACGATGCCGGCGAGCACGTCGGCGAGGTAGCCGACGGCGATCTCCGGCCGCAGCGCCACGGTGCCCGGCCACTGCCGGGTCTGGCCCGGGCAGGCGGCGTACGGCGTGGCCGGGAACAGCACCGCCCGGGCGGACCCGGTGGCCAGTTCCCCGGCGAAGCCCTCGGCCAGGATCAGGTCGGTTCCGATCGGCAGGTGCGGACCGTGCCACTCGACCGCGCCGACCGGCAGCACCGCCAGGTCGGCCGCCTCGGTCACGGCGGCGAACGCGTGCCCGGGAACCCGGGTGACCGGGAGCAGCCCTCCCCCGGTCCGCCACCGCTCGATCAGTTCGTCCACTGCTCGGCCCTCCGGGTCGCGGTGCGGCTGCTCTCCAGCCGCCCGGAGAACCACATCACCACGAAGATGAGCAGCACCTGGAGCATGCCGTACGCGGCCGCGGTGCCCAGCTCGAAGCTGTACATGCGGTTGTTGATGGCGACCGAGATCGGCACCGTCGACGAGGTGTAGATGAGCACCGAGGCGACGAACTCGCCGACGCCGTGCACGAACGCCAGCAGCGCGCCGGCGAGCACACCGGGCAGCATCAACCGGACGGTGATGGTGTAGAAGGCGCGCAGCCAGGAGGCGCCGAGGTTACGGGCGGCGTCCTCCAGAGACGGGTCGATCAGCGCCAGCGTCGCCGAGCTGGACCGGAACACGATCGGCAGGAACCGCACGAAGTAGGCGAGCGGCAGGATCCAGAACGTGCCGACCAGCACCTGCCCGAAGCTGAACGCGTTGCCGGTGCTGAACGCCGAGATCAGGTTGATCGCCACGACCGTGCCGGGCAGCGCCCAGGCGATCATCACGGCCACGTCGAGCAGGCCGCGGCCGACGAACGTCAGACGCCGCACCGCGTACGCGATGAGCACGCCGATCACCACGCAGCCGACGACCGCGAGGAGGCTCATCTGCACCGAGTTGAGGATCGGCTGGAACGCCTTGGGGTCGGTGAAGATGGTGACGAAGTTCTCGAACGTGTACGTCGGCGGCAGCACCTCGGTGGTCCAGGACCGGTCCTCGGAGAACGCGACGAGCGCGATCGCGCCGACCGGGGCGAGCAGCACCAGCGTGGCCAGCACCGAGGCGAGCGGGGCGAGCCAGCGGCCGATCGGGTTGGTGATCTCCCGCCGGACCGCCGAGACGCCCTTGGACTGCGACTGGTAGTTGCGCCGTCCCTCGTACCAGCGCATGCCGAGCAGGAAGATGATCGAGACGATGCCGAGCACGGAGGCGTACGCCGAGGCCATCGGCAGGTCGCCGTTGGTGCGGTTGATGTAGATCTGCATCGTCATGGTCTGGCTGACGTTGAACAGCAGTGGCGCGGTGTAGGACGCCAGCGACGTCATGAAGACCAGCAGCGACGCCGAGATGAGCGCCGGGGTGAGCATCGGCAGCAGGACGGTGCGCCACACGCGTACCCGGCCCGCGCCGAGGTTGTACGCCGCCTCCTCGACCGACGGGTCCATCCCGGCCAGCGCCGCGGAGGCGGCCAGGTAGAAGAACGGGTACATGGTGAACGTGTGCACCACCAGCACGCCGGCGATGCCGTCGAAGGCCAGGATCGGCTTGTCGGTGCCGAGCAGCGCCTGGAGGCCACGCGGCACGATGCCGATGTTGCTGTAGAGCAGCTGGAACGACACGGCGCCGATCAGCGGCGGCAGGGCCGCCGGCACCAGGATGAACGCCTCGATGAGCCGCCGGCCGCGGAAGTGGAACCGCTTGAGCAGGAACGCCATCGCCACGCCGACGACGCCGCAGAGCAGCACGCTCGCGGCCGAGATGAACAGCGAGGTGAACAGCGACTCGCGGGCCACCCCGGAGGACGAGAGGAACTGGAGGTAGTTGTCGGTGCCGTTGGCGCTGACGCTCTCCCGGAAGGTGGCGAACATCGGCTGGACGACGAAGCCCCACAGCACCAGGACCAGCGGCAGCACCAGCAGGTAGGGGAACCATCGGGAGTTCGCCCCGCCGGCCAGGCGCCGGCCGAGGGCCGCCGCCCAGCCGGGGGCGGTCGGGTTCGCAGCGGTCACGGCTTGACCACCCAGAGCCGCTCGGGTGTGAGCCGCAGGCCCACGACGTCGCCGAGCTGGATGCCGGCGGGCGCGTCGACCAGGGCGGCCATCACCTCGTCGCCGTCGACGTCGACGGTGACGTGGGTGGCCATGCCGGTGAACTCGACGTGGCTGATCCGGCCGCGCATGGCCGCGGTGTCGTCGTCGCCGCCGAGCGCGATGTGCTCGGGGCGCGCGGAGACCAGTGCGGTGTCGCCCTCGGTGAGCCCGTGTCCGGCGGGTGCGCCGATCTCGATGGTGGCGCCGCCGGGCAGGCGCACGTGGACGCGCTGCTCCGCCGCGCCGGTCACCGGCAGGCTCAGCACGTTGCTGCGTCCGATGAACCGGGCCACGAACGCGTTCGCGGGCTGGTAGTAGACCTCGTGCGGGGTGCCGACCTGCTGGACCCGGCCGGACTCCATCACGGCGATCCGGTCCGACATCGCCATCGCCTCGGCCTGGTCGTGCGTGACGTAGATCGAGGTGGTGCCGCTCTCCCGCTGGATGCGCCGGATCTCGGCGCGGGTCTCCTCGCGCAGCTTCGCGTCGAGGTTCGACAGCGGCTCGTCGAGCAGCATGGTGCGGGGACGGATCACCAGGGCCCGCGCCAGCGCGACGCGCTGCTGCTGGCCGCCGGAGAGCGCGTCGATGCGCCGGTCGCCGTACCCGGCGAGGTGCACCTGCTCGAGCGCCTCGGTGACCCGGCGGGCCTGCTCGGCGCGCGAGACCCGGCGGACCTTGAGCCCGTACGCGACGTTCTGCGCCACCGTCATGTGCGGGAACAGGGCGTAGTTCTGGAACACCATGCCGGTGTCCCGCTTGTTCGGCGTCCAGTGGGTGACGTCGTCGTCGCCGAAGTGGATGTGACCGGAGGTCGGGAAGTAGAAGCCGGCCACCATGCGCAGCGTCGTCGTCTTGCCACAACCGCTCGGCCCGAGCAGCGTGAAGAACTCGCCGGCCCCGATGGTGACGGTGACGTCATCGACCGCCGCGGAGTCGCTCGACTTGGCGAAGCGCTTACTGACCGCCGTCAGTCGGACATCGATCATTTCGTGGGTCCTTCCAGGACGAAGCCGGGCCGTGCCGGAGCACGGCCCGGTTCCGAGCGTCTTAGCCCTTGCCCTTGATCTGGGCGTTCCAGTGGGTGATCCAGGCGGTCTCGTTCTTGCCGATCACGTTCCAGTCGACGTCCATCGGCTTGAGGTCGAGCTTGGTCAGCCACTCGGGCTTCTCGGCGATCTCGACAGCGGGGATCTGGAAGTAGTCCTTCGCGAGGCTGGCCCGCAGCGAGTCGTCGAACAGGAACTCGAGGAACTTCTTCGCGCCCTCGCTGTTGCCGCCCTTGACGGCGGCCACGCCGTCGACGAGGACCGGCGCACCGGAGGCCGGCATCACGTAGCCGAACGGCATCTTCTCGTTGGCCTGCAGCAGGATGTCCTGGAGGTTCCAGGCGCTGACCACGCCCTGCTCACGCGACATCTTCAGGTAGAGGTCGCTGGGGTTGGCGGCGTACTCGACGGTGTTGGCGTCGAGCTTGCGCAGCCAGTCGTAGCCGGGCTGCGGGTTGGACCCGTCGGCCGTGAAGCGCTGGATCATCGAGGCGTAGATCGAGCGCATGGTGCCGGAGGCGGCCACGTCCCGGATGATGATCTTGTCTTTCCACTTCGGGTCGACCAGGTCGTCCCAGTCCTTCGGCGCGGTCTCCGGGGTGAGCGCCTTGTTGTTGTACATGATGACCTCGGGCAGCAGGATCTCGCCGAACCAGCGGCCCTCGGCGTCCTTGTACCGCGCGTCGATCTTGGAGGCGAACGACGGCTGCCAGGACTCCAGCAGGCCCTCGGACGCGCCGGCGGCGAGGCCCTGCTGGGTGCCGCCCCACCAGACCGACGCCTGCGGGTTGGCCTTCTCGGCGCGGACCCGCTCGAGCACCTCCTGGGCGCCCATGTTGAGCACCTCGACCTTGCCCTTGTACTCGGGGTTCTTGGCCGTGAACTGCTCGACGACGTAGTCGGTGACCGACTTGTCGCGGGCGCTGTAGATGACGACCTTCTCAGCCGGCGCGGAGCCGGAGGAGCCGGTGTCCTTGTCGTCGTCGCTGCTGCCGCACGCGCTCACGGCCAGCAGCGCGCTGAACGCGACGGCCAGGGCCAAACGACGTTTCATTGGTACCTCCATTGTGCGGGGGATCTATCGGAAGCGGGGAAGGAAGATCAGCGCGTCGCGCCGTACCGGGGCGCGACGCATCGCGCCGCGACCTGTCGTCAGTGGGTACGGACGCGGGTCGCCGCGACGGCGTTCGGTGACGTGGGTGGTGGGTCGGGGTGGTGGGTGCGGGGTCGGGGTCGGGGGTCGTCGGGGGCCGGGTTCGGTCAGGGAAGCGAGGGGCGGGGCACCGCTGCCGAGAGCGCGTAGCTGATCGCTCCGTGCAGCACGGCCTGGTCGCCGAGGGTGGCCCGGCGTACCTCGGTGGGAGCCGGGGTCCGGGCGGAGACGAGGGTCTGGAGCTGGCCGAGGGCCGCGTCGTCGAGTTCCGCCGCGGCGCCGCTGAGCAGCACCAGCCCCGGATCGACGACGCAGGCGCAGGAGAGGATGAGCCCGGCCCAGGCGCCGAGGACCTCGTCGAGGTACTCGCGGGCGGGCGCCGAGGTCGCGGCGAGCCCGCTCAGCTCCCGTACCGGTGACTCGGGCCGGCGGCCCGGGTTGAGCGCGACGACCCGCTCCGCGATGGCGTTCACCGACCACCGGGCCTCGAACTCGCCGACGCCGCTGTAGGGGCGCTCGGTCGCGCCGCCCAACGGCAGGAAGCCGACCTCGCCGGCGGCGCCGCTGGCGCCGCGGCGGACCTTGCCGTCGAGCACGAGGCCGGCGCCGATGCCGTCGGCCACGTGGATCAGCAGCAGGTTCGCCACGTCCGCGCCGGCGCCGGCCACGCACTCGCCGGCGGCCATGAGGTTCACGTCGTTGTCGACGACCACGGGTACGCCGAGCCGCCGTTGCACGGATTCGCCGATCGGCCACGCCTCGACCAGTCCGACCGACGGCGCGAGGCGTACCGCGCCGTTGCTGGACACGCCGGGCACCGCGATGGCGACGCCGCGGAGCGAGGGCAGGTTGTCGCCGACCAGGTCGAGGACGAACTCGCAGACGGTCTCCACCACGTTCGCGCCGAGCCGTGCGACGCGGTGCGCGATGACCGCGCCCTCGCTGTCGGCGATCTCGCAGCTGATCCGGGGTGGCTCCAGTGACACCGCCGCGACGAGCTCGGCGCGGGGGTTGAACTCGAGCATCTCCCGTGGCCGGCCGGTGGTGGGTGCGCCGGGCCCGCGTTCGATGAGGTAGCCCTCGGCGACGAGTTCCCGCACGAGAGCGGTCACCGTGGCCGCCGAGAGGCCGGTCATCTCGGCCAGGTCCACTCGGGACAGCCGCCGGGCCTGCCGGGCGGCCAAGATCACCGAGAGACGCTTGATCTCACGGGACCGCTCACGGCTGACCGGGCTGGTCGGGGCTTTGTCAGACACACTTTCTTCCTAGTGAGAAAAAATTCTGCCGTCAAGTAACGAGATGATCTCGGTCCGCCGACCAGGGAAAATTCTGCGGCCGACAAGCCGGTCGGGCCGGGGCCAGCCCGACATGACGCGCAAAACCGAGCCCTACGGTCCACATTGGGGTCCCAAAACCGGACATAGCCTGTCCACAGGTCATGGCCGACCTCCCAGCGATCGCCCTGAGCAGGCACGATCGTTTATTCGGATAAGGAAGAAAGTCGTCCGGGGCTATTGACGACGCCTCCGCAAGATCCCTAGGTTACGGCCCGAAGGCCTTCCGGTGGACCGACGTCGCCACCGTGCGTACCGCTCACGCCGTGACGGTGCGCGAGTACCACCATCCCGTTGTCGAGCACCACGACCCCCGAGGACCTCACGGTCCTCTGTGGACAGCTGTCTGCAACACGGCCCGGCACGAGCCACCGTGTCAGCCGGCCCGTGCCGGGCCGACCGTCCCCAGCCGCAGCACTCTCGCTTCGAGACGAAGAGGTATGCCCATGAGATGGCGCACCAGCGCGGCGATCGCCATGTGCGGTCTGCTGTCGTTGGGCCTGGCCACTCCGGCCCAGGCCAACCCCCAGCAAGCAACACCGAAGCCCCAGGCCAAGAAGTCCGACAAGCCGGTCGACCTGGACATCATGTTCATCGGCGCCCACCCGGACGACGAGGCCGGCCAGCTCGGCATGCTCGGATACTGGAACGAGTATCACGGCATGAAGGCCGGCGTCATCACCACCACCCGCGGCGAGGGCGGCGGCAACGCCACCGGTCTCGAGGAAGGCCCGGAGCTCGGCATCCTGCGGGAGGCCGAGGAGCGCAAGGCCGTCGGCTGGGCCGGCGTCGAGCACATCTACAACCTGGACGCGCTGGACTTCTGGTACACCGCCAGCGCTCCCCTGACCGAGGAGGTCTGGGGCCACCAGGAGACGCTGTCCCGGATCGTGCGGGTCCTGCGGACCACCAAGCCCGAGGTCATCCTCACGATGAACCCCTCGGCGACGCAGGGCAACCACGGCAACCACCAGAAGGCGGCCATGCTGGCCGTGGAGGCCTTCTACGCGGCTGCCGACCCGAAGGCGTTCCCGGAGCAGATCAAGAACGAGGGGCTCAAGCCCTGGCGGGTCTCCCGCATCTTCCAGACCGGCGGCAGCGGCACCTCCAGCAACGGCCCCGCCTGCGAGACCACGTTCACGCCGGCCGAGGCCAGCAACGTCGTCTTCGGCACCTGGCAGGGCTACGAGTCGGCGCGCCACGACGGCAACCGGTGGAACACGGTCCAGACCTGGGCCCGCCGGGAGTACGTGTCGCAGGGCTGGGGCAACAGCTCCTTCCCGACGACCAACCCCGACGCCATCGGCTGCAACCGGCTGACGCTGATCGACACCCGCACCCCGTACCCGGACCCGAACGTGGGCGCCGGCACCGGTGCGCTCCAGGGTGCCACCCTGCGGGCCACGGGCGGCCTGCCGCTGGGCACCGAGGTCCACGTGCGTCCGCGCACCTGGGAGGCCGTCGGCGGCCAGCCCATCAAGGTGGACACCGTCCTGTACGCCGAGAAGGCCGTTCCGGGCGCCAAGGTCACCCTGAGCGTGCCGGCCGGCTGGACCGTCAGCGGCAACGGCGACGTGGGCACGCTGACCCCGCGTAAGGAGGTCGTGAAGACCTTCACGGTCACCCCGCCCGCGCAGGTCGAGGTGGGCACCCGCTTCAAGATCGACGCCACACTGACCAGCAAGAAGGACGGCAGCGGCACCAGCAGCGCCCGGGTTCAGGGCACCGCGCCGGTGCGCGGCACCCTGGAGCCGCTGGAGGAGATCGCCGACTTCCGCGCCTGGACCGTGCGGAACAAGACCCAGCAGCTCGACGCGCTCATCGAGTCCCTGCTGAACATCCCCAGCGGCGGCACCCGCAGTGTCAAGGTCAACCTGACCAACCACGGCACCCGGGTCGAGTCCGGCGCGGTCAAGCTGAACGTCCCCGCCGGCTTCTCGGTGGCCGAGCAGCAGGTGCCGTACAGCGGGCTCCGGCCTGGCGCCAGCACCTCGGTGACGTTCACCGTCACCAACACCGACACGTCGCTGCCGACGGCCAACCGGGCCCCGGACAACGGCGCCTACCGGGTGCAGATCGAGACCAGCTACACCGGTGGCAGCGCGAGCGAGCCGGGTGCGTTCAACCTGGTCCCGGTCACCACGATCCCGAAGGCCGCCACCGCGCCGACGGTGGACGGCCACGGTCACGACCACGAGTACACCGGCGAGGTCATCGACATCTCGACCCGCTGGGAGGGCACCGCCGCCCCGGCGTCGGACATCTCCGGCACCGCCCAGCTCACCCACACCGACGACGCCCTGTACGCCATCTTCAACATCACCGATGACGTGCTCGGCACCGTCCTGCCGCCGGAGGACTGCAAGCGTCCGCGGCGTAACGACAACATCGAGTTCGGCATCGACCCGCGCGGCACCTCGGCGAACACCTCCACGGTGTTCAACATGGCGCTCTTCCCGGCCACGAACGACCCGGCCAACGGGAACCCGCCGTGCTTCGCCCGGGAGCGGGACAACCACCAGGGCGGCCCGGAGACCGCTCCGGGTGTGGAGATCGCCTCCGTGGTGACCAGCAACCCGTACACGGGTTACCGGATCGAGGTCAAGATCCCGTTCAGCGTGCTGCCGGACACCATCGACCCGAACCGGATGGGTCTGAACATCCTGGTCAACGACTCGGACACGCAGGATCTGACCGCGCAGACCCGGGTCGGCTGGTCGACCTGGAGCGGCGTACGGGCCGACCCGTGGCGCTGGGGCAACGCGACGCTGCCGGCCCTGGCGGCGAAGCCGTCGGCGCCGAAGGCTCCGATCATGCCGGACACCGCGGCGCAGAGCGTGGACTCGCCGCAGACCCTCCTGCAGTCCGTCTCGGACGGGGTGGCGCCGGGTGGTTACGCCAAGCTGGCGGACAACACGGTGAAGATCAAGAAGGTCACCCGCACCGCGAGCAAGGTGTCCGTGCAGCTCCAGGTGAAGAAGGCCGGCACCGCCCGGGCCTTCCTCTGGGACGGCACCCGGGTCGTGGCGGAGGCCAAGGCCGAGCTGCGGAAGGACGGCACCCTCGTCCTGCCGCTGACCGGGGCGCTCCCGGCCGGCACCTCGCTGCTCGTCTCGTACGAGCACGGCGGCGCCACCACCGCTGCGGCCAAGAAGATCTGCTGAGCGGACGATGACCGCGTCGACCTGACGCACGCGACGGGCCGGGCCTGCGGGTCCGGCCCGTCGTGCGTCCCGCCCGTCCGGGCCGCGCCCGCTCAGCGAACCGGCGCCGGGCCGGTCGCGACCGGTGACGACTCGGCCGGTGCACGCCACCAGCGGCGCGACGCCAGCGCGGCCAGGCCGGCGCCGGCGGTGTTGAGCAGGACGTCGTCCACCGAGGACACCCGGTCCAGCCGCAGGGCGTACTGCGCGACCTCGACCAGGACCGAGCAGCCGGCCGCGAGCACCAGGATCCGCGGCACCGACGCCAGCGCCGCGAACCGCAGCGGGCCGAAGAACCCGAGCGCCGCGAACACCAGCAGGTTGCCGACGATCTGGACCGTCACCGTCAGCGGCCCGCCCGCGAGGACGGTGAGCAGGTCCCGCAGCGGCACCAGGCTCACCCGGCCGGGGACCACACCGGCGCCGTCGCCCGGCAACATGATCATCCAGACCCACGGCACGGTCCCGTAGACGATGCCCACCTCGGCCAGCGACCGCCGCCACGCCGGACCGCCGCCGCCACGCCGGCGGGCCAGCACCCACACCACCAGCGCCGCCGCCGGCCACGCGGCCACCGTGAGCAGCACGACCCCGTTGATCGTGCCGAACCAGCCGTGCCACCCCTCGATCACGCCGCCCCCACCTCCGTCCGGCCGACGGCCGGCCCGAGGCCATCCTGCCTCCCGGCGGGCCGCCGGCCGCGGGCGCCCGTGCGGTTACGGCGACTCCTGCGTGTTCATCGACCGGATCCCGCTGCTCAGCGTCGCGGTCACCGCCGAGACCGCGACGAGCCCGGCGAAGACCAGCATGGTCACGGCCACCGGGAACCGGGCCAGCAGCAGCCCGGCCAGTCCCGGGGCGAGGGCGGCGGCCGAGGTGGCGGCCAGGAAGATGACGCTGACCACCCGGCCCTGCAACCGGTCCGGCGTGATCGCCGCCTGGTAGCCGAAGAGCACCGCGTTGGCGGTCGGCGCGAGGAACACCGCCGCCGCCAACGGCACCGCGGCGAGCACGCTCGACGGCACCAGGGCGCTCGCCGCCATCAGGACGGTGGTGGCCCAGCACAGCACGATCACCAGGGTCGGCAGCCGCAGCCAGCGCTGGACCGCCGGCGCGGCCAGCGCGCCGAGGAACCCGCCCAGACCGAAGATCGTGCTGGCCAGGCCGACCACCACCGAGGCGGTGCCGGCCCGCTCCAGGGCCACGATGATCGTGAAGATCATGCCGGTGAAGGCCATGTTCAGCGGCGCCGCGATCACCAGCAGCGCCCGCAGGAACGGGTTGGCCAGCACGAACCGGATGCCCTCGGCCATCGCCGCGCCGCCGGACTGCGGCGCCTGCTCGGTGCGGGGCTGCTCCATCGGCCGGCGGATGAGCAGCACCGCCAGCAGCGAGAGCAGATAGGACACGGCGTTGCCGACGAACGGCAGGGACCGGCCGAGCCCGTAGAGCAGGCCACCGAGCGGCGGCCCGGCGAGCTGAGTTCCGTAGGAGCGGGCCTCGTTGCGCGCGACAGCGGTGGTGAGCTGCTCGGCGGGCACCAGGTTGCGGACCGCCGCGTGTTCCGCGGTGCCGAAGACCGCGTTGGCCGCGGCGCCGACAACGGTGACCACGATGATCATCGGCAGCCCGGCCACCCCGGCGAGCACCGCGCCGGCCAGCCCCAGGTACGCCACCAGCCGGACCACGTCGCAGACGATGAGCAGCGTACGGCGGGAGAACCTGTCGGCCACGACGCCGGCGGGCAGCCGGCAGGCCAGCGTGGTGAGCAGCCCCAGGCTGCCGACCAGACCGGCCTGCGCGGCCGAGCCGGTGAGGAAGAGCACCAGCAGCGGCATCGCCAGGTTCGACATCGCCGTGCCCAGGTCGGACAGGCACTGGCTGATCCAGAGCAGGTTGAAGTCGCGGTTGCGCCAGAGGCTGACCGGGCGGTCCGGCCCGGTCACCGGCGGATCGGTGACGGTCGGCATCTGTTCCTCGTCGGTCGCGGTCAGGGCCGGTTCGGCGGCGGCGGTCATGCCGGCCACCAGGAGCCGGGGGCGGGACGCAGGTCGTCGAACCACTCGGCCGCCGGGTCGTGCCGGGCGAAGAACTGTCGGCCGACGTGGGCCGCGTCGCGGGCCTGGAGCATACGCAGGCTGAACATCTCGGTCCCGCCGACGCGCACGACGCCGTCCACGAGCACCTTGCCCGGGGCGGCCGACATGACCGGCCCCCGGGCCGTCCGCGCCAGGCCGGACACCGACCGTACGGCGTCGGTGTAGATCTGCCAGGCCCGGGTCAGCGGCAGGCTGAAGTAGCTGCGGGCGCCGGTGTCACGTTCCACGAACATGTAGTACGGGATCACGCCCAGTTCCACCAGGCGCTGCCACATCGTGGCCCAGTCCCCCGCCCGGTCGTTGACGTGCGCGATCAGCGGCGCCTGTGCCCGGATCACCGCACCGGTGGCCCGGATCCGGGCGATCGCCCGGCGGACCTCGTCGGTGGCCAGTTCCCGGGGGTGGGAGAAGTGGGCCATCACCGCGACGTGCCGGCCGGCGGCGGTGATCCGCTCGAAGAGGCGCAGCAGGTCGTCGGCGTCCGGGTCGGTGGTGAACCGGGCCGGCCAGTACGACAGCGCCTTGGTGCCGAAGCGCAGCGTGCGGATGTGGTCGAGGGCCGGGTCCAGCAGGGGCGACACCCAGCGCTCCAGCACCGCAGCGCTCATGATCATCGGGTCGCCGCCGGTGAACAGGACGTCGGTGACGCCCCGGCTCTCCTCCAGGTACGCGATTACGTCGCCGACGTCCGAGGCGGCCTGCCGGATCTCGGCGTTGCCGACGAACTGCGCCCAGCGGAAGCAGTAGCCGCAGTAGGAGTGGCAGGTCTGCCCCTGGGACGGGAAGACCAGCACCGTCTCGGCGTACTTGTGCTGCACGCCGAGCAGCCGGCGTCCCCGGTGCGTCGGCACGTTCGCCTCGAGCTGGGCGCCCGGGTTCGGGTTGAGCCGGGCGTGGGCGTCGCGGGCCGCCTTGCGGATCACACCCGGCTCGGCGGCGGACAGGTGCAGCGCCGACAGGTGGTCGAAGATCTCCGGCGGCAGCATGTCCCGGTGCGGGAACGTGAGCCGGAAGATGGGGTCGTCCGGGACGGCGGACCAGTCGATGAGCTCGTCCACGACGTACTGATTGACCTTGAACGGCAGCACCGAGGAGACGACCCGCAGGTCGTGCAGGTATTCCTCGGGCATGCCACGCGCGCCGGCGAGCCGCGCCAGACGTTCGTGGGAGTAGACCTTCATCACCGTCGCCTCGTTGTCAGCGGGATGGGACAGGGGTGGCCGCCGGTCGGCGGCCGGGCCGGGACGGATCCGTGCGGACCCGCCCCGGCCGGTGGGCGGTTCAGCCCTGCGCGGCGGCCATCCGCTCGCGCAGGCTCTTCGGACGCATGTCGGTCCACACCTCGTCGATGTGGGCGAGGCAGTCCGCGCGGTTGCCCTCGAAGCCGGTGGCGGTCCAGCCCGCCGGCAGCTCGCGGTCGGCGAACCAGATCGAGTACTGCTCCTCGTGGTTCATCACGACGCGGTAGGTGCGGTCATCGTCGTCGACGGCCATCGCCGTTCTCCTTCTCGTTCGGTTCCTCGGTTGGGACGGATCCCGGCCGGGCGGCCGGGGGGTGTGCGGCGCGGGCCCGGGTGGCCCGCGGTGTCAGAGCCGGACCGGCAGCGCGGCGAGGCTGCGGTTGAGCAGCGACGGCTGCCACCGCACCTCGGTGCCGGCGAGCGCCAGGCCGGGCGCCGCGGCCAGCAGGTCGGTCAGCGCGGCGCCGGCGACCAGCCGGGCCAGCGGGGCGCCCAGGCAGAAGTGCCCGCCCTGCCCGAAACCCAGGTGCGGGTTCGGGTGCCGGCGCAGGTCCAGCTCGTCCGGGCGGTCGAAGCGGGACGGATCCCGGTTCGCCCCGGCGGTGACCACGTAGAGCCGCTGGCCGGCGCGCAGCCGCTGCCCGGCCAGCTCGACGTCGTCCTTGACGTGCCGGATGGACATCTTGGACGGCCCGTCGAAGCGCAGCAGCTCCTCCACGGCCAGCGCGGCCAGCTCCGGTTCGGCCCGCAGCAGGGCGAGCTGGCCGGGGTGGCGCAGCAGGTTCCAGGTGCCGACCGCGATCAGGTTGCTGGTGGTCTCGCCACCGGCGAACGCCACGTGGGTGAGCATGGCGACGAACTCGTCCTCGCTCACCGACTCGCCCACCAGGCCGTTGGCGAGCGCCGCGCTGATCAGGTCCTCGCGGGGCGCGGCCCGCCGGGCCCGCACCAGCACCCGCAGGTAGTCGAAGAGGTCCAGCAGCGCCTGCTGCGAGCGCTCGTGCTCCTCCGGCGACTGCACCGAGCCCAGGGCCAGGTCGCCCACCTCGATCGCCCAGCGCTGGAACATCGCGGTGTCCTCGGCCGGTACGCCCATCCAGGCCGCCGCGACGGTCGCCGGGAGCGGGCGGGCGAAGTCGGCCACCAGGTCGATGGCACCCTCGCCGCCTCCGGCTCGGGCGGCCAGCCGGCTCACCGCCTCCTGCACCATCGGGCGGTTGCGGCGCACCTGCCGGGCCCCGAACGCGCCCCGGAAGACGCTGCGCAGCCGGCGGTGCTCGGGCGGGTCCACGAAGACCATCCAGCCGGCCATGATGGAGAACGCCCGGGCCGCCTCGGGGCTGAGCAGCTCCAGCGGCGTCTGGGCCAGCATCGGGCTGATCCGGTCCGCGGAGATCTCCGGCATCGTGTAGCAGGCCGTGGCGGGCTCGTATCCGGTGACCAGCCAGGCCCGGTGCACCGGGCTCCAGTGCACCGGTTCGGCGGCCCGCAGCGCGGCCAGGTACGGGTACGGGTCGGCGACGAGGTCGTCGTCCAGCAGGTAACGGTCGGTCAGGATCGCGGTGCTCATGCCGTACGCTCCAGCAGCTCGGCGGCGAGGGCGGCGACGGCCGCCACGCCCGGTTCGGTGACCATGCTCCGGTGGGTGCCGGGCAGGTGGTGGACGGTGAGCGCGTCCGGGAACATCTCCCGGCAGCGCCGCTCGTAGGCGGACCCGTTCTCCCCGGCGACCACCGAGGGGCGGCCCGGTCCGGCGGTGGCCGCCTCGGCGGTGACCAGCAGGTGCGCGGGCCCGCGGTAGGGCTGCGGGCGGTAGCCGGCGGCGGCGCGGAGCAGCGCCGTCCACATCGCCACCGGCCAGTCGGCGCCCAGCGCCGCCTCGGACTCGTCGACGCCGGCCGCCAGCAGGGTGGCCACCAGCTCGCGCTCCTGGCTGAGCCGGGCCGGGGTGCCCGGTGTCAGCTCCCGGATCGCCGCGCGCATCGCGACCGCCCGGTCGAGCAGGTCCAGCGCCTCGGTGACGGCGAACATGCCGGTCTCGTCCGGCACCGCCGGTTCGAGCAGCAGGAGGACGTCCACCCGCTCGCCGGCGGCGGTCAGCCGGATCGCCATCTCCTGGGCGATGTTGGCGCCCATCGACCAGCCGAGCAGCGCGTACGGGCCGTGCGGCTGGTGCGCGCGCAGCTCGCGCAGGTAGTCGTCGGCGAGACCGGTCATCGTGTCGGCGTCGACGCCGCCGTCGATGCCCCGGGCCTGGAGGCCGCGCACCGGCCGGCCGGCGGGCAGCGCCTGCGCCAGCGGCAGGTACCAGGCGACGCTGCCGCCGCTGGGGTGCACGCACCACAGGGGACGCAGGCCGGGGTCGCCGTCGCGCAGGGTCACCACCACGCCGCCCTCGTGCCGTACCGCCGCTCCTTCCGGGCCGCGGTCGCGGGCGGCGATCGCGGTGGCCAGCGCCGCGACGGTCGGATGCTCGACCAGGTCCGCCACCCCGACCGGCAGGCCCAGGTCGCAGGCGCGGGCGGCGAGCCGCACGATGGCCAGCGAATGCCCGCCGAGGTCGAAGAAGTCGTCGTGCACGCCGACCCGGTCCAGCCGCAGCGTCTCCGCCCACAGCTTCGCCAGCGTCGCCTCGACCTCGGTGCGCGGCTCCACGTACGGGCGTTCCGGCGCCGCCGTCGGCTCCGGCAGCGCGGCCCGGTCGAGCTTGCCGTTGCCGGTCACCGGCAGCGCGTCCAGCGCGACGAACGCGGACGGCACCAGGTAGGCGGGCAGCCGCTCGCGCAGCCAGCGGCGCAGCACGTCGGCCTCGGGCAGGTCCAGCCCGGCAACCGGCACCAGGTACGCGACGAGCCGGGCGTCGCCGGGCTCGTCGGCGCGGGCGGCCACCGCCGCCATCGCCACGTCGGGACGCGCCGACAGCGCCGCCTCGATCTCGCCGAGCTCGATGCGCCGGCCGCGGATCTTGACCTGTCCGTCGACCCGCCCGCCGAAGTCCAGCGTGCCGTCGGCCCGCAGGCGTCCCCGGTCGCCGGTGCGGTAGAGCCGCCGCCCGCCACCGGCCGGGTCCGGCACGAACCGGTCGGCGGTCAGCCCCGGCTGCCCGAGGTAGCCGCGCGCCAGCGCGTCGCCGCCCAGGTAGATCTCGCCGGCCACGCCGACCGGCGCCGGGCGCAGCGCGTCGTCGAGCACCAGCACCGTGGTCCGGGCCAGCGGCCGGCCGATCGGCACGCTGACCGCGTCCGCCGGCAGGTCACGGACCTGGTGCGCGGTGACGACGAAGATCGTCTCGACCGGGCCGTACCCGTTCACCAGGCGCAGGTGCGGCCAGCGCGCGGCCAGGTCCCGGCAGTGCGGCGCGGACGCCGCCTCCCCACCGAAGACGATCTGCCGCAGCTCGCCGAGCTCCGCCGGCACCTGCTCGACCGCCAGGTTGAACAGGGTGGTGGTGAGGAACGCGGTGGTCACGCCGTGCCGGCGGATCGCGGCCACGATGCCGGCCGGGGTGAGCGGTTGCGCCGGATAGAGCGCGCAGGTGCCGCCGTGCAGCAGCGGGCCGAAGATCTCGAACAGCGCCGCGTCCCAGTTGACGCTGCTCAGGTGCAGCACCGTCTCGTCCGGGCCGAGGTGGGCGAAGTCCTGCCCCAGCAACGAGTCCACTATCGCCCGGTGGGTCACCGCGATGCCCTTGGGCCGTCCGGTGGAACCGGAGGTGTAGAGCACGCAGGCCACGTTGTCGGCGTCCGGCCCCGGCGCCGGCGGCCCGGCCGGCTCCCCGGCGAACGTCTCCTCGGCCAGCGTGACCACGGCCCCGGCCGGCACCAGGTGCCGCCAGGCCGGCTGCGCCAGCACCAGGTCCACCCCGGCGTCCGCCGCGAGCAGCTCCAGCCGGGCGCGCGGGTCGCGCGGGTCCAGCGGCAGGTACGCCGCGCCGGACTTGAGGATGCCGAGCATGCCGACGATCAGGTCCACCGAGCGTTCCGCGCAGAGCCCGACGACCCGCTCCGGACCGGCGCCGTGCCGCCGCAGGTGGTGCGCGACGCGGTTGGCGCGCGCATCCAGCTCGGCGTAGCTCAGCGTCGTCCCGTCGAGGGCCAGCGCGACCCGCTCCGGCCCGGCGGCGACCCGGGCGGCCAGCACGTCGACCACGCTGCGCGGGTCCGCCCCGGCGGCCGCGGCCGGGGTCCGGGTCGCGCCGTCGGCGGCCGGTACGCCCGGCGCCGCCTGCGGGTCGGCGACCATCGCGGCCAGCAGCGCGCAGTACGCGTCGGCGATCCGCTCCACCTCCCCCGGTGCCATCCGCCCGGCGTCGGCCTCGACGGACACGCCCTGCGGGCCGGTGGTGACCATCAGCCCGAAGTTGGTCCGGGCGATCTCCTCGATCTCCTGCTTGTGCTCGCTGCCCAGCGCGTGGAAGTGCACGTAGTTGAAGGCGGTGTCGACGAGCACCTCACCGGCCCACCGGCCACGCTGCACCTCGGCGAGCGGGAACCGGCGGTGCGGCAGCAGGTCCCGTTCGGCGGCGAACACGTCCCGGAGCAGCCCCAGCCAGGTCGTCGCGGACGACCGGACGCCGAAGGGCACCACGTTGAGGAACAGGCCGCGCATGCCCTCCGCGCCGGCCCGCTCGGGCCGCCCGTTCGTGGCGAAGCCGGTCGAGTACGCCTCGCCGTCGGCGAGCTGGCCCATCAGGTGGTAGTAGGCGGTGAACAGGACCGTCTTGCGGGGCACCCCGGCGCGGGCGGCCAGCGCGTCGATGCCGTCGCGCAGGTGCGCGTAGTCGCGTACCACCTCGCACGTCGACTTGTCGGCGGGCGCCGCGCCGACCGAGCGGGGCACCCGTACCGGCGGGAACCGCTCCACCATGTCGTCCCAGAACGCCCGGGCCGCCGGGTCGTCCACCGCGGCGCGTTCCAGCGCCACGTACTCGGCGAAGCGCGGCACCGGACCGGCCGCCGGCTCCGGGCCCGCGCCGGTGACCGCGCGGCGGTGCCGGTCGACCAGCTCGGCGATGAGCGAGGTCAGGCTCCAGCCGTCCAGGACGGCGTGGCAGTCGGTGATGGTGAGCCGGTACTCGGCGTCGTTCAGCACGTGCACGTGCAGCCGGATCAGCGGCGGCTCGGCCAGTTCGAACCAGCGCACCGACTCGCTGTGCAGGTACTCCCGGACCCGCCGGGCCTGCTCCGCACCGGTCAGGCCGCGCAGGTCGTTCACCCCGACCGGCAGCGCGGCCCGCTCGTGCACCAGTTGCAGCGGCTCCTCGTAGGAGCTCCAGTCGAAGCCGGTGCGCAGGATCTCGTACCGGTCGACCACCGCGTCCGCAGCGGCCTGCATGGCGGCGGCGTCGAACCCGGCCGGCTCCTGCACCCGGAAGCTGGTCACGTTGTGGTACGCGCCCTTGCCGGCGTCGGCGAGCAGCTCGTAGAGCATGCCCTGCTGCATCCGGGTCAGCGGATACGCGTCCGCCAGGCCGGCGGGCAGCCGGTCCCGGTCGGCCGGCGCGACCATCGCGAACGGCTCCACCGGCCCGGCCACGGCGGAGTCGCCGTCGGCGGTGGCGTCGACCGCCCGGGCCAGCTCGCCGAGCGCCTGGTGGGCGAAGACGTCACGCAGCGCCACGGTGAGACCGCGCCGCTCGGCGAGCCCCACCACCCGCAGCGCGAGGATCGAGTCACCGCCGAGGTCGAAGAAGCGGTCGGTGACGCCGACCCGGTCCACCCCGAGGGCGGCGCACCACACCTCGGCCAGCGCCCGCTCGGTGGGGGTGGCCGGCGGGACGTGCTCACGGGTGGCGTCCAGCGCCGGACCGTCGGCGTCGGGCAGCGCCCGCCGGTCCACCTTGCCGTTCGCGGTCAGCGGCAGCGCCGGCAGCACGGTGAACGTGGCGGGCACCATCGCCTCGGGCAGCCGGTCGCGCAGCCAGCGCCGCAGCTCCTCACCGGTCAGCCCGGCACCGACCACCAGGTACGCGTGCAGCCGGTGCTCGCCGCTGCGGGCGCCCCGGGCCACCACGGCGGCCTGCGCGACGGCGGGATGACGCAGCAGCGCGGCCTCCACCTCGCCCAGCTCGATCCGGTGCCCCCGGATCTTCACCTGGTCGTCGGCGCGTCCCCGGTACTCCAGTTCGCCGCCGGGCAGGTGGCGGGCCCGGTCGCCGGTGCGGTAGAGCCGCGCCCCCGGGACGGCGGAGAACGGGTCCGGCACGAACCGCTCCGCGGTCAGCCCCGGCCGGCCCAGATAGCCGCGGGCCAGTCCGGCGCCGCCGACGTACATCTCGCCGGTGGCCCCGATCGGGACCGGCCGCAGGTGCCGGTCCAGCACGTGCACGGTCAGGTCGCCGAGCGCCCGCCCGATCGGGGAGACGGCGTCGCCGGTCAGGTCCGCGGCGGTGACCAGGCGGTGGGTGACGTGCACTGTGGTCTCGGTGATGCCGTACATGTTCACCAGCCGCACCCCGGCGCCCGGGCCGTCCAGCCAGCCGTCCAGCTCGGGCAGGTCGAGCTTCTCGCCGCCCAGCACCACGTGCCGCACGCCGAGGCCGGCCAGCGGCCGGTCGCCGAGCGCCGCGCGCAGGTTGCGGAACGCTCCCGGGGTCTGGCTGAGCATCGTCACGCGTTCCCGCGCCAGCAGGCCGGCGAAGCGCTCCGGGTCGCGGGCGGTGTCCCGGTCGACCAGCACGACGGTGCCGCCCCGGGTCAGCGCGCCCCACAGCTCCCAGACCGAGAAGTCGAAGGCGTACGAGTGGAACAGGCTCCACACCCCGCCCGGCGGCAGGTCCAGCGCGTCCACGCAGGAGTCGAGGAGGCGGACCACCTGCCGGTGCGCGACGCCCACGCCCTTGGGCCGGCCGGTGGAGCCGGAGGTGTAGATGACGTACGCGAGGTGGTCGGCGTCGGTGACCGGCTCGGGATCCGTCGTCGGCTCACCGTCGAGCGTGTCCAGGCGCAGCACCCCGGCCGGCGCCACCGGCACCCGGTCGGCGAGGTCCGGTGAGACGACGGCCAGGCGTACGCTCGCGTCGGCGACCACGTACGCGAGCCGGTCCCGCGGGTGCTCCGGGTCCAGCGGCACGTACGTCCCGCCGGCCTTGAGGATGCCGAGGATGCCGACGGCCAGGTCGGCGTCGCGGCGCACGCAGAGCGCCACAGTCGTCTCCGGCCCGACGCCGGCCGCGCGGAGCCGGTGCGCGAGCTGGTTCGCCCGCGCGTTCAGGCCGGCGTAGTCGACCCGCTGCTCCCCCGCCACCACCGCGACCCGGTGCGGGTCGGCGGCCACGTGGCGGGCGAACCGCTCGTGCAGCAGGTCCGGCGAGGGGTACGCGCGGACCGGGGCGGTCCAGCCGGCGATCAGGTGCCGTTCGTCGGCGGGCAGCAGGTCCAGCTCGGCCAGCGGGGTGTCCGGGTGGGCGACCGCCTGTTCCAGCAGCCGCAGGTACTGCCCCGCCCAGCGCCGCGTGGTCTCCGGGCGCCACAGGTCCGCCCGGTGGAAGAAGGCGGCGGCCAGCCCGTCGGGGCGGCGCGCGGTCTGCAGCATGAGGTCGAACTTGACCGCGTCGAGGTCCAGGTCGAACCGCGCGCCGCTGACCGCGCCGAGGCGTACCGGGCGGTCGTCGGCGTCGTCGTCGAGGCTGAACATGGCCTGGAACAGGGGTGTGCGGTCGAGGCTGCGGTCCGCGCCGACCCAGTCGACGACCCGCTCGAACGGCGTCTCCTGGTGGTCGTACGCGCCGAGGGCGTCGGCGCGGACCCGGTCGAGCAGGTCACCGAAGGACGGGTTCCCGGCCAGGTCGGCCCGCAGCACGAGCGTGTTCACGAAGAAGCCGACGACCTGTTCGACCTCCGGCCGGGTCCGGCCGGCGACCGGGGTGCCGACACCGAAGTCGACCTGCCCGCAGAGCCGGGACAGCAGCACCTCGAACGCCGCCAGCAGGACCATGTACAGGGTGGCGCCGCGCTCCTTGGCGAGTTGCTCCAGCGCGGTCACCAGCTCCGGCCCGACGGTGAAGTCGCAGGTGGCCCCGGCGGTGGAGCGTCCGGCCGGGCGGTCGCCGTCGGTGGGCAGCGCCAGCGGCGGCAGCCCGGCCAGCCGGTCGGCCCAGTACGCGAGGTCCCGCTCCACCCGCTGCTCGGTGGCGGTGCGGCGCTGCCAGGCCGCGTAGTCGGCGTACCGCACCGGTGGCTCGGGCGACGGGTCGCCGGTGTAGAACGCCTCCAGGTCGCGGACCAGCACGCCCATCGACCAGCCGTCGGCGACGATGTGGTGCAGGGTCAGCAGCACCACGTGGTCGGTGGGCGTGAGCCGCCACCCGGTGACCCGGAACAGCGGGCCGGTCTCCAGGTCGAACGGCTCCCCCGCCGCCGCCCGGGCCGCGGCGGCGACCTCGGCGGCGTCGGTGGCGACCCGCCAGTCGACGCCCGCCCAGCCGTCCACGATGTCCTGCCGGACCACCCCGTCGACGACGGTGAACCGGGTGCGCAGGGACTCGTGCCGCCGGACCAGGGCCGCGAACGCCGCGTCGAGCCGCTCCCGGTCCAGCGGCCCGGTGAGCCGCCACGCGACCGGGATGGTGTACGCCGCGCCGGCGCCGTCGAGCCGGTCGAGGAAGACCAGGCGTTCCTGTCCGAAGGAGACCGGCAGGTCACGGGTGCCGCTGCCCCGGGTGATCCCGGCCGGGGCGGTCGCGGGAGCCGCTCCGGCGAGCCGCCGGCGGAGCAGCTCGTGCTGGGCGGGGGTGAGGGCGGTCATCGGGTCTCCTCCAGTTTCCGGGCGAGCCGGGCGATGGTGCGGGCTTCGAAGAAGGCGCGCAGGGTGATCGGGGCGGCCAGCCGGTCGCGCAGCCGGGAGATGACGCGCAGGGCGGTGAGCGAGTGGCCGCCGAGGGCGAAGAAGTCGTCCTCGACGCCGATGTCGGGCCGGTCCAGCAGCTCGGCCCAGATCTCGGCGACGACCCGCTCGGTGTCGGTGCGCGGGGCCACCCGGTCCACGGCGGGCCGCTCGACCCGGATCTCCGGCAGCGCCGCCCGGTCGACCTTGCCGTTTCCGAGCAGCGGCAGGGCGTCGAGGACCAGCAGCTCGGCCGGGATCATCGCGTACGGCAGGCGGTCCTCCAGGTGGCGGCGCAGGTCCGCCTCGGTGACGCCGCCGCCCGGGATCCGCTGGGCGTAGCCGGCGAGCCGCCAGCCGTCCGGTCCGTCCGGGCGGGCCACCACGGCCGCCGCGCCGACCCCGGGGTGAGCGGCCAGGGCGGCCTCCACCTCGGCCGGTTCGACCCGGACGCCGCGTACCTTGACCTGCCGGTCCAGCCGGCCCCGGAACTCCAGCGTCCCGTCCGCCAGCAGGCGGGCCGCGTCGCCGGTGCGGTACATCCGCGCGCCGGGCGGTCCGGCCGGGTCCGGCAGGTACGCCGCCGCGGTCAGGCCGGGCCGGTTGCGGTAGCCGCGGCTGACCCCGGTGCCGCCGATGTGCACCTCGCCGAAGACGCCCACCGGCACCGGGCGCATCGCCTCGTCGAGCACCCGCACGTACGTGCCGGGCATCGGCACGCCGATGGTGACCGACTCGTGCGGCGTCCCCGGGTCGAGGTCGGCGACAGTGGTGGTGACTGTGGCCTCGGTGGGGCCGTACTGGTTGACGACCCGGCGCAGCGCGGGCAGCGCGGTGTGCACCTTGGCGAGCAGCTCCGGGGTGCACGGCTCGCCGCTGAGCACCAGCAGCCGCAGCGCGGGCAGCGTCGCCGCGGCGACGTCACCGGTGTCGAGGAGCTGGTGCAGCAGCGACGGGACCATGCTCAGCAGCGCGGTCGGCGCGGGCCGGCCGGGCAGGTCGGTGGCGATCGTGGACAGGTCGGACCGTTCGGCGATCAGGACCGTCGCGCCGACGGTGAGCGGCCCGACGCAGTCGCGCAGGAACGCGTCGAAGGCGGGCGAGGCCCGTTGCAGGACGACGTCGTCGGCGCCCAGCCGGTAGTGCGCCAGGATGGTGTCGAGGTACGCGGTGACCGCGCCGTGCTCGGCCAGCACACCCTTGGGTCGTCCGGTGGATCCGGAGGTGTAGACCAGGTAGGCGAGCCGGGCCGGGTCGACGGCGACGGCCGGCGGGTCGGCCGGCAGGACGTCGGCCCGGCTCCGGGCCAGCGTCTCCGGGTCGAGGACCAGCCGTACCCCGGCGTCGTCGGCGAGTTGCGCCAGGCGGCGCGGCGGCAGGTCCGGGTCGAGTCCGACGAACGCCGCCCCGGCCTTCCAGACGCCGAGCACGGCGACCACCGTGTCGACGCCGCGGGGCAGCCGCAGGCCGACCCGGTCCTCCGGGCCGACGCCCCGCGTGCGCAGGTGGTGGGCCAGCTGGTCGGCGCGCCGGTCCAGCTCCGCGTAGGTCAGCTCGCCGCCGGGGCCGACCAGCGCGGTGGCGTCCGGGGTGGCGCGTACCTGGTCGGCGATGCGGTCGGGCAGCGACCGGAACGGCGCGGCCGGCCTGGTCACCGCCGTCGGCGCGACCGGGTCGGCCAGCGGCAGGTCGCCGATCGCGGCCGCCGGGTCGGCGGCCACGGCCCGCAGCACCAGCTGGTACGCCCCGGCCATCCGCCGGATCGTGTCCGCGTCGAAGATGTCCGTGGTGTAGTCCAGCGAGCCGGTCAGCCCGTCCGGGCCGTGCACCAGCTCCAGGGTCAGGTCGAGCTTCGCCGCGCCCCGGTCGACCGGGTGGGCGGCGCCGGCGGCGGACCCGAGCCGCAGCGTGTCAAGCGTCCAGTCGTTGTAGCTGAACAGCGCCTGGAACAGCGGCGAACGGCTCAGGTCCCGGTCCGGGCTCAGCTCCTCGACGAGCCGCCCGAACGGCAGCTCCTGATGCTCGTACGCGGCCAGCGCGTCGTCGCGGACCCGGCCGAGCAGCTCGGTGAAGGTGGGGCGGCCGGTCAGGTCCGCCCGCAGCACGAGCGTGTTGAGGAAGAACCCGACCACGTCGCGGACCTCCGGCCGGTCCCGCCCGGCCACCGGTGTGCCGACCGCGAAGTCGGTCTGGCCGCTCCACCGGCCCAGCAGCACCTGGTAGGCGGCGAGCAGCGTCATGAACAGCGTGGCGCCGTGCGCGGCGCCGAGCCGTTCCAGCGCGGCCACGGTGTCCGGCGCGACGTGGAAGCCGACGCTCGCGCCGGCGCCGTCGCGCACCGCAGGCCGAGGGCGGTCGGTGGGCAGTTCCAGCGTCGGCAGGCCGGCCAGCCGCTGCCGCCAGTGGGACAGTTCCCCGCGCAGCCGGTCACCGGCGAGCCGCTGCCGCTGCCAGGCGGCGAAGTCGGCGTAGCGGACCGGCGGCCGGGGCACTGCGGTCCCGTCGTACCCGGCCTCCAGCTCTCGGACCAGCACCGCCGCCGACCAGCCGTCGGAGACGGCGTGGTGCATGGCGAGCAGCAGCAGGTGGACGTCACCGGCGCGCCACAGCACGGCCCGGAACAGCGGCCCGGTGGTCAGCGTGAACGGCCGCCGGGCCTCCCGGGCCAGCGCGTCCGCCGCCTCGGCCTCGGTGGCGGCGACGCGCCGGTCCAGGCCGTCCCAGCCGGGCACCACGTCCTGGCGGACCACGCCGTCGGCGAGCGTGAACCGGGTACGCAGCGACTCGTGCCGGTCGACGAGCGCGTCGAGCGCGGCGGCCAGCCGGCCGGCGTCCAGCGGTCCGGTCAGCCGCCAGGCCAGCGGGATCGTGTACGCCGGACCGGCGCCCTCCAGCCGGTCGAGGAAGACCAGCCGTTCCTGCCCGAAGGAGACGGGCAGCCCGGTGGTGGCGGAGCCCCTGCCGATCGGGGTGACGAGCGGCTCGGCGTCGTCGAGCAGGCGGGCCAGCCCGGCGATGCTGCGGGCGGTGAACAGGTCCCGGAAGGTGAGTTCCCGGCCGGTGCGGGCGGCGACCGCGCCGACCACCTTGATGGCCAGCAGCGAGTGCCCGCCGAGGGCGAAGAAGTCGTCGTCCATGCCCGGGTCGGCGACGCCCAGCACCTCGGTGAAGATCTCCGCGAGGTGCCGCTCCAGTTCCGTGGCCGGTTCGCGGCGGCCCGCGCCGGCGGCGTACGACGGTTCGGGCAGGGCGGCCCGGTCGACCTTGCCGTTGCGGGTCAGCGGCAGCTCGTCGAGGACCACCACGGCGGCCGGCACCAGGTACGCCGGCAGCGTCCGTCCGAGGTGGGCCCGCAGGTCACCCAGTTCCGCCGGGTCGGCGGCGACGTACGCGACCAGGCTGAGCACGCCGGCCCGGTCGGGACGGGCGAGCACCACCGCGTCGTGGACCGCCGGGTGGCGGCGGACCGCCGTCTCGATCTCGCCGGGCTCGACCCGGAATCCGCGGACCTTCACCTGGCCGTCGGCCCGGCCGACGAACTCCAGCACCCCGTCGGCGGTCCAGCGCACCAGGTCACCGGTGCGGTAGACCCGGCCACCGGGCGCGCCGAACGGGTCCGGCAGGAACCGCTCGGCGGTGCGGGCGGGCGCGCCGACGTACCCGCGGGCCAGCCCGGCGCCGCCGAGCAGCAGCTCACCGACCACCCCGACCGGGACGGGCCGCAGCGCCGGGTCCACCACGTACGCGGTGGTGTGGTGCATCGGCCGGCCGATCGGGACGCTGCCCGCGCCGGCCGGCGCGGTGACCGGGTGCCAGGTGCCGAAGGTGGTGGACTCGGCCGGGCCGTACATGTGCAGCAGCCGGCCGGGGCCGCCGTGGGCGAGCAGGCCGTCCACCGCGGCCGGGTCGGCGGCCTCCCCGCCGAACAGCACGTGCCGCAGGCCGCCCAGGACGTCCGGGCGTTCCCGGGCGACCTGGTGGAACAGCGCGGTGGTGAGGAACAGCGTGGTGACCCGGTGCCGCGCCAGGTGCGCGGCCAGGGCGGCGGTGGACAGCGCCACGTCGGGCGGGGTGACCACGAGCGTCGCACCGGCGACCAGGGTGGCCCACACCTCGAAGGTGGCCGCGTCGAAGACCGGGTTGGCGGCGAAGGCCACCCGGTCGTCCGGCCCGAGGGTCAGGTACCCGCCGTCGTGGACGGTGCGGACCAGACCGCGGTGGGTGATCCCGATGCCCTTGGGGCGGCCGGTGGAGCCGGAGGTGTAGACGACGTAGCCGAGCTGCTCCGGGTCGACCGGGATCGCCGGGTCGGTCGCCGGCCGCCGGTCCACCTCGGCGGCGTCGCGGACCAGGTCCACGACGCGGCAGCCCAGGCCCGCGCCGTCGTGGTGGCCGTCGGCGGTGACAAGCACCGTGGCGCCGGTGTCGGCGATCATGTGCCGGCTGCGCCCGGCCGGCTGGTCGGCGTCCAGCGGCAGGTAGGCGCCGCCGGCCCGGAGCACGGCGAGCTGCGCGCGGACCAGGCCGGCGCCGCGGGGCAGGCTGACCGCCACCACGGTCTCCGGGCCCACGCCGAGGGCGATCAGGTGGTGGGCCAGCCGGTTCGCCTGCCGGTCCAGTTCGGCGTACGTCCAGACGACCGGGCCGTCGACCACCGCGGGACGGTCGCCGCCGGTGGCGACCCGGTCGGCGACGAGGTGGTGCAGCGGCCGGGCAGGCAGCTCCGGTGTCGCGGCGGTGCCCGCCGCGCGCAGCGCGTCCCACTCGGCGGGGTCGACGGCCGGCCAGTCACCGAGCCGGACGCCGGGGTCGTCGGCCAGCGCGTCGAGCAGCCGGGCGTACGCGCCGGCGAGACGCTCCACGGTGGCCGGGGTGAACAGGTCGGTGGCGTACTCGAACAGGCCGGTGAGGGTGCCGTCGGGTGCCTGGTCGACGAAGAGGGTGAGGTCGAACTTGGCGGTGCGCCAGCCCAGCGGCAGCTCGGTCACGGTCCGCCCGGGCAGCCGCAGCGCGGTCACCGCAGTGTCCCGCAGCGCGAACATGGTCTGGTAGACCGGGGTGCGGCTGAGGTCCCGCTCGGGCCGCAGCTGCGCGACCACCTGCTCGAACGGCACGTCCTGGTGGTCGTAGGCGCCCAGGGTGGCCGCGCGGACCCGCCCGACCAGCTCGGCCAGCGTGGGGTCGCCGGTCAGGTCGGCGCGGACCGCGAGCGTGTTGACGAAGAAGCCGACGACGTTCTCCAGCTCGCCGCGTGTCCGGCCGGCGACCGGGGTGCCGACGGCGAAGTCGTGCTGGCCGCTCCACCGTCCGAGCAGCGCCTGGAACGCGGCCAGCAGGACCGTGTGCACTGTGGTCCGCTGCTCCCGGGCCAGCGCGGCGAGCCGGGGCAGCGCGTCGTGCGGCAGCGCGAAGCGGTGGGTGGCGCCGTCCGCGCCGAGCACCGCCGGCCGGGGCCGGTCGGTGGGCAGCTCCAGCGCGGGTACGCCGTCGAGCGTGTCGCGCCACCAGTCCAGTTCGGCGGCGACGCGGTCCGGGCGGAGGTCGGCGCGCTGCCAGCGGGCGAAGTCGGCGTAGCGCACCGGCGGCGCGGGCGGCGTCGCGCCGGCGTACGACTCGGCCAGCTCGCGCGCGACGACGCCGAGCGACCAGCCGTCGGCGACCAGGTGGTGCAGCACGAGCAGCAGCACGTCGTGCCCGGGCAGGCGGACCAGCGTGGCGCGCCACAGCGGCCCGGCCGCCAGGTCGAACGGCTCGCGGATCAGCGCGGCGGCCGCCTCGTCGGTCCAGGCGGCGGCGTCGAGCCGGGTCAGCGCGACTGTGGGCTCCGGGTCCACCACCGGGGTGTCACCGGCGAAGCGGGTACGCAGCGCGTCGTGCCGGGCGGCGAGCCGGTGCAGGGCCCGGCGCAGCGTGTCCTCGTCGAGGTGCCCGTCGACCCGCCAGGCGACCGGGATGACGTAGCTGGGGCTGTCCGGGTGGATGCGGTGCAGGAACAGCAGCCGCTCCTGGCCGAACGACGCCACGGCCGGGGCGTCGTCGGCTCCGGCGACCAGTGCCGGCGCCGGGTCGGTGGCGGGCGCGTCCGCGACGGTCTCGGCCAGGGCGGACACGGTCAGTCCTTCGAACAGGTCGCGCAGCGACACCTCCACGCCCAGTTCCTCGCGCAGGCGGGCGATCAGCCGTACGGCCAGCAGGGAGTGCCCGCCGAGGGCGAAGAACGTGTCGTCGACGCCGACCCGGGCGACGCCGAACACGTCGGTCCAGACCTTGGCGAGGCGTTCCTGGACCGGGTTCTCCGGGGCCCGGTACGCCACGGCCATCTCCGGACGGTCCGGTGCGGGCAGCGCCTTGCGGTCCAGCTTGCCGCTCGGGGTCAGCGGCAGCTCGGCCAGCGGCACGAACGTCGACGGCACCATGTAGCCGGGCAGCCGTCCGGCCAGCCGGTCCCGCAGCTCGCCGACGTCGAGACGGTCCCCGACGACGTAGGCGACGAGGCGCTTCTCGGCGGCCTCGCCGGTGGCTACCACCACTGAGGCGCGTACGCCGGGCTGGTCGTCGAGCACCGCCTGGATCTCGCCCAGTTCGACCCGGTTGCCGGCGAGCTTGACCTGCTCGTCGACCCGGCCGAGGTAGTCGACCACGCCGGGGCGGTGCCAGCCGGCCAGGTCGCCGCTGCGGTACATCCGCCCGCCCGGCTCGCCGTACGGGTCGGGCAGGAAACGCTCGGCGGTCAGGCCCGGCCGGCCGACGTAGCCGCGTGCGAGCTGCACACCTGCGAGGTACAGCTCTCCCGGGTCGTCGCCGGTCACGGGACGCAGTTCGGGGTCGAGGATGTGCAGCTGGGTGTTGTCGACGGCCGCGCCGATCGGCACGCTCGCCCCGGTCCACTCCGGCCGGCAGGCCCAGGCGCTGACCTCGATGGACGCCTCGGTCGGGCCGTACAGGTTGTGCAGTTCGACGTCGGGCAGGACGCGCAGCACCCGGTTCTGCAGGTCGGTGGGGAGCGCCTCGCCGCTGGCGAGGATGCGGCGCAGGCTGTGGCATCCGGCGACGCCGGGTTCGCCGGCGAACAGCGCCAGCATGGTGGGGATGAAGTGCACGCTGGTGATCTCCCGGCTGCGGATGATCTCCACCAGGTACCGGGTGTCCCGGTGCCCGCCGGGCCGGGCGAGGATCAGCCGCGCGCCGACGGTCAGGGGCCAGAACAGCTCGTGCACGGACACGTCGAAGGCGTACGGGGTCTTCTGGAGCACCCGCTCGTCGGAGGTCATGCCGTACTCGTGCTGGCCCCAGCGCAGCCGGTTGACCACGCCCCGGTGCTCGACGACGACGCCCTTGGGCCGCCCGGTCGAGCCGGAGGTGTACATGACGTAGCAGGCGTTGCGCTCGTCCACGGCGACGTCGCACGGCTCGGCGGACTCGCCGGCCGTGTCGGCGACAGTCAGTTCCGGCAGGCCGGGCAGGCCCAGGTCGACGTCCATGCCGGGGCCGCGGACCACTGCCACCGCGCCGGCTGCCTGACCGGCCATGTAGGTCAGCCGGTCGGTGGGTAGCTCCAGGTCCAGCGGCAGGTACGCCGCGCCGCTCTTGAGGACGCCGAGCAGGACGACCAGCAGGTCCAGGGACCGCTGGGCGCCGACGGCGACGACCGTCTCGGGCCCGGCGCCGCGGCGGCGCAGGGCGTGGGCGAGCCGGTTCGCCCGCCGGTCCAGCTCGCGGTAGGTCAGCTCCGCGCCCTCGAACTCCAGGGCGACCGCGTCCGGGGTACGCCGGACCTGCGCCTCGACCAAGCCGTGGATGGTGCTCATGCCTGCTGCTCCTTCAGTGCCTGCTCGACGTCCTCGTCGCTCATCGCGGCGATCTCGGCCATCAGCCGGTCCTCGACTGCCACCGCGAGTCGCGCCACGGTGGGCTGTTCGAAGAGGGTGCGGACGGCCACCTCGCAGCCGAAGACCGCGCGCAGCCGGATGGCGACCCGGGTGGCGAGCAGGGAGTGGCCGCCCAGGTGGAAGAAGTTGTCGTGGATGCCGATCCGGTCGACGCGCAGCACCTGCCGCCAGACGTCCGCGATC